>JBJEKT010000118.1:5383-10304 GCA_051878775.1 Bacteroides sp. | reverse complement strand
TTTGTTGCTCAGGAACTTATAAATTAATTTAAATCAAAGTTTTGCGGAATTAAGGGATAAATCATTATGGCCAAGAAAAGACAGGTTACGGGATGCACTTTTTTCTTGATACATTTTGCTTAGGAGTAAAAGATGCCCTCTACTTTGCTGAAGAGGCAGGCATCAAGCCCTGCAAGGAGTATGCCATAGCCCAATACGTATTAGAGGAAGATACCGAGGACATTCCCCTCATCGAGTACGAGTTTGGAAGAGACGGCAGGCACTTCCTGATGCCAGAGGACAACTTCGAGCTCAACACCTACCTGCCTATACCGGATTACTTGTCAATATCATAAGGTCATTCCTCCAAGCTACTAAGTAAATTCTACGATTCGCCAATGGATCTCGAAGAGTGGTGCGGTACCATGAATATGTATGTAGGGACCTTTGGTCTTTTCTAGTCCTCAAAGTAGATTACCCGCTGCAGGGTCAGCGACTGCTGCACGTCGATGAGGCGCTGGTTGGTGCTGCCCCGGAAGCGGAGCCCCTCCTGACACAGGGAGGAGACGAAGGGGCCATCGACCAACACATCCACCTGCTCCAGCAACGCCCTGTGGAGGGAATGCTCCAGCAACTGCTCGTAGAGGTAGCCGGTATAGCACCAGATGCTCTTCGTGCTCTCCTTGTGTATGGCACGGGCCAGGGCTGCAAACCCCTCGGCCTGGAAGAAGGGGTCTCCACCGCTGAAGGTAACGTCGGCAAAGGGGTCATCCAGCACCAGCTGCAGCAGCTTCTCCACGGTATAGGGCGTACCGTGCGCGATGTCCCACGACTGTGGATTGTGGCACCCCGGGCAGTGGTGCGGACAGCCGGCAGCGTAGATGGAGGTCCGGAAACCCGGACCATCCACTACGGTATCTTCTACGATGCGGAGGATGGAGAGCGGCTTCATCCCTGCTTCTCCTCCTCGCCGTGTATCACGCGATCATTCAGTTCGGCCAGCTTGCCTCGGTTCCAACGCTCGGTGGTGCCCACCAGGTAGCCCGTGATGCGCTGCAGACGGTCGATGTGCGTACTGCCGCAGCGGGGGCACTGCTCCAGGTGCTTGGCGGCATCCTCGTAGCCACACTCCATGCAGCGGTTGCGGTTGTGGTTCACCGAGCCGTAGCCGATGTTGTAGCGGTCCATCATATCCACCACGCGCTTGATGGCCTCGGGGTTGTGGGTGGCATCGCCATCAATCTCCACATAGAAGATGTGTCCACCGCGCGTCAGGTCGTGGTAGGGGGCCTCCACCTCTGCCTTGTGGCGTGCGGTGCAGGGGTAATAGACAGGCACGTGGTTGGAGTTGGTGTAGTAATCGCGGTCGGTGATCCCCTCCAGCGAGCCAAACTGCTTGCGGTCGATGCGCGTAAACTTTCCCGACAGCCCCTCGGCAGGGGTGGCCAGGATGCTGTAGTTGTGCTGATAGCTCTCCGAGAAGCGGTTGGCCTGGTCGCGCATGTAGGTCACGATGCGCAGGCCCAGTGCCTGGGCCTCCTCCGACTCACCATGGTGCTTGCCCACCAATGCCTTCAGGCACTCGGCCAGGCCGATGAAGCCGATGCCGAGCGTCCCTTGGTTGATGACGGGAGCGATGGAGTCGTTCGGCTTCAACCTGTCGCAACCTATCCAGAGGGCCGACATCAGCAGGGGAAACTGCTTGGCAAAGGCGCTCTTCTGGAACTCCAGACGCTGGTGCAACTGGCGTGCAGTCACCTCCAGCAGGTGGTCGAGCTTAGAGAAGAAGACGGCGATACGTTGGTCTTTGTCCACGATGTTCATACACTCGATGGCCAGCTTCACCAGGTTGATGGTGGAGAAGGAGAGGTTGCCGCGGCCAATGGAGGTCTTGGGCCCGAAGCGGTTCTCAAAGACGCGGGTGCGGCAACCCATGGTAGCCACCTCGTGCTCGTAGCGCTTGGGGTCGTCGGCGCGCCATGCCTCATGCTGGTTGAAGGTGGCATCGAGGTTGAGGAAGTTGGGGAAAAAGCGGCGGGCCGTCACCATGCAGGCCAGGTTGTAGAGATCGTAGTTGCGGTCTGTCGGCAGGTAGCTCACGCCCCGCTTCTTCTTCCAGATTTGGATGGGGAAGATGGCCGTCTCACCGCCCCCCACGCCACGGTAGGTGGAGAGCAGCAGCTCGCGGATGACGCAGCGTCCCTCTGCCGAGGTATCGGTACCGTAGTTGATGGAGCTGAACACCACCTGGTTGCCTCCACGGGAGTGGATGGTATTCATGTTGTGGATGAAAGCCTCCATCGCCTGATGCACGCGGGTCACGGTCTTGTTGATGACATGCTGCAGGATACGCTCCTCGCCCTCCAGGTTATCGAGCGGACGGGTCACGTAGTCGTCAAACTCCTTATTATATAAATAGGAGTAGTCTTTCCCCGTCAGCTGCTCCAGGCTCTTCACCTCCTCGATGAAGCTACTGCGCACGTAGGGGGCCAGGTAGAAGTCGAAGGCAGGGATGGCCTGTCCGCCGTGCATCTCGTTCTGCGCCGTCTCCAGTGAGATACAGGCCAGGATGCTGGCCGTCTCGATGCGCTTGGCAGGGCGCGACTCCCCATGTCCGGCTGAGAAGCCGTTGGTCAGGATGCGGTCCAGTGGATGCTGCACGCAGGTGAGGCTCTTCGTGGGGTAGTAATCCTTGTCGTGGATGTGGAGGTAGTTGCCCTTGACGGCCTCCAGCGCCTCCTCGTCGAGCAGGTAGTCATCCACGAAGGGCTTGGTGGTCTCGCTGGCAAACTTCATCATCATGCCGGCCGGTGTATCGGCATTCATGTTGGCATTCTCGCGCGTCACATCGTTGCTCTTGATGTTGATGATCTCCAGGAAGATGTCGCGCGTCTTGGCCTTTCGGGCGATGCTCCGCTGGTTGCGGTAGGCGAAGTACTTCTGCGCCACATCCTTGCGGCTGCTCAGCATCAGTTCCAGTTCCACTAGGTCCTGAATCTGCTCTACCGTCATCTGTGTATCGCCCCGGAAGGCGATGTGGTCCGTAATTTGGGCGATGAGCACAGCATCCTCGCCTTGTTCCGTATGCAGCATGGCCTTACGGATGGCTGCTGCAATTTTCTCTTCATTGAAGCCGACGATACGTCCGTCGCGCTTCACAACAGTTTGAATCATAGTCTTCTTCCATGACTATTAGAAGGTGAAAAAACGTTTCGCACTGTCTCTCTATCCCACGAGTGGAGGCAGCCTTTAATGAATGGCAGGTCTTCTGACTATCTCCTCGTCCCGAGGCCTTCCCAGAAGCGGCAGGCTGTCCAGTGGCCGACAGATATTCAGGACTGTAGCGGAGGTTCACAGCAGCGGGACTGTCCGGGACTCCCACCCGGTTCCCTTTTCATCCGTACGGCTGGCGAGCCGCACCGGAACCAATTCGCTGCAAAGCTACGCATTATTTTTGAGATTTCACCCTATGGAAGCAGAAATTTTTGCGCAAGTACCTTCCAGAAACTGTTCCATCATTCTTTTTACTTTACCCGTGAAAATTCCATCATTAAAGTCTGGTTTTTGAAGAAAATGTCGGTAACAGCATAAATAATGAGAGTCTGATTTTAGATATATCACCCAGTGAAGAGAGAAAAATATCCCTCGGGATATCCCGATTTTGGCTGAAATATCTCGATTTTCAGCGAAAAGGGGTGCTGTAAACGGCGATAATTGTGTTTACTGGTAATTCATGCGGTATCTTTGCATCCGCATTTTAAACCTTATTGCGTATGGAAGATACCCTTATGAACGACACCTCGGCATTGCAGGCAATGACTCAGGTACAGGAGGCGCTGCTTGACGTAGAGAGCTTCCTCAATGAGAACTACCAGTTTCGCCACAACCTGCTCAGTGGCAAGACGGAATTCAAGCGGTTCCCAGATGCGACGGCCTGGGAGGTGCTGACCGAGATGGCTGTCAACTCTATCATCCTCCACGCTAAGCGCGAGGGCATCGGGGGCAAGCGCTCGCCGAAGAACAACATCGAGGAGCTGCTCCACTCCACCAAGGTACGTCTGGGCAAGGTGCTCCGCTTCCTCGGCTGCGAGTCGAAGCATACCAGAGAAGGGGCCGTTTACAGACTTGTACAGGTAGCAGCATAAAATAAACGCAGAGAAATGAAAATAATACCTCACACCTCACAAAAGCCTATTATTAATTGATACACAACGATTTACGATGTGATGTTTGTGTGAGGTGTCAAAACCGACACCTCACACTATATACACCTAATAATCAATAAAATACAAGCAAATGTGAGGCGTGAGGTATTTGATGCAAGACCACCACATGGGGGTTGCACCGAATATTGTTACCGCTGTGGTGGAAGGGCTGGCCGAAACCATGAGCGACCTGCTGGCTATGGGTTATAACGTCAACCTTGATAGCCTGGGCACCTTCTCCGTATCGCTGCAATTTGAAGATGACAAAGCCACCGAGCTCGTGGACGAGGACGACAAGATGCGTCGGCGTAAAGTGGAGGTGAAGGATGTCAACTTCAAGCCTTCCAAAGAGTGGCTCAAGGAGATACGCCTCAAGACCGAACCCGTGCGGAAGATGGAGGGCGTGAAGATTATCCGCAAGAAGAAGGGCACCCTGGAGGAGCGTATCGCACGTGCAGTAGAGGTCATCGACCGCAAAGGTTACCTGACGCTGGCTGACTATGCCGGCATCAACAACATGTCCCGTTCGGCCGCATCGACCGAACTGCGGAAAGTAGTCAGTATGTCGTCATCACCCATCACTACGCAGGGCAATTACACCCACAAGGTTTGGGTAAAGAGAGGATAAATTGTTCAGCGCTGAGGAGTTAACTCTTCAGCGCTGAACAGTTAAACATCCACGGCTGAACAGTTAAACATCCACGGCTGAACAGTTAAACATCCACGGCTGAACAGTT
>JBJEKT010000118.1:0-5283 GCA_051878775.1 Bacteroides sp. | reverse complement strand
AAACATCCACGGCTGAATAGTTAAACCTCCAGCGCTGGGGAGTTAACTGTCCAATAGATGTTAATAATCCGGGGCAAACGAGCAAATTATCGAACATCTTTGCTCAAACAACCCCAGTCCTGTACCGAGGGGATGCCGTAGGCCACGAATCAGGTGGCACGGTGGCTCTGCTCTTTGTCGTGCCGCTGCTCTTCATTCTCTTCCAGTGGATGGAGGAGCACTTCATCCGCATCAAGCGGGTGTAAGGCTTTTCGCCCAATCGGGCCTAAAGTAGCCGTGAACCGAGCCAAGCAGCCAGCAGTCCGAGCAGCAGACTGCCCAGGATGTAAGTGAAGAAAAGGAGATAATGCTCCTGCTGGAAGAGCTGGAGCGACTCGTAGCTGAAGGTAGAGAAAGTGGTGAAGCCGCCACAGAGCCCCGTAGTGAGCAGGAGCCGTACCTCTGCCGAAAGCGAGAGGCGGCTGCTCAACGCATAGAAGAGCCCTATTAAGAAACAACCCAACACATTGGCCGCAAAGGTGCCGCAGGGAAACAATCCATCACCTCGGCGGAGAAACAAACCGAGACCATAGCGAAGCAGACTCCCTGCTCCGCCACCTACAAAGACAGTAAGCCAAGCGGGCATCATAGGGCATCTGGTATTTGGGTATAGAAGAAGCTGGCTGTGGCTAAGAGAACCAATCCCAGCACGCCGTAGAACCAGCGGGCTTGACGTCGCCCCACGTTCCGCACCACCCACTGCGTATTGCGGGCCGTGAAGAACCACTCCCAGTTGCAGAGTGCAGCCAGCAGGGAGAGCATACCGGTCAAGGCGAAGATGCCGAGTATCACGTAGTGGCTCATGCTTCGTCCTCCCCAGCCTCGGCCTCAGTAGTGGGGGCATCCAGCTCCAGCGGACCCATGGTCACGGTGCGGCTCTCGTCATCGGCCACCTCGATGCAGACTTTCACCGCATCCATCGGTAGCAGTTCCTCCACCAGTTCGGGCCACTCGATGAAGCAGAGTGCGCCGCTGTAGAAGTAGTCCTCATAGCCCATGTCATAGACCTCTTCCAACTTCTTGATGCGGTAGAAGTCGAAGTGGTAAATCAATTCATTGTCCTCGTCAGAGCGGTATTCGTTGACGATGGCGAAGGTGGGTGAGGTGATGACATCGCTCACGCCCAGTGCTTCGCAGATGGCCTTGATGAAGGTGGTCTTGCCTGCACCCATCTTGCCGTAGAAGGCAAAGACGGTGTCGTCGCCCATCTGTCCCACAAACTGGCGGGCAGCTTCGGCAAGCTGGTCGGGCGAAGGAATGGTAATCTTATACATGATGCTTAATGTTTTAGTTCCCTGCTCACCTTGCAGAGCGCATAGATGAGGATAGAGATAAAGATAATTGAAGCCCCCGAAGGGATATTGAGCTGATAAGAGAGCAGCAGTCCGCCCAGGCAGCTGATATAGCCGATGCCCATAGAGAGGAGGACGATGCGCTTAAAGCTGTGGCTGAAGAGGTTGGCCGTCATCTGCGGCAAGGTGAGCAGCGAGATGACCAGTACGATGCCCACCATGCGCAGGCATGCCACGACGGTGAGGGCGATGAACAACATCAGCAGATACTCCATGCGGCGTACAGGCAATCCGAGCGAAAGGGCAAACTCGCGGTCGAAGGCGATGGCTACAATCCAGCGCATGAAGAGGCCGAAGAAGCCCATCAGTAGTAAAGCCACCGTTCCGATGAAGCAGAGGTCGCCCTGCGTGATAGTGAGGATATTGCCGAAAAGGTAGGCTGACAGGTCAGGCGTAAAGCCAGGGGCCAGGAAGCTGAAGATGATGCCGAGCGCCATACCCAGGGTCCAGAAGACTGCAATGGCCGAGTCCTCGCGCATGTCCTTGCGTTTGCTGAGCCACTCTACGCCAAAGGCGGAGAGCACGGAGAAGAGGGCGGCTGAGAGAATGGGCGGCACACCGGTGTAGAGACCGAGACCGATACCGCCGAACGAGGCATGGGTCAGTCCTCCGCTGATGAAGACTAACCTCCGCGTCACGATGTAGGTGCCCACCAGGCCGCAAGCGATACTGGCCAGCAGGCTGCCTATCAGCGCACGCTGAAAGAAGGTGTATCCTAAGAGTTCGTACAGTTCAGTCATTTCCTTGTCTCTCTATTATCTTGATATGGTTTTCTTATGTCTGGCTCGTTCCGCTGCTTCGTCGCTCGCCGATGATGAGGAAGACCTCGTCTTTCACGCCATCAGGAAGAGGAATGCCCCGCAACTGCAGACTGCGTACCCAGCCGGCTACTTCATCGTCGCGCATCGTGTAGAGCACATCGCGAAACTCCTCCTCCTGTTCAGGAGAATAGGTTTCAGGAGCTGTGCCGATATAGCGATCCAACTCTTCATCGTCGTAGTACTCCACGCCGCGGCTTACGGCAGCCAGCAGGCTCTCCTTCTCGCACACCTCGTGCTGACCGCAGCATTCGCTATCTACGTTCTTCACCTCGGGCATCTCCTGGATTTCGCCCCGCTCCATCTGTCGGCGCAGCCTGCGGTTACGCCACAAGCCCGCTGCAGCAGCTACGGCAACGACCACAACCAGACTGATTATCAGTATCCACATTTGCTATAAGTTCTCCTTATTAAACGTTTCAAGCGGCGAAGATACAACATTTTGTGCATCTATCGGCTATTTTTTACGAAAAAGTAATAGACCAAGTTGTAGGGGAGGGATGTTTATGCATTAAAATAGCCAGGGCGGACAGATAGGTCCGTCCTGGCTGTAGGTGATCTGTGCATTACATGAGGCCATTCCTCACGCCCTGGAAGGGCAAAAGCCAAGCTTTACTCGGCCTTCAGCGTGAAGGTGAATTCACGGTCCATGCAGGGCAGGAGATATTCGGGTCGGGCAGTACGGCCCCAGCTGTCTTCACAGCCGAGTCCCATCTGCACAAGGTCTATGCTCAGCGTGGTGAGCTCCTCTTCGGTCAGTTCACCGCTGTGGGTCTGATGCTTACGGATACCTTCGTCGAGCGTCTCTTGACGGTAGTGGAGGGCTGAAGCGGAGAAGGGCACCGTAGCAGTCACTGTCAGCTTGCGGCCTGCGGCACTCTGCATCTGCCACCAACGGATGTCTGTCTTCGTACCCGTCTCTTGCGGACGGATGTAGGGGTAGAACTGGCTGGCTACGCTCTGGCAATAGATGCCCAGGTCGGCTGCCTGCTTGCGGTCGGCGTAGTTCTCCACGGGGCCGCGACCGTAGTAGGTCAGACGGTCGAAGCTGCGGGGCATGGTGAGCTGCATACCGAAACGGAACATATTAGCCACTTTGGCATTGGGGTCGGTTGTCATCTTCTCCGTCACCTGAATCGTTCCTTCGCCGTTGATGCGGTAGGTCATGTTCAGCTTGGCCTTAACATCGGGCAGTTCGTAAGTGGCCTCTACCGTCACGATACCTGCTTCGTCGGTGTTGTGGGTCAGCGAGGTGAGTTTCATCTTGGGCTCCTTCCAAACTCTATATCGGTATTGCAAGCCTGCACCCATGTCGTTGTCAGTCGGTGCGCGCCAGAAGTTGGGGGTCAGTGAGAAGCCGTCGAGCAGGTAATCCACGCCCTTCACGCGGTAGGTGCTGAGCAGGCCGGTGTAGCGGTCGAATTCGATGCGGAAGCCATCACCCTCCACTAGCAGGCGGTAGCCCTCTTTGTGGTCGGCAGCACGGAGCTCTGCCACTTGGCGGTCGGCTGTAGTAGCCGCAGCGAGTTGCGCCGTGCATGGCTCAAACGGACGAAGGGTCAGTTGGTTCTGAGCCACGGTGAAGCCGGCAGGGAGCAGATCTTCAGCCTGCTTGAGGCGGTAGCTGACGTTGAGCAGCCATTCACCTTCGTTATCTACCTTCGGCAGGGGCAGGGCCAGCGTAGCTGTTGCTCCGGGTGCCACGTTCAGTTCCTCTACGCGACCGCTCTTCACGGCCTTACCATCCTTCGTCACCTCCCAGCAGAGCTCATAGTTGGAGAGATTGCGGAAGAAGTATTCGTTATATACCTTAACTTCGCCGCGGTTCAGGTCGCCGGCTGTGGTGTGAATATCTTGATAGACGCGTCGTACTTCATAAGCGTGGGGATTGAGTACGCGGTCAGGACTGATCAGACCATTGTTGCAGAAGTTCTGGTCGCTGGCATCGGTGGTGTTGAAGTCACCACCATACGCATAAATCTCGCGTCTGCCTTTGCCCGTCCAGCGGATAGACTGGTCCACAAAGTCCCAGATAAAGCCACCTTGGTATTTGGGGTATTTACGGATGATGTCCCAGTACTCTTTGAAGCCACCTTCCGAGTTACCCATGGCGTGGGCATACTCGCATTGAATCAGAGGCTTGGTGCTGTTGCTGTCCTGGCTATATTCTTCGCAACGGCTGTAGCTACGGTACATGGGGCAGTAGATATCGGTTTTGCCTTCAGTACCCGCCTGTTCATACTGTACAGGGCGCGAGGCATCCATTGCTTTCACGCGGTCGTAAGCTGCCTCGAAGTTGGAGCCGTAGCCTGCTTCGTTGCCGAGTGACCAGAAGATGACGCTGGGGTTGTTGAAGTTACGGGCCACGTTGCGTTCGTTGCGTTCGATGTGAGCCTTCAGGTAGGAGGGGTTTTTGGCCAGGGTCTTCTCGCCATAGCCCATGCCGTGGCTCTCTACGTTGGCCTCAGCCACCAGATAGATGCCGTACTGGTCACACAGTTCGTACCACTGTCCGTCATCGGGGTAGTGGCAGGTACGCACGGCGTTGATGTTCAGCTCCTTCATGATGCGGATATCCTCAATCATCCGTTCACGCGATACCACATAGCCCCCGTCGGGGTCCAGTTCGTGGCGGTCCGCTCCCTTGAAGAGCACGGGCTTGCCGTTGATGAGTACCTGAGCGTTGCGGAGTTCAATCTTGCGGAAGCCCACCTTCACGGGAATCACCTCGTGGTTGCCCTCCATCGTGGCGGTGAGTGTATATAAATAAGGTGTCTCGGCACTCCACAATGAGGGTTTCTCTACGCTAAGGTTTGCTTCAGTCGTAGCGGTTGTCGTTTCGGCCACGGTGTGGCCCTCGGCATCAGCCAGCTTCAGCGTCACCTTGCCGCTTCCTTTGCGCTTAAGCTCCACGCGAAGTGAACCTTTGCTGAAGTTCTCGTCCAGGTCGGGGGTGAGGCGGATATCCTCAATGCGCCGCTTCTCGCGGGCATAGAGGTAGCAGTCGCGGCCCACGCCAGAGAAGCGGAAGAAGTCCTGGTCCTCCAGGTAGGTACCATCGCACCAGCGGAACA
>JBJEKT010000117.1:0-10338 GCA_051878775.1 Bacteroides sp. | reverse complement strand
TGAAAGCGCCAGGCAGATCGATATTGAAGCGTGAGAGGTACATCCGTTTGAAGTTACCCTCCGTTCCGGCCCGTATGGTGAGGGGGCGGAAAGGGTAGGCTTGTTTGAAGCTCTCAGGTAGGTTGCCGGCCAGTAGGAGCACGTCCTGTTTGCCTATGCGGGCGTTGAGACGTGAGGAGAGGTTACCTGTGGTGGGAGTATTCAGCAGGTCCCAGTAGCTGTTGGCGGATAGGGTGATTTCGCTGTGGGGGGTAGTGAGTTTGAGGTCGGGTAGGTAGATGCGGGTGGAGTCGGAGTAGAGCCGGCCGGTGAGTGAGCTGACCGTAAATCCCGATTGCTCTACGAAGGAGAAGTTGCGGACAATACCCTGTAGGTCACGCCCGCTGAAGCGGGCAGAATCCACTTCAGCCCGCAGATTGCGGATAGCGATGTGTGAAGGGTCCAGTCCTGGAGAGGGTGTTGCCGGATGGGTGCCGCTATCGTAGTTCACCGAGGAGTGATCTATCAGAAAGCGCTTCATGTCGTAGCTGTTCTTGCCCAGGTCAGCCACGGTCTCCTCCACCTGGAAGGTACCGATGTGAGTGGCTACGTGCGTGGAGTCGGTGGGCAGGCAGAGCTGCAGGTCAATCTGATCCAGTTGCAGTTTATGGAGCATGATGCGCCAACCGATGGATGTGGAGGTTGTATCTTCAGACTGGGTGGATGTAGTGTCTGTCAAGGCGATGGCCAGACGGGTGTCTCGCAGCGCAACTTCGTTGAGTATCACTTCCTCATTGGGTAAATCAATTCCGTGACTCTGCAGGTAGAATTCGCTTAGCGTTCCATCAATTTCCATTCCATCGATGAGGTTGCCGCTGTGTAGCTCCACGCCCTGAAGATTCACTTTGTCTATCTCCACTTTCCCTTTAAAGAGCGGGAGGGCCTGCACTTTCACCTCCAAGAGGTCGAGTAGCAAGAGGGTGTCGGTAGCAAAGGTCGGTGTTGCCAGTGAGTCGGTAATCAAAGTATCTTGTTGTAGCACCTGTACCTGGCTGACGCGTAGGTTGAGCGGGAAGCGGAGGTCGATGCGCCCTACACGGATGTCCATACCAGTAGATTCGGAGGCGATACGGGCTGTCTGCTCGCTGATAAACTGCTGTATAAAGGGTACGTAGAGTAGTGCCATCAGGCTGAAAAACAGCACGATGGGCATAGCCATAATCCACAGGGCTATCTTCAGCCCTTTTCGTTTCTTAGCTTGTTCCATACTTGTTCGAACCATATTGAGCCGACAAATATAACTAAAAAGCTTCAAATATGTTCGCTTTTAGGGGCAGAATTATTGTTCGATTTGCGTCTAAATCTCCACCACAGCATGAGGCCGGCGCTGGTCAGGCCGAAGGGGAAGCCCATCCATACGCCGGGCAGACCGAGTCCCAACGGGAAGGCAAAGAGGTAACTGGCTGGAAGGGAGATGATGAAGTAGGCGATGAAGGCGATGATGACCAGAACCTTGACGTCGGCTATGCCGCGCAGGGCATTGGCATAGTTGATTTGTAGGCCGTCGCCAAACTGGTAGGCGATGAAGACCACGAAGAGGCTGGCTACCATGGCGGTCACTTCGGGGCTGTCAGTAAACCATCCGCCAATCTCTTTGTGCATGAGGATGAGAATCAGGGAGAGCAGTACTTCGAGTACGAGCATCAAGTGAAAGCCTGCCGAGGCAGTCTGCCGCACATCGGTCGTATCGCCGCGGCCATGGAAGTGGCTGATACGGATGGAGACAGCGGTACCGAGACCCAGGTACATCATGAAGTTGAATTGCGAGATGGTACACATGATCTGATGAGAGGCCAAGGCCACCGTGCCGAGCCAGCCCACTATGATGGCTGTCAAGCTGAACGAGGCGGTCTCCATACCGCTCTGCATGGCCATGGGAAGCCCCAGCAGACAGAGTCGGCGGAACAGCTGCCGCTTCTCCTGACGACGTTTTTGGCAGAAGAGGCCGATGCGGAAAGGAGCGAAGCGAGCTCCCCGGCTGAGGATGATGACGTAAGCAGCCACCATGGCCAGCCGAGAGAAGAGTGTGCTGATACCTGCTCCTTGCAGTCCGAGTTCAGGAAATGGGCCGATGCCGTTGATGAGCAGCCAGTTGCCCAGGATGTTGAGTGCGTTGCCGCTCAGCAGAATCCACATGCCGTAACGGGTCATGGCTATGCCATCCGTAAACTGTTTGCCGCTGTTGAACCACATCACGGGCAGTAGCGTAGCGCTTACAATCAGGTAATAAGGGCGGATTAAGGGAAGCAGTTCATCGGGTTGCCCTAAATGGTCGATGAAGAGATAAAGCAGGAGGGCCAGCAGTGTGAGCAGTATTCCTACTCCACTATTGGCCTTGATGGAGCAGCGGAGGGCCAAACCGGCATCCTCCAGCCGCTTCTGCCCGCAAAGAGCACCTACCACCGGCGTGAGGCCCATGCTGAAACCAATGCCCGTCACCACGGCCAGCAACATCAGGTTGTTGACAAACGAGGCCGCAGCCAACTCCTGCGTGCTGTGATGACCAATCATCAAGGTATCTGCAAAGCCCACTAACATCATGCCGATTTGTCCCACCACAATGGGCAGGCCAAGTCGGACAAGGGCGGTATAGTGCGTGCGGTAATTCATGCTAATACAATGATTGTGTTATAGTCAGTTAATAACTGTCATCTTCTTGATGACCACATCCGTATCCGGTCGGTCGTTGCGGTCAGTCTTCACCTGCTGGATGGCATCGACAATCTCCATGCCTTCCACCACCTCGCCAAACACCGAGTAGGCGCCGTCCAGGTGGGGTGTACCGCCCACGGTGGTGTATGCCTTCACCTGTTCGGGAGTGAAGTGGAACTCAGGCTCCTTGCTCACTTCAGCCTCGGCCTCGGCCATCAGCTTCTCCTGCAGGTCCATCAGTCCCTCCTGGTCGTTCTTCTGGCGCATCTTGAAGATCTCCTTCATGTGCTTACGGGCCAGGGTGTCGAAGGCAGCGTTGAGGCGTTGGTTCATCATCTGCTGCTCCATGCTGAGCAGGGTAGAGTCGTTGATTACCTTACCGGTGACGATGAAGAAATGGCTGGCCGAGGAGGCTTTCTCCGGATTCACATTGTCAGCCTGGCGAGCAGCTGAGAGTGCGCCCCGTTTGTGGAAGTACTTGGGGTAGATGAATTCAGCCGGTACCGTATAATCCAGGTCCCCTTCGCCTAACTGTGCCCCTTTAGGAGCATTCTTCGAGGTGGGGTCACCGCCCTGAATCATGAAGTTGCGGATGACGCGGTGGAAGAGTAACCCTTCGTAGGTGCCGTCGGCCACCAGTTTGAGGAAATTGTCGCGATGTTTGGGAGTCTCGTTGTAGAGCTTCACCACGATGTCGCCCATCGAAGTTTCGATTTTTACTTTTGTCTCTTTATCCATACTGTTGGAGTTGGTGCCAGGTTTGCAGCTGCTTGTCATCAGCTGCAAACTCAATAGCATGATTGTTAATGTTTTAATTGCTTTCATTGTTTTTCTCTTTTAAAAGAGAAACAGAAATTTGTTTCTCAATTAATTATTACTTAATCCCTTATTCCTATTCTCGTTCCCTTATCTTTTTTTTAAGTTACTCCTTCTTTCGTCTTTTGCGCGGGCAAAAGAGAAAGAAGCAAAGAGAAACCCCGCCGGCTACACCTCCGGGGCTACTCCGAGGGGAGTCGGGCTAAAGCAGAAAAAACTCGCTTCGCTCAAACAGGTTTCTGCTTTTTAACGCCCTCGTTTCCCCTCTCTGCTTCACGCCCCTACGATGAGGCCGGAACCTGTTCAAGTAGGTGGGAACCTGCTCATGTGGCTGGAACCTTTTCACGTGGGTGTTTCCTTTAGGGAATCGCAACTCTGTTGCGTAGATGGTCGCAGCTTTGCTGCGTGGTGCGGAAGGGCAACCCCGAAGGGGTACAGGCTTCGTTGCCCTTACCAGAAAAGTTGAGGTCGCAGAACTCAATTGAGCCCTTCCCGAGGGGGAAGGGTCTGGGATGGGGTTGACCCCTCTCCTTAGGCAAGGAGAGGGGACGGGGTGAGGTTGTGGAAGAATCACCAATGTCTTTCGGGATAGAGCTCGTTCCACCACTCTGGGCTGTCCTGCAGATAGCGGGCAAACCAGGCCATGATGGCTTTGTGCCACAGGGCCCTCTTGCCCAGGTCACTGATGTAGTGATCTTCGCCATCCACCAGGATGAACTCTACGGGTTTGCCCAGAATCTTCAGTGCATTGTATATCTGGATGCTCTCGCCCGTGGGTACGTTGGTGTCTGATGAACCATGGAGCAACAGCAGCGGGGTGTTGATTTTATCGGCGTTGAAGAGTGAACCATGCTTCGTGAAGAGGTCGGGATGACTCCAGGGGTAGCTATTGGCAGCAGCTACGGCGTTGTAGGAGTATCCCCAGTAGCCTTCGCCCCAGTAGCTGGTCACGTTGCTGATGCCGGCATGGGAGACGGCGGCTGCAAAGAGGTCGGTCTTGGTCTGCAGATACTGCGTCATGAAGCCGCCATACGAGGCACCGATGCAACCCACGCGCTTAGCATCCACGAAGGGGTGAGCATCGAGGAACTTACGTGTACCTTCTATGATATCGTCGGCGGTGTAGTCACCCCATGCGTTGACGTGGCGGGCTGAGAACTCCTGCCCGTAGCCTATGGTGCCGCTGGGTTGGATAACATACACCACGTAGTCGCGCGAGGCAAATACCTGCGGGCTGTAGGGTGAAAGGATACCGCGGGTGGTCGGGGTAGTGCCGCCGTAGTAATAGACGATGAGTGGATATTTTTTGTTTGCATCGAACGAGGGAGGCAGACAGATTTGACCGTCAATCAGTGTGCCATCCTTTGCCGTAAACTGCCACGGCTTGACCTCGCCCAGTTCGATTCCGTCGAGCATCTCCTTCATCGGGTTGGCCACGAGGCGCGAAGTGCGCTTGCGGGCATCGTAGGTATAGGCCACGTAGGCACTCTGGTAACCACTGCCGATGTAAGCCGCCACGTTGGGGTTGCCATCGGGGATGGAGAAGCGTGACACCACCTCCTCAGCCAGGGGGAGCTGCTCAAACTGGCGCGTCTTGGGTGAATAGGTGTAGATGTGTTCGCAGTCGGCATCGGTCGTATTGAAATAAATCAATCCGTTGGTTGGGTTCCAGCTGTTGAGCTGCACGGTGGGGTTGAAATCCTTCGTGATGGGGTCCACCTGACGGGTTGCAATATCCAGAATAAAAGCCTGGGTGTCGAAGTCGTTGGCGATGGGCAGCTTGCCGCAGTTCTTGCCTATGCCTCCAAAGGCCGAGGGACTTCCGATGACAAGGAGCTGGCGGCCGTCAGGTGAGTAAGAGGCGTGGTTCACGTAGGCATCCCATTGCACCAGCGTATCGACCTTCATACTCTGCAGGTCAATCTCAAAGAGGGCTGTCAGCGAGTAGGGGCAGTGGGTGATGTCCGGTTTCGAGGTGGAGCAGAGCAGGCGTTGGCCGTCAGCCGAGATGTCGTTCAGATAGACACTATGGCTGCCGTAGGTCAGACGTTCCATGGCGCCGGTTGCCAGGTCATAGCGTGCGATGTGCGAGCGTCCACGGCTACCAGGGATGCGGTCGTCGGGATGGAAGAGGCGCTTCAGCGGGCCATCCACCTTCTCCCCTTCATCATAGAGCGAGCAGATCACGTAGTCCTCTGTGGGAGCCCAGGTGAAGCGCTCCTCGGGCAGGCCTTGAGCGATGAGTTCCTGCTGTTGGGTGGCAGGGTCGAGTGTGAAGAGGTCGTAGCCGTTGGCTCCCTTCAGCGTGCGGTAGAGCTTGATGCTGCGGGGCATCCAGCGCCACTTGCTGTCCAGGTCGGAGTTGATGACGCGGCCCGTCTTCACCTCCGTCAGCTCGTTGTGGCTGCGGCTGTTCTTCAGGTCAAAGCTCTCTGAGATAGAGGTGATGAGGTAGCGACCGTCGTTAGAGAGGGAGACGTTGCGGGCCAGGTTGCGGAAGTTGGTATTGTGGAGGGAATAGCGGCGCTTCATGGTGGCGTCGAGGCGTACCCCCACGGCAGCAAATTCCTTGTCGGGGCGGAACTCGCACTTCACCTGCGGGGCCAGCTTATCGTCGGGCATTGCCAACAGGCGGATGATGATTTCCTGGTCGTCCTCAGGCTCCAGGGTGAGGTGTACGTTGACTGGCCGAACCGACTTGAGTGAATCATTGGCCTGCTCCTTCGTCTGGCGTGACTTCCCGTTGACCAGGACTTCCAGACGCGAGGGAGAACTCACTTCCAGTGTGCCTTTGGCAAAGCGCTCTGCGCGCAGCAGGGTCTTGACCAGGTACATACGGCTGGGTTGTGCGGCATCAGTGGCTGCAGAAGCTTTGCCGTCAGCCGGTGCCGGTGTGAAGGTGGGGTCCAGGAGCATGTAGCCGGCGGTGTCGGCTTGCAGGAGTTGTATCTTTGAGGCATCAAAGTAGAGGCTTACCTTGCTTTTCAGCAGGTCGCCTGTATTAAGCCGTTTGCCCGTCATGTTGATGCTGTCGCCTTGCAGGGGCTGGTGCAGGGTGATGGTGGGGCGCAGCAGCAGGTTTTGTGCGCGTACTGGCTGTTGGGTAGCTTGCTGTCCGTCGGGTCGTTGAGCCTGTGCAGAAAGCATTGAGGCGGCAACCAGCAGCAGGTTGAAAAGGAAATTTTTTTTCATTGTAGTAGAAATAATCTGAATTAAAGAAGACCCTCCCCGGCGCTCCCTTAAAGGGCGGGAGAAGGACTTTGGTAATTAGTTCTCCCCTGAGGGGAGATTAAGAGGGGTCTCCCATGGGGGATTAAGAGGGGTCTCTTAAGCGCTCTCCTTCGAATTGCGGCCAGGGTGCCAGCGAGGGTAGGGGTGCTGTGAGGTCAATCGGTTGTTTGGATACGGGGTGTATGAAGCGGATACGGCGGGCGTGGAGTGAGATGCTGCCATCGGGGTTGGAGCGTGGCGCACCATACTTCAGATCGCCCTTGATGGGGCACCCCATCTTGGCCAGCTGGCAGCGTATCTGGTGATGACGTCCTGTCTTCAGATCCACCTCCAGCAGCCAGTAGCGTTCGCTGGTGGCGATGAGGCGGTAGTGCAGGATGGCCTTCTTGCTGCCTGGGCGTTCGCGGTCGTAGGCATAGCTTTTGTTCTGCTGCTCGTTGCGTACCAGAAAGTGGGTCAGTTCCCCCTCCTCCTGGGGTGGACGGGCGGTGACGATGGCCCAGTAGGTCTTCTTTACCTCGCCCTGAGCCAGCATCGTGTTAAGCCGTGAGAGCGCCTTGCTTGTCTTGGCAAAAAGCACAAGGCCGCTCACGGGGCGGTCCAGGCGGTGGACAACGCCGAGGAATACGTTCCCCGGCTTGCCGTACTTCTCTTTCAGGTAGAGCTTGAGGCTCTCAGAGAGCGGCGTATCACCCGTCTTGTCGCCTTGGACAATCTCCGAAGCGGCCTTGTTGACGATGATGAGGTGGTTGTCTTCGTAAACAACTGTCATACCATCGGATTACATGTTCATGCCACCGTCAATCTGAATCACCTGTCCGCTGACGTAAGAGGCCATGTCTGAAGCCAGGAAGGTGGCTACGTTGGCTACATCCTCGGGCGTACCGCCACGGCGCAGAGGAATCTTCTTGCACCATTCAGCCTTCACCTCGTCGCTCAGGGCGTCGGTCATGGCCGTCATGATGAATCCGGGAGCAATGGCGTTGGCGCGGATGCCGCGTGAGCCCATCTCCTGAGCCACCGACTTGGCCAGGGCAATCATACCAGCCTTCGAGGCAGCGTAGTTGCTCTGACCGGCATTGCCGTGTACGCCTACTACTGAAGCCATGTTGATGATGCTGCCGGCTTTCTGGCGCATCATGATGGGGGTGCAGGCGTGGATGAAGTTGAAGGCCGATTTCAGGTTGACGTTGATCACCATGTCCCACTGCTGCTCGGTCATGCGCATCATCAGTCCGTCGCGCGTGATGCCGGCGTTGTTCACCAGGATGTCAATGCGTCCAAAGTCAGCGTGGATAGCCTCCACCACCTTGGCTGTATCTTCAAAGTTGGCTGCGTTCGAAGCATACCCTTTGGCCTTGACGCCCAGAGCTTCGATTTCCTTGGCCGTAGCTTCGGCATTTTCGTCAATAACCAGGTCGGTGAAGGCGATGTTGGCACCTTCGTGAGCAAATTTCAATGCAATAGCCTTGCCGATACCGCGAGCAGCACCCGTTACAATGGCTGTTTTTCCAGTTAAAAGTCCCATAATGTTCTTTCTTTTAAATATTGGTTTATAAATAATTTAATCTAATAATTCTGCTTGTCCTTGGTGGATGTCGTTTCCGTGGGAGCTTTATTCCCCCGTCTTGCTGCTCAGAGCGCCCAGTACGAGGCGCGTCACGTACTTGTCGCGCACGTCATCATCCAGGTAGGCGCCCACCTGTCCGCGGATGTAGGGAGCCTCGATGCCCTTCACGCAGTAATGGATGATCTGCGCCGTGATGCCCAGGTCATCGATATGGAATACGCCACGGTCCACGCCTTCCTGCAGTACCGCCTTGAAGAGCTGTATCTCACGGATGTCAAACTGTTTGCGTACCTTCTCCACCTGCCAGATGTCGCGGAAGAAGTCGGCTCGCATCGTGCCGTTGCGATAGACAATCTCCTTCACGGTGTCCAGGTGGGTGTAAATCATCTCCATCAGTTTGGGGCCAGGTTCAGCCTGCTTGTCGGCCACGCTTTGCATCGTTTCTGACAGGATGTCGAGCTCCGACTCAATCACGGCTTCGTATATCTCCTCCTTGCTGTTGAAGTAGGTATAGAGAGTCCGCCTGCCCTTTTTCGAGGCCAGGGCAATATCGTTCATGGTCGTGTTCTCCACGCCCATTTTGGCGAACAGCTGCCGGGCCACGTCCACCAGTTTGGCTCTAGTTTTTGATACTGTCATTGCACATTCGCTAATAATTTGAGCAAAAGTACTGCTTTTTTGCGGTATCTGCAAGAAAAATCAAAAAAATATCGCAAAAAATTTGCATATTCAAAAAATAGCCGTACCTTTGCACCCGCAAATGAGAAACATCGCGGAGTGGAGCAGTTGGTAGCTCGTTGGGCTCATAACCCAAAGGTCGTCTGTTCGAGTCAGGCCTCCGCAACAAGTAGAGCGAGGAAATTCCTTCGAAATGAGGAGTTTCCTCGCTTCCTTTTTATGCCGTTTATGGATTAACTAGATGCATTCTCTGAACAGTTAAACATCCAGGTCTGAACAGTTAACTCCTCACGGCTGAAGAGTTAAACATCCAGCGCTGAAGAGTTAAACATCCAGGCCTGGGTAGTTAACTCTTCAGACCAGGGCAGCAAGCCGTGTGTCTCGCCGCCCGCAGGTGTTTCAGGGTGAACACCAGCGTCCCGCCGCCGAGGGGCACTCATTCCCCCTCGGCTGTGCTTGCATGGCCTTTTACTGTTTCCCCTGTCGTTTGACGATGCGGGTGCGGATGAGGACGAGTGAGTTGCTCAGGGCGCTGCAGCCTAAGGCCAAGGAGAGCAATCCTTGGTGCGAGCCTTTAGGCCCGAACATGCAGACGGCCAAGCAGAGCGTGCAGGAAGTCAGTAACAAGATGATGGTCACATTCAGCAGGCGGATTTTTTGTTTTTCAGTCATAATCGTATTTTTTGTTTTTCAGTCATAATCGTATTTTTTTGTTTATCTGTCGCACAGGTAGCGGCTTTAATCACACCTTTTCGCTGAAATGGTTGCGATTTTATTTCTGTAATTGATAAGAATGTCGTATCTTTGCTAAAAATTAGAAACCACCTTACTGAGAATTACCAACAACCTATGAAACGCTTCGCACTATTGCTCTATATCCTCACCCTATGTTGCTCTGCTGCTCGTGCCATCTACTTCAAGCACATCGGCATCAAGGAGGGTCTGTCGCAACTCTCCGTCCTCTCCATCTATCAAGACGAGCTGGGCCGGATGTGGTTCGGCACGGAGGAGGGACTCAACCTCTACGACGGTGTGCGGGTTACGGCCTTTAAGCCTACGCTGAGCGATGTGGGCAACCGCGTCAACCTGGTGCGCAACCGCGTGGACTGTCTTGGTAATAGACCAGAGTACCCGGAGTGAGGCTGTTTTTGTCAAAGCCGTTGTCGCCCTTTTCGTTGACATCGATAAAATAGATTTTGGTCACCAGGCCTTTCAGACCGGGTACATTGAAGGTGGCAGTGGCCAAGAGTCCGTTCTTCCCGTTGCCTTCGGCGAAGGTGGCACTACCCCATCCGCTCGTATTCCGGTACTGCTTATGACGCAGAAGAAGATTACCGATAAGGGGCAACCCT
>JBJEKT010000116.1:0-2370 GCA_051878775.1 Bacteroides sp. | reverse complement strand
GGACGCCATCGGCGAGGTCATCAAGGCATGGGCCACCGAAGGACACTCCGTGGCCGTACCCGGACTGGGCTCCATGCGCTTCGGCATCAACGCCACCTCGGTGGAGGACGTCAACAAGGTGGCCGGCTCGCTCATCACCAGCCGCAAGGTGATCTTCACCCCCAACTCCGACATCAAGCAGGAGCTCAAGAACACCAGCATCTCCATCACCTGCTTCGACCGCTACGGCAACCTGGTAAAGCGCGTCACCTCCACCGATGACGGCACCATCGAAGACCCCGAAACCCCCTCGGGCGGCTCCGACAGCGGCTCCGGCGGCGGCTCCGACAGCGGCAGCGGTCCGTCCTTCACCTGAACAACTGGGATAGGAGGCCCTCCCCCCTATCCCGCTAATCCCCCGGCTCCTAGTCCCCCAGCCCCCGCCTACCGCCTATGAACGCCTTCTACATCAACCTTTCCGTCAGCATCGTGCTGATAGTGTGCGGCTTCCGCTCTCTCCGATGGGCATCATCGATGGCAGTGTCCTCACCGCAGTGGGCCTGCTCCTGATGTTCGGGGTCCTGGCCCAGGTTCCCGCCCTGATTGCAGCCGCCCAGCACGGCAAGAGCATCAAGCTGACAAAGGGCGACTTCTCTGCCGAAGTCTCTTCATCGGAAGATGAATGATTGCACAACCCCACTTACTCCAAAGTCCTCCTACCGATTTACACGAAGGTGCCACTCACCTTTGTGTAAATTCTTAGTATAAAATAAAACACCTAAAACTAAGACAACTTTAAAACGGACACAAATCAAACGAATTGTTGACGTTACTGGCAGAACCTGTGGGAGGTTGCTAAGGCGATACTCTATACCGCCTGCGGATATATCCGCAATGTATGCGTGATAAACTGGTTGGGTATTCAGCAGGGTCTGGGGACAGGTCTTTGACCCAGACTAAACAGGGGATGCAAGGCGATGAGGGCATCTTACACATCTTACAGATTACACTGCCTATTTCTGCTCACTGCTCTCCTATCATTGCTCATCTGCATCGGGAATTTGCACACAATGCATCAAATATCTGCATAAAACATTTGCACAAGCCGGGAAAAAGCAATACTTTTGCGGCATAAGCCGGGCACATATGGCATTTGAATGGAAAAATAGCAAGGATATCTTCAAGGGGCCGGGAATCTATCACCTGACCTTCGCTGTGGCTGGCAGAAGGCCGCTGCTGGGGGAACTGGTGGCGGAATATCCGGATGTGTCACGTCCGTTCTATAGGAACCTGACGGGGAGGGTGCCGACAGTCAATGAGCTCGGGGAGATGGCTATGGTGCGGCTCTCGCCTTTCGGAAAAGCTGTGAGCGCAGACCTCAATGCGCTCAAGGAGCGCTATAAGGGCAAAATCACGCTCTGCAGGAAGATGCTGATGCCCGACCATCTGCATGTGGTGGTATGGGTGCATGGGGATACCGGCAAGAGCATACTGGAGGTGGCACACGGATTCCGGACGGGCATGACGCGCATTGCCCATGAGATGGGCGTCTGGCCGAGGCCTCAGGCAGCGAGTCAGGTTGGTATGACGGCTGGTGCGTGCGATGCACCAGCAACCGAAGCCTTGCCTTACCACATACTGGAGAAGCCCTTTGTGCGCACGCTCTCCAGGGCCGGACAGCTGGACAAGATGTGCGACTATGTGGTGCTTAATCCCTACCGCAAGTATATGAGGCGGCAGCATCCCGAGCTCTTCACGATGCACAAGCGCACGGAGGTGCAGGGGCTGCGCTTCAGGAGCATGGGCAACCACTGGCTGCTTGACTGGCCTGAGAGGCAGACAGTGCAATGCAGCCGCTCCATCAGCGAGGAGGACTTGCAACGGCAGTTGGAGCATGCTCTGGAACATGCTGAACGGGGGGCCATCACCTATACGGCTGCCATCAGCAAGGGCGAAAAGACGATAGCACGCGCCATCCGTGAGGCGGGTTGGCCATTGGTCGTGCTGCTGGACGGCTTTCCGCCCGAAGGTAGCGAAAGCGAACGGTACTACAAGCCCGGAGGTGTGTACTTCGATGCCTGCTACAAGGGAAAGTTGCTGCTGCTGGAGGCATATGACGAGACGTATATGCACCCTGAACTGATGGCCCGCACCGAGGCTGCCATCAAAGCCAAGGATGAGGGGAAGGGATATGCTTACCGGCCTCTGCCGCACGAGAGCAAGAGATGGCGCATGATGGCGGGGAATGTGATGCTGGAGATGATTAGCGAGAACCTGGCAACCATCTCTTGATTTTTTTTCTACACGATTTTTCCTATTACCGACATTTTTAGCGAGGGCCGGCAAGGCTTTTGGCGTTTATTGCCTCGGAAATTTACTCACAAAACATAA
>JBJEKT010000115.1:0-2371 GCA_051878775.1 Bacteroides sp. | reverse complement strand
AATGAAAGAAAGAACAGAAGCAGACTTTAAATCTGCAACTGCCGGTGGCGACAAGAAGTTGTTCATCGAGACCTACGGCTGCCAGATGAACGTGGCCGATAGTGAAGTGATTGCCTCTATCATGCAGATGGCGGGCTATGGCATGACGGAATCGATGGATGAGGCCGATGCGGTGTTTATGAATACCTGCTCCATACGCGATAATGCGGAGCAGAAGATCCTCAACCGACTGGAGTTCTTCCATATGCTCAAGACGAAGCGCAAGGGAAAGCTCATCGTGGGCGTATTGGGTTGCATGGCCGAACGGGTCAAGCAGGAGCTGATAGACAACCACCACGTGGACCTCGTCGTGGGTCCCGATGCTTACCTCTCACTGCCCGATTTGATAGCCGCCGTAGAGGCTGGTGAGAAGGCCATCAACGTGGAGCTCTCCACTACCGAGACTTATCGAGACATCATCCCCTCGCGCATCTGCGGCAACCGCATCTCGGGTTTTGTCTCCATCATGCGTGGCTGCAACAACTTCTGCCACTACTGCATCGTGCCCTACACCCGTGGGCGGGAGCGCAGTCGCGACGTAGAGAGCATCCTCAATGAGGTGCGTGACCTGCAGCTGAAGGGCTTCAAGGAGGTGACTCTCCTGGGGCAGAACGTCAACTCCTACCGCTTCACCCGTCCTGACGGCGAGGTAGTGACCTTCCCCATGCTGCTCCGTATGGTGGCCCGCGAGGTACCCTCGATGCGCATCCGCTTCACTACGTCTCACCCCAAGGATATGAGTGACGAGACCCTGCACGTCATTGCCGAGGAGCCCAACGTGTGCCGCCACATCCACTTGCCCGTGCAGAGCGGAAGCAGCCGTATTCTTAAGCTCATGAACCGCAAGTACGACCGTGAGTGGTACCTGGAGCGCGTGGCAGCCATCCGTCGCATCATCCCCGACTGCGGCCTCTCCACCGACATCTTCTCCGGCTTCCACAGCGAGACCGAGGAGGACCACCAGCTCTCGCTCAGCCTCATGGAGGCTTGCGCTTACGATTCGGCCTTTATGTTCAAATACTCTGAGCGTCCAGGCACTTACGCCTCCAAGCACTTACCCGACGACGTGCCCGAGGAGGTGAAGATACGTCGCTTGAATGAGATTATCGCTTTGCAGAACCGCCTCTCGGCCGAGGCTAATGCCCGCTGTGTGGGTCAGGAGTACGAGGTGCTGGTAGAGGGCGTGAGCAAGCGGAGCAAGGAGCAGCTCTTCGGCCGCACGGAGCAGAACCGTGTGGTGGTGTTCGACCGTGGTAACCACCGCATCGGCGAGCTGGTACACGTACGCATCACCTCCAGCAGTTCGGCTACTCTGTTGGGGGAATTGGTGGATTGAACCTATTTCTCTTAAAACTACTTAACGTCGGCGTACTATATCGGCAATTATTACTACTTTTGCGCCAAATTTAGGTGTAGTGTGCCCGTACGTATGAAGAGATTCAGCTTAGACAGATGCCCCTTGTGTGGATGTGAACAGCTTGAACCTGCCCTGACGTGTGTAGATAGTTACGCATCGGGGGAGATGTTCAAGCTGTGCCGTTGTGCGCATTGCGGTTTCCTGATGACGCAGGATGCCCCTGCCGAGGAGGAGATAGGGCGCTACTACGAGACGCCTGACTACATCAGCCATACCGATACGCGTCGAGGGATGATGAACCGCGTCTATCACTGGGCACGTAGCTACATGCTTCGCCGTAAGGCACAGCTCGTGGAGCGCGAGTCGCACACCACGGAGGGACGTCTGCTCGACATAGGTACTGGTACAGGTTACTTTGCTGCCGAGATGGCCCGTAGGGGGTGGCAGGTGGATGCTGTGGAGAAGAGTGCGCAGGCCCGGGAGTTTGCCCTGGAGCACTTCGGGCTGAAGGTCCTGGCTGACCATTCGCTCGACACCTTGCCTGCAGGAGCCTACCGTGTGGTGACCCTCTGGCACGTGATGGAGCACCTTTATGACTTACATGAGACGTGGGAACGTATCCACCAGTTGCTGGAGGAGCGGGGCGTGCTGATTGTGGCCGTGCCCAACTGTACCTCGTGGGATGCACGTAAGTACGGTGCCTACTGGGCCGCCTACGATGTGCCTCGTCACCTGTGGCACTTCACGCCAAGCACCATTCAGCAGATGGGAGAGAAGCACGGCTTTATCCTGGCTGAGCGATTCCCTATGCCGCTCGATGCCTTCTACGTCTCGATGCTTAGCGAGAAGCATATGCACCACAGAGGGGCCTTCCTCCGGGGATTGCTCGCCGGAGTGCCTGCTTGGTGGGCTTCGCTGGTGAGCAAGGAGCGGAGCAGCTCCATGATTTATGTATTCAGAAAGAAAAGAGGAGGA
>JBJEKT010000114.1:0-10405 GCA_051878775.1 Bacteroides sp. | reverse complement strand
TTGATTTGTTCATTAAATACGAGTTAATTATTTCCCATTTCCGGCAAGGCGTTCAAGAAACTCCAGGTGGTATGGAATGAACGGTCGGCCATGGTCTTCCAGAAGTCGAGGTACTGGGCGAAATTCTCTTCGTGAGCCCCCGGAGTATCACTAATGATGCGGAAGCTGATGAAGGGCACGCGGCGCAGGTAGCAGGTATGAGCCAACGCAGCCGACTCCATATCCACGGCCAAGGCCTCAGGAAAGCGGCCTTTGATGACCTGCAGCTCATCGCGGTTGCTGATGAACTGGTCGCCCGTGCAGATGAGTCCACCATGCACATGGCTCTCCAGATCACCCTCTTCGTTGAGACGGAGAGCAGCCTCAAGCAGTCTATTGTCAGCCTCAAAATAGAGAGGAAGTCCCTGAATCTGTCCGTAGGCATTCCCGTCGCCACACCACACGTCGTGGTAAGCCAACCGGCTGGAAGCCACCACATCCGTGACCTGCAGCACAGGGTCGATACCTCCGGCCACACCCGTACTGACCAACGCTTGAATATCAAATATATCCATAAGGGCTGCGGCACCGAGGGCGGCATTCACCTTTCCGATGCCACTCTGCGCTAACACCACTTCATTCCGTCCGATACGACCCGTGACGAACGAGAGTCGTCCGCGCCCCATCACGTTCTTCTCCTGCAGACGGGCCGCCAGCTGGTCATGCTCGCTCTGCATCGCGCTAATAATTCCAATCATAAAGAAAAAAGTAAAATTCGGCTGCAAAGCTACAAAATCTGCAATAAATACGCAAACAAAGCTGCATATTCCATTTTAAATCACTACATTTGCAGCCGCTCAAAACAATTAACACCAAAGAAGAACGGAAACATGAACTTGAAAAGAATCATACCAGACATAGTAGTTATTGCAGCCTTCGCCGTGCTGTCATTCGCCTACTTCTTCCCTGCCGACGTAGAACAACGCGTGCTCTTCCAGCACGATACCGCCGCTGGCGTAGGCCTAGGACAGGAAGCCAAGGAATATAAGGAGCAGACAGGTGAAACCACCCGTTGGACTAACTCCGTCTTTGGCGGTATGCCTACCTACCAGATTGCTCCCTCCTACGACTCCACACGCCCCTTGACCTGGGTGCAGAAGGCCTACCGTCTCTTCCTGCCGGAGTATGTCTATCTACTCTTCATCCTAATGCTGGGCTTCTACATCCTGCTGCGCGCCTTCGGATTGCCGGCCTGGTATGCAGGACTGGGCGGCCTGCTCTGGGCCTTCTCCAGCTACTTCTGCATCCTCATCTCAGCCGGACACATCTGGAAATTCATTACCCTGGCCTACGTACCCCCTACAATAGCCGGACTCGTGCTGGCCTATCGCGGACGGCTGCTCTGGGGCGGCGTAGTGACGGCCCTATTCACAGCCATGCAGATAGCCAGCAATCACCTGCAGATGAGCTACTATTTTGGCTTCGTAATGCTTTTCGTGGTAGTGGCGTACCTGGTGGAAGCGCATCGCAACCATACGATGAAGCAGTTCCTACGGGCTACAGCGGTCGTGGTGATAGCTGGACTCGTAGGTGTCTGCATCAATCTGAGCAACCTCTACCATACCTACAGCTACAGCAAAGAGAGTATGCGCGGACGGAGCGAACTGGTGCAGCAACCTGCTGCCGGAGGCTCACAGCAAGCCAATGGGTCAACAGGCGGCCTGAGCCGCAGCTATATCACCCAATGGAGCTACGGCATCGGCGAGACCTGGACACTCCTGGTACCTAATTACAAAGGAGGCTCATCAAGCCACTCCCTGACTGAAAGCCCCACAGCCATGGCCAAGGCTGACCCAGCCTACGCCCAATGGGGCATCTACCAGATGGGACAGTACTTCGGCGAACAACCGGGCACGTCAGGTCCCGTCTATGTGGGTGCCTTCGTGCTGCTACTCTTCGTGATGGGCTGTTTCCTCATCAAGGGGCCGATGAAGTGGGCCCTCTTAGGAGCCACGCTCTTCTCCATCCTGCTGTCCTGGGGCAAGAACTTTATGCCACTGACGGATTTCTTCATCGATTACGTACCGATGTACAACAAGTTCCGCGCCGTGTCGAGTATCCTCGTGATTGCCGAGTTTACCATCCCCCTACTAGCCATCCTCACCCTGAAGCAACTGCTCGATGAGCCTAAGCTGCTCAAGAGCAACCGCCCTGCCCTCTATGCCGGCCTGGGAGTAGCCATCGTGGCTCTGCTGCTCAGCATCGCCCCTGGCCTTTTGGGCAACAGCTATGTTCCCTCAGCTGAGATCCAGATGCTGCAGAAAGCTGTAGAGCAACAGCAGATCAGCTCCAGTGAGATGGTAGGTATCGTGGCCTCGCTTGGGAACATGCGCGCCGCACTGGTAAGCAGCGATGCCCTGCGCAGCTTCATCATCTGCGCCATCGGCCTGGGCCTGCTCCTGCTCTACGCAACTGGCAAGATGCGCGCCCAGCTGACGCTGTGCGGTCTGACCCTGCTCTGCCTGGTGGACCTCTGGGGCGTGAACAAGCGTTACCTCAACGATGACCAATTCATGACGCGAAGTGTGCGTACTGAGAGCTTTCAGAAGACACCAACCGATGAGGCCATCCTGGCCGACACGGCTCTCGACTTCCGTGTGCTCAACCTGGCCTCAAACACTTTCAACGAGAACAACACCTCCTACTGGCACAAGAGCATCGGTGGTTACCATCCTGCCAAACTGGGACGCTACAACGAACTCATCAACCGCCACATCGATCCGGAGATGCAAGCCGCACAATATGCCATCTATCAGGCCAAGGGTGATATGGACAGCGTGAACTACGCCCTCTTCCCCGTACTCAACATGCTCAATACACGTTACTTCATCCTGCCCATCGACCGCCAGGGAGGAACCGCCCCCCTGCTTAACCCCTATGCCTGTGGCAACGCCTGGTTCGTGGAGCAAGTACGCTACGTCGCCAACGCTAACGAGGAACTGGATGCCCTGGCCGACTTCGACCCGCTCTCCACAGCCGTAACTGACCAACGCTTTAAGCAGACCCTCCAAGGAGCTACCCTGCTGCAGACCTCACCCCAGGCCCATATCACGCTGAATAGCTACGCCCCTAATCACCTGGTCTATGAAACCGTCAATCCCCACGACGGCGTAGCCCTTTTCTCAGAAATCTACTACCCCCACGGTTGGCAGGTGACCATCGATGGCCAGCCCACCACCCTGGCCCGAGCCAACTACGTGCTCCGTGCCCTCTACCTCAAGGCCGGCAAGCATACCGTGGAGATGCGTTTTGATCCACAAAGCCTCCACACTACGGAGGGCATCGCCTATGCTGCTACAGGCCTCCTCCTAGTAGGCTTCCTGCTGGCCCTAACCCTCAGCCTGCGCCGCAAGCACGGATAATCCATTTCAATCCCCTATACAAACGATTCACCTAACCCACACGACAATCCCTATGCGTATCCTTCAAAATAAACGCCATCTCGTCACGTTACTCTCCATCCTGCTGCTCATCATAGCGGCCACGCTCCTTGTGTGGAGCCGTTGCCAGCAGCCGGCAAAGCGCATCTGGGTGCTCCACTCGCACGGCACAGGCTACGAACAGTACAAGGAGTACAACCGCCTGCTGGCTAAGGAGCTGAAGAAACAGGGCATCCATGCAGAGCTCAGTTTCAACTACCTGAACTGCAACAAGTATATCGAGGTGGCCGAGGACTCCATCATGCGCCATTGGATTGATAGCGTAGAGGCTCATCACGCCTGGCCAGACCTCATTCTCGTGACTGAGGACCAGGCTACCTACGCCCTGCTCTCCACCCACCGCCCCGAACTAAGGCGTTGCCCCATCCTATTTGGCGGCGTACGTTTCCCCAACTACAAGCTGCTGCAAAAGTACGACAACGTGACCGGCATCCGCGATACCGTAGATTTCGTACGCAGCATGGAGGTTCTGCATGAATTAGGCGGCGGACGACATGCCTATACCAACCTCGACATGCGCTTCTTTGACCGCCAGGTGGAGCACCTCCTTAAGGGACAGCTGAAGGGACAACCCATCCTCGACAACCTCCATTGGGAGCATGAAATCAAGTACCTCTACCGCCTGCCAGCCGACAGCATGTCAGTAACGGGCCTCTCCATGCGTAGCATCAGCAGCAACGCCACTCGACGCAGCCTAGAGCAAAAGGGGGTTTCGCCTGACCAGACAGGTAACGAAAATTTCTTCTGGACCCTGGGCCCATCGGGTCTGATGAACTACTTATTGCTCAAGTTTGATGCCACCTCACACAGCCTGGCCATCATGTCGCTACGCCCCCAGTTCACAGGCATCAACAACCTCTTCGGCACAATGGGTAGCGGTCTGCTGGCTGGGTACTTCAGCTCCATACCCACCTGGGCAGCTGAACAGGCCGCCATGGCTGCTGAACTGCTGCACGGAACGCCGCCTTCAGCACTTCCCATCCGTGTGAGCTCCAAGGATTTCTATGCCGACTGGCGTGTAGCCCAGCGTTACGGCATCCCACTGAAGCAAATACCCGCCCGCTACCACCTGATCAACATCACCTTCCGTACGCTCCATCCTCACCTCTACTGGAGCCTTACCATCACCCTCTACAGTCTCTTAGTGGGCGGCCTCATAGTAGCCATCACAGCTGCCGTACGAGCCACACGCAAGAAGCTGGATGCCTACAAAGAGCTGAAGGAGAAGCAGAACACCCTGGAGATAGCCAACACCATCAATCAGAGTTTCGTATGGAGTGCCAGCCACGGCATGGCACAATTTGATGATGCCTTCTGGAAGTTTATCGGTCGAAAACCGCAACCCGTGGCACGTGCCCTCTTCCTGAGCTGGCTCCATCCTGACCATCGCGAAAACTACCTCAGGCAGGTGGCACGCAACCGCTCCACACGCCACATCACCCTGCAGATGCTCTGCGACTTTGGCGGCACAGGCAAGTACAGCTGGTGGGAGTTACGCGTCAAGGGGGAACACGCAGCCGACGGCAACTTCCGCATGTTTGGCGTACTCTTCAACATCGACGAGACCAAGCAACGCGAAGAGGAACTGATACAGGCCCGTAAACGTATGGAGGAGGCCGACCTGAAGGAATCGTTCCTGGCCAACATGAGCCACGAGATACGTACTCCACTCAACGCTATCGTGGGCTTCAGCAACATCCTGGCCACCCCAGGCATGGAACTGGAAGATGAAGAGAAGGAAGAGATGATGGAGACAATCAACAAGAACAACGAACTGCTACTCAAGCTGGTCAACGACATACTGGAGATTTCACGTATCGAGTCGGGCTACATGGAGTTCAATTTTGAACATACTGATATCCAATTCTTTGCCAACCACGTTTATCAGAGCTACGCAGTACAGGCCCCTCAGCATCTGCAGCTCATCTACAACCCTGGTGAAGCAGGACTGACGCTCTTTATCGACAAGTCGCGCGCACAGCAGATTATCATGAACTTCCTGACCAATGCAGCCAAATTTACCCCGAAGGGAAGCATCACCTTTGGCTGGGAGTTCTTCCCCAAGCAGAAGGAAGTGGAGCTCTACGTAGAAGATACAGGCATTGGCCTAAGCAAGGATGATTGCATCCTGGTATTCAATAGGTTCTACAAGAAGGATGAGTTCAAGCAAGGTACTGGCCTGGGCCTCTCCATCTGCCGTGTGATAGCCGAAAAGCTGCACGGACGCATCACGGTCCAGTCAGAGCTCAACAAGGGCAGTCGCTTCTCGCTCTGGATAAAAACAATTTAAAGCACATTTTCTTTAATATTTCAAAAATTGTGCTTATCTTTGTCGCTAATAATAATAATCAACCCCAAAAGCACAACGACATAAGAACCTGTTTATGAGAGATAAGTTATTGACCATCAAGAATAGAAAGCACTATATCACCTATATAGCAGCCGCTCTCCTGCTGGTTGTCACAATAGGTGTGGTGGTCAATTGCCAGCATACGGCCAACTACCGCGTGCTGGTGATTCACTCATACGACAGGCTTTTCCCCAACTACCCTGAATTCAACCGCTTGATTGAATCGGAGTTCAGCCGTCAGGGTGAGCCAGTCAACATCTCCTTCCACTACCTGGATTGCGACGGGCGCAACCACCCCGAGGAGGTGAGCTTCATGAACAACCTGATTAAAAGCATCAAGCCGGGTGAAGAGCCCGACCTGATTATCCCCGTAGGTGACCAAGCCACCTATTCGCTCCTGGTAACGCACGACTCTCTGATTCATCATACCCCCATCATGTTCCTTGGTGTAGAGTTCCCCAACGACCTGCTCTATGCCCGGTACGACAACCTAACGGGCTTGACAGACTCACTGGCCGTACTGGAAAACCTCAAGGTGGTGCGCGAACTCATTGGCAAGCGCCACGTATTCACCATGATGGAGATGCGTATTCTTGATAAACGAATGCTGGCAGAGTGCAATAATCAGCTCGATACCGTGCCCTATGTGCTCAACAACCTGGAGTGGAAACACACCATGTACTACACCCGCACAACCCCTGACAGCATGATAACCCTCACCTCCCTCTCCATCCGGAGTGGACAGACCAACTCTGCCATGAAGAATGAGAGTGAACAGGTACGCAACGCCCTAAGCGATGAGAACTTCTTCTTCATGATGCGCTCCGACCAGCCCTTCTACTACCTGCAGATGAAGTCAGACGGATTCTCCAACACCATGCTCAACTTTACCAACAAAGAGCAGTTTACAGCCACCTATCACTACTTCGGTACAGACAAGGGAGGCTTCGTGGCTGGTTACTTTGCCTCGATGCAGCTCCAGGCTGCCGATGGTGTGGCTACAGCCATCCGCATCCTGCGGGGAGAGAAACCGGGCAACATCCCTATACGCAACTGTCGCAAAGGGTACTACATCGACTGGCAACGCTATAAATACCTGGGTGTACCTATTGACTCCGTGCCAAAAAAGTACGAACTGGTGCGGGCCGATTTCAAAGATTTCCACCCCGACATGTACCTCTGGATCTTTAGCATCGTAGGCTTCTTGGTAACAGTCGTGTTTTCCTACCTGATTTACATTATTCTGCGAGAGCAACGCCACAAAAAGGCCCTCGTTGAGCAATCGCTCGAGGAACGAATGATGTTCAAACTGGCTCTACAGAACAGTAAAGCCTTCGCCTGGCGACAACGGGGCGACGAGATTACGCTTGAAGAGGACTTCTGGCACTATGCCGGACAAGAGCCTCACTTAATTCAGAGTGCTGACTTCACGGCCTTTGTACACCCCGAAATGCGCGACAATTACCGCAAGGTGCTGAAGAACATGAACCACGGCAAAGAGGCCGTCTGCGAGGTTCGCTGCGACTTTGTAGGCAACGGCCATTACGACTGGTGGCAAATCAGGTCAAACAGCCTGATGCCGGCGTATAATAATAATAATAATAATAATAATAATAATTTCGGTATTTTAATAAATATTGAGCTTATTAAACAACGTGAACAGGAGCTGATTAACGCACGCAAACTGGCTGAGCAGGCTGAACTGAAGGAGTCGTTCCTGGCCAACATGAGCCACGAGATCCGCACGCCACTCAACGCCATCGTGGGCTTCAGCAACATCCTGGCCACCCCGGGTATGGAACTGGAAGATACAGAGAAGGAGGAGATGATGGAGACTATCAACAAGAACAACGACCTGCTACTCAAGCTGATTAGCGATGTACTTGATCTGTCACGCATTGAGTCAGGCAACATCATCATCGCCATGGAACCCTGTCCTGTAGAACGCGTGATGGACTACATCTACCAGAGTTACAGCGTGCAAGCTCCACACCACCTGGCCTTTGAGATGCTGCGAGGCGAGCCTGGGCTCACGATACGTGCCGATGAAGGTCGCATAGAGCAAGTCCTGACCAACTTCCTGACCAACGCGGCCAAGTTTACGGCAGATGGCTACATCCACCTAGGCTGGAAGCACCACCGCGAGAAGGGACAGGTAGAACTCTTCGTGGAAGACACAGGTATCGGCCTCACCCCCGAACAGCAATTGATGATCTTCGACCGCTTCTATAAGGTCGATGAATTCCGTCAGGGCACAGGCCTAGGTCTAAGCATCTGCAAGGTGATAGCCGCCAAGATGAAAGGCCGCATCACAGTAGAGTCCGCCTTAGGTCGAGGCAGCCGTTTCTCCCTCTGGATGAAGACATGCGATTAAACAAAAAGACAAACGTTCATCTGCAATATCAAATCGAGGTATTGTGGCTACCGCTTTGTAGAGATAATCATAAAGGCTACGGCAAACATAGCAATCAGTATGCCGATGATCATGTTATTGGTCAATGCCTCACCAAAAACCAAAGTACCGACAAGAATAGCCGTTATTGGCTCAAACACCCCCAATACAGAAGCCTTCGTAGCCCCGATGTTACGGGTAGCTACGGCAAGTGTGGCTGTAGAAACTATGGTGGGCAGAATGGCAAGTCCCACCAGATTAAGCCAATCGCGATTGGTCTCAATACCCGTTGTAAGATGCTCGCCCGAGGCAATCACCCTACTCCAAAAGATGATTGCACCCACCAGCAATACATAGAATGTCAATAGCGAATTGGAGATATTGCTGATAGTCTTGCTACGGTTGATAATGACGATAAAGAATGCATAGACCAATGCCGAAATTAACGAGAACAGCACACCTATCGGGTTAATCTCTTGCATAGAGTCGCTCTGCGTCATAATGAAGACACCCACAAATGTAGCAGCAATGGCGAACCACACCTGCCACGAGGGGACAACACGCAAAAAGAGCATGATAAGCGCCACCAACACAGGATAGAGGAAGATAAGCGTCGTGGCTAATCCAGACGGAATGTAGTTATATGCATGGAAAAGGGATAGGCTACTTGCCGTGTAGAGCAGACCGAGTATGAACAAGATACCAGCCTGCTTCCACGAAACTTTGAAACTCTGCTTATCCGATAGTAGAAGTGCCCCAAGAATCAATACGGCAATGCCATATCGAAAGAATAGAATCGACTCGATGGCCGCTCCATTCTTCATAAGCGGCATACCAAATAGAGGATTGAGTCCGTAGGTTACGCCTGTGATTATACCCGCAGGGTAGCCAATCAATGCTTCTTTGCTTAGCTTTTTCATTTTAGGGAAATCTATCCATAATATGTTCAAATGCGACTGCAAAATTATATCAATTTCCGCAAATAGAGCCTTCAAATGGCAAAAAACGCATCTTTTCACTCCTTTTGCTTCATTTTTGCGTATTTCTCCGTTTTGAATAAGCAAACATTATCGCGATGACAACACACTATTATTCAGATTTCAGTTGATTATTCCAGCGTTTTTCTGTAATTTTGCGGCGAGTTATGCGCTGGGTACTAAGGAGTGCCCCTTGAGCCGCATCAACCTAAACTAATCAGAAAGATAAAAAACAGAAAAACTAAAAACAGAAAAAAGATATGGAAAAACAATTCAAACGTACTACCGTGACGTCTGCTCTGCCCTACGCCAACGGTCCTGTGCACATCGGCCACCTGGCCGGCGTCTATGTGCCCGCTGATATCTACGTGCGCTACCTCCGTCTGAAGAAGGAGGAGGTCGTCTTCATCGGTGGTAGTGACGAGCACGGTGTGCCCGTCACCATCCGTGCCCGTAAGGAGGGTATCACCACCCAGGAGGTGGTGGACCGCTACCATTCACTTATCAAGCGCTCTTTCGAGGAGTTCGGCATCTCATTCGATGTATATAGCCGCACGACAAGCAACATCCACCACAAGTTCGCTTCCGATTTCTTCCGCAAGCTCTACGATGAGGGCAAGCTAGAGGAGATTACCGAGGAGCAATTCTGTGATGAGGTAACGGGTGAGTTCCTAACTGACCGCAACATTGTAGGTACCTGTCCGCGTTGTGGAGCCGAGGGAGCCTACGGCGACCAATGTGAGAAGTGCGGCGCTACCCTCTCGCCCGAAGAGCTGATTAACCCCACCAACAAGAACAATCCGGGTCACGGCCTCGTGAAGCGACCCACCAAGAACTGGTACCTTCCCCTGGGACAGTATCAGGAGTGGCTGCGCCAATGGATCCTGGAGGGCCACAAGGAGTGGCGTCCCAACGTCTATGGCCAATGCAAGTCGTGGCTCGACATGGACCTGCAACCCCGCGCCATGACGCGTGATCTGGAGTGGGGTATTCCCGTGCCCGTAGAGGGAGCTGAAGGCAAAGTACTCTACGTCTGGTTTGACGCCCCCATCGGCTACATCTCTAACACCAAGGAGCTCTGCGACGCACAACCCGAGCGCTGGGGCAGCTGGCAGAAGTGGTGGCAGGACCCCGAGACACGCCTCGTTCACTTCATCGGCAAGGACAACATCGTATTCCATTGCCTCATCTTCCCCGTCATGATGAA
>JBJEKT010000113.1:0-10407 GCA_051878775.1 Bacteroides sp. | reverse complement strand
TGCCTCGATGCTGCACTTGTCCACAAAGATGCGCAACTGCTTCAGTTTACCGTAGGTGGGAGCCACCGTGATGGTGGGGAAGTTGTCGCTGAACGACACGTCGCCACTCTGCAGACGGTTCATGTAGAAGAGCTCCTCCTCGGGATTGTATCGCATCACCACCCGCTCGCCTTTGGCGTTGCGCAGGGTAATCTCTGCCTCGCCACGAAGCGTGACAACAATCTCACACTGCTCAGTGGGATGACTGACTACAGCTCCACGGGCAGCATCCATCTCCTTGGCAGGACGCACGCTGCAGTAAGTCTCGCCCTGGTATTCAAAGAGACCCAATTCGCGGGCAATGCTATTGGCCGAACGGAACTGACGGGTAGGCACCTGGTTGGCATACTGCCAGTTGCTCATCCAGGCTATGGCCACCTTGCGATTTTCGGGCGCATTGTAGAAGGTAACCGTAGCATAGTGGTCCTTTCCATAGTCCATCCATTTGGTCACCTCGGGGGCCGACTCGCAAGTGAACGTGTGACCGTCGAACGTTCCGATAAAGTACTGCGTGGCACTACCTCCGAAAGGACCTCCGGGGTTGATGTTGCAAATCAACATCCACTTCTGCTTATCAGTACCTTCAACAGGCATCTTCATCAGGTCAGGACACTCCCACACACCGCCATGGTTACCGTATTCACGGCCAAAGCTACTCTCCAGAGTCCAATCCTTGAGGTTGGGTGAGGAGAAGATTTGCATCTCCTGACCTACGGCAAGAATCATGTTCCAAAAGCCAGCCTCAGCATTCCAGAACACCTTGGGGTCGCGGAAATCGGGTGCCTCAGAGGTCAGAACCGGGTTGTTTGCATACTTGGTGAATGTCTTGCCGCCATCTGTGCTGTAGGCCATCGACTGCGTCTGGCGTTCACCGGCTGAGGTGTAGAAAGCCACAACCGCATTGGCACCAAAACCAGCGGTGTTCTCCTTATCTACCACACACGAACCACTGAAGATGGTGCCCAATCCATCGCCCACAAGGGCGGTAGGTTGCTGCTCCCAGTGAATCAAATCGGTACTGGTAGAGTGTCCCCACGACATATTCTCCCAGTAGGAGCCATAGGGATTGAACTGATAGAAGAGATGCCATACCCCATCCTGATAAAACATGCCGTTGGGGTCGTTCATCCATCCGTAAGCCGGGGTGTGGTGGTAGGCCGGACGATGCTTCTCCACATTCTTCGTGTCGAACTGGTCGGTATAGTTCATCCGTTTCCAGCAGGTAAAGCCGTTGATGGCACCCGTGGAGCGCGAGTTGGCCAGGAAGGTGATGTCGAGGAGTTCCCCCTCCTCCACCTCGTAAGGCACGAAGTAATCCACCTTATCCACTGCAAGACGCAGGTTGAAGGTCTTCAACAGCTGATTGTTCTTGATGACGCGCACATGCGCCATCTCCTCCTTCTCCTCCACGGGGAGCAGCAGGTACTTTTTCTGTGCATCTACGCGTAGCATGGCGTGACGTTCACCCAGGATTTGCACTGTTTCAGCCACATTTTTTGTTTGAGCAAAACAGCATGAGGCGGCAATCAGCAAGCCGCAGCTCAGCGCTAAAAATTTCTTTTTCACATTCATGGTATTCACCGTTTTAATGAGCATTATTGTTTTCGTCTGCAAAGGTAGTGCAGAAGAACAGAACGGAGTGTAAGATTTGTTTCGATTGGTATTAGGATTGTTGCATACTCCGTTAAACCACGGAGTATGCAACATTTATCCTGTTTAGCTACAACATTTGTCTTAGTTGAATGGAGCGTAACCGGGATTCTGGGTGTAGAGTCCGTGTGAGAAGCCGTACTGGTTGTTGGGCACGGGATAGTATTCATCCTTTCCGGCGGTGAAGTGGGCGTTTCCGTAGTAGATACGGCCCTCTTTCTCTTCCTCAATATAGCGGTTCATGGTCTGCTCGGCAATGCCCCAGCGCACCAGGTCGAAGAAGCGTTCACCTTCGAGTGCCTTCTCCAGACGTACCTCACGACGGAGCGCTTCGCGAGCGTAGGCCTGTGTCCATCCGGCAGCGGGATAGAGACCGATGAGGTAACGGGCTGCATCCTTGGAGGGGTCGTTGAAATCCTTGACGTAGGCACTGTGGCGGGCACGGTCGCGTACCTGGTTAATCAGCTCACGCGCGGTGTCGAGATTCTCACCCAGTTCAATCAGCGCTTCTGCCTTCCAGAGCAGGATGTCGGCATAGCGAATCACTTGCCAGTTGATGTGTGAAGCTCCCCAAGGCCAACCGCTGAACATATCGGAGCTCTCAGGCGATACCCAGAAACGCTTGACACAGTTGTAACCGTAGGTGCCCATATCGCGCACCCAGGTGTGGCACGGACCCTCTTTATAGGTCTTCCAGGTGATGGTGGGGCGACCTACCACGAAGTCCAGACGGGGATCGACCGTAGCATCGGTGTTGTGGAGCGTAAAGACATCGCCGTTCAGCTCAGCCCAGCTGTAGTGAGGCTTCTGCTGGTAGCTGAAGTCGGGTAAGCCGGCCTCATCGGTCTGATAGGCATCGATCAGGTCCTGGCTGGGCAGGAAGAAGCCGTCGCCGTGGTAGGGGCTGGAGCCACCGGGTGAGTTGAGCAGGTTGCTCCAGTTGATGCGCCCCGCACTCTCGGTACCGTCGTTCATGGAGTACTGGATGGCGAAAACCGACTCCTTGCCGTTCTCGTAAGCTATCAGGTCGAGTTGCTGGAAGTCGTCCAGGAGGCTGTATCGTCCGGAGGCGCTCACCTGGTCGCAGAGCGATGCCACTTCGCGAAGCAGATCCTTGTTGATGGAGGTCACGGCATGCGTGGTGGGATCCTGCTGATAGGCCTGGTAGAGCTTAATCTTGGCAGCGTACGCCAGGGCAATGTATTTGTGGATGCGGCCCACTTCAGGTTGTGAGGACGGCAGCACGGCGGCAGCGTCGGTCATCTCCTTGGCCAGCTTGGAGAGGATTTCATCACGGTCGAACTCATCATTCTTGATGTTGGGATAGTCCTGAATCTCTACGTTTTCGTCAAAGTAGGGAATCTTATTGAACAGACGGCTCAGCTCGAAGTAGTAGTGAGCACGGAGCACCTTCATCTCGGCGATACGTGAGCTGCGCTCTTTCACCTGCTCGTCAGTAGCGGCATTCAGCACCTTGAGAGCCGAGTTGCAACGCTGCACGCTGCAGTAGAGGTGGTACCACTTGCTGTCCAGGAAACCATTGGTGGCATCCATGTCAAAAATCTCCATACGGTGTACCTCGTTGAGGTCGCCCACGCCGCCACCGCCCTTGTAGGCGTTGTCGGAGCGTACTTCGCCGTAGGTCCAGTTGCTGGTGGGATGGCACCACACGCTCCAGCTCTGTCCCTCGGGACCACCCAATGCAGCATAGGCTGCGTTAACCAACAGTTCGGCTCCATCGGTAGAAGTCATGATCTCTTCACTTAAACTGCCTTGCGGCTTCTGGCTGAGGAAGCTATCTTCGTTACAGCCCGTGGTCAGCACCGCCATGAAGCAGGCGGCCAGGATATATTTATTCTTCATATTGCTCAAGTTTTGAAAAAATGATTGTTAAGATTGCATATCAATGGGTTCACGTACGTTGTTTTAGAATCCGAACGAGAGGCCCAGTGAGAAGGTGCGGGGCAGCGGATAGGGATAACCCAGTCCTTCGGGGTCGGCACCGGTGTAGCCTGTGATGGTAAAGAGGTTCTGTGCCTGGAAGTAGATGCGTGCATGGCTCATCTTGATCTTCTGCAGGAACTCCTTGGGGAGGGTATAACCTAAGGTCAGGCTCTTCAGCTTGATGTAGCTGCCATCTTCGATATAGAACTCCGATACTTCGTGCTCGTTGTTGCTGTTCAGGGTGGTCAGTGCCGGTACATCGCAGTTATAGACACCGGTCGATTTGAACTGTTCATAGGCGTTCATGGCCTCCAGCAGACGGGTGGAGTGGTTGCCGCTCCAGCATTGGAAGAGGTCGGTATAGTACTTGGAGTTGTTGTAAGCATCGCGGATCATACCGTTGAAGAAGAGGTTGAGGTCGAAGCCCTTCCAGTTAGCACCCAGCGTCAGACCACCAATCACTTTGGGGTTGTCAGAGCCCAGCCATACGCGGTCGTTGGTGTTGATGATGCCGTTGCCATCGGCATCGACATACTTGATACGGCCCACACCAGGAGCACCGAACTGCACGTCGTACTTCTGTTTGTATTCGTCCACCTCTTGCTGTGTGCGGAATACGCCGTCCGTCTTGAAGCCCATCCACGAACCGAAGGGCTGTCCTACCAAGGTCTTATCTACACCGTTACCACCACCATAGGTGTAGTAGATGTCGCTCATCAAGTCGGTCACTTCATTCTTATAATAGGAGAGATTCAAGCCGATGCTGTAGCCAAAGTCCTTGATTTTGTCGTTCCAGTTGAGGGCCATTTCCACACCTCGGTTCACCATCACACCACCGTTGTACCAGCAGTAGCCACCTTCGCCAATCACGGCGATGTAGGGCTTCTCCACCAGCATGTCCTTGGTCTCCTTATCAAAATAGTCGAGTGAAGCGGTCAGCTTGCCGCCCAGGAAGGCTGCATCCACACCGAAGTTGAGCTGACGGGTGCTTTCCCACTTGAGCAGCGGGTTGGTAGAGCGTACCTTGTATCCACCGGGGGCCAGGGTCACGCCATCGCCCACCATGTTGTAGCTGGCATCTTTCAGGCTGACCATATATCTGGAGTAGGGTGCTTCGTTGTCGATGATATCATTACCGTTGATACCCCATGAGGCACGCAACTTCAGATCCTCCAACCAGCTGCGACTCTGCTCCATGAACTTCTCGCTGGAGATGCGCCATCCCACAGAGACTGAGGGGAACACCTGTGCATTGTTGCCCTTGGCCAGACGGCTGGAAGCATCGCGACGCACGGTGACAGAAGCCAGATAGCGGCTTTCGTAATCGTAGTTCACCTTACCGAAGTAAGAGACCATGGCATAGTTGGAAGCGCCAGAGCCTACGTTCTTACCGGCAGTTACCACATCGAGGTAGAGGTAATCCTTATTCTCTACAGCTAGGCCAGTACCATAACCGAACAACGATTCGCTGTGGTTCTTTTTAGCCTCAGTAGCAAGCAGGGCCGTGAGGTTGTGCTTGTCGGCGAAAGTGTGGCTGTAGGTGGCCGTGTTGGTCCATACCCAGTCCAGCTTGGAGGCATTGCTCTGCGTCAACTTATTGACGTTGTCGCGTTCCCAGGCGGGTTCAAATATCTTATTCTTCTCGTCGTAATAGTTCAGACCGAAGTTGGTGCGCAGCACCAGGTTCTTGATGGGCTCAAGTTCCAGGTAGGCGTTACCGAAGATACGCCAGTAGGTGTGCTGGTTGCGCTGCTCATTCTCCATGAGGCGCACCATGTTGGGGGCATCGCCCAGTACGTCGTTGATGGCATCGTTGTAGCGGCCATCCTCGGTATAGACGGTTTTAGCAGGGTGCTGCTTGATGGCATTCTCGTCCACACCACCTGGGCTGAGAGTCTGCGTCCAGTAGTTCACGGCCACATTCTCGCCGATGCGCAGGCGGTTGTTCAGGAAGCGGTAGTCGGAAGCGATGCGGGTGTTGATGCGCTGGAAGTTGGTGTTCTTCACCAATCCATCGTGGTCCAGGTAGTTCATGGCCAAAGAGAAGGAGCCGTTGTCCGAGCCCTTGGAGAGGGTGGCACTGTAGTTCTGCATCAGGGCCGTATGGTAAATTTCCTTCCGCCAGTCGGTATCCTGGGCCTTCACCTTGGCACCGTTCAGACCGATATAGTCCTGCAGCTTGGGCGTAGCGCCACTGCCATAGACCTCGCTGACCGGCGTAGCCCCGTTGTTGGCGTACTGATAGGCACTCCAATAGACCTGTCCCCACTGGTCAGCATTCAGCATGTCGAAGCCACACTGGTAGGTCTGCATCGTCAGCGACATGTCAAAATCCACCTTGATTTCGCCTTGCTTGGCCCGCTTGGTGGTGATGATAATCACACCGTTGGCTGCCTGTGCACCATAGATGGCAGCCGAGGCTGCATCCTTCAGCACCTGGATGGACTCTACATCGTTAGAGGAGAGGATAGAGGAGATATTCTCACGCGTCATCACACCGTCAATCACGTAAAGGGGAGAGTTGGCTCCATCGCGGAAAGAGGACTTACCACGAATCAAGGTGGAGGTGTTGCCACCACCCGGCGTACCATCGGTGGTGATGTTCATACCGGCCACACGACCTTGGAGGCTGGAAAGTACATTACCCGTCGGCACATCGGCCACATCTTTCATCTTGACGACAGATACCGAACCAGTCAGTGAGGCCTTCTTCTCCGCCATATAACCGGTCACCACCACTTCGCCCAGCACTTGGGAATCCTCTTCCAGCTCAATGCGGAGCGTGGGTTCTGCTTTTACGGTCAGGGTCTTGTAGCCCACGTACGACACTTGAAGCGTGGCTCCGCTGTTAACGCTTAGGGTAAAGTTGCCATCGAAATCGGTAATCGTACCGTTACCTTCCGAACCGACCTCCATGACCGAGGCTCCGATGATGGTTTCGCCCAACTTCTTGTCGAGCACTGTACCTTTTACTTGAATCTGCTGCGCCAGGGCACTTAGTACCGAGCAGCAAAGAAGCACTAAGAAAGTGCAACATTGTTTTAAGCTAATGGTATTAGACTTACGCATAGCATTGTTGTTTTTAAGTTGATAACTCCAGTTACTTCTCCTTCTGCCAGACGAGGATCTCGAGCCTGTTCCTGTCGCCAGCGCTTGCGAGGAGTGGGCCATCTGACCCTCATCGTCGGAAGGACGGTGCAAAAGTAGCGTGAAGGGGTGAATCACGCTATCACGTATGTTGCAGCTATCCGTCGATTTGATACATGCAACAATTGTGATAGCTTTTGAACGAAAAATAGCTGTTTATAGGCCGTTTTAAGCAAAGTACAGCCAATTATTTCTTGGCGGTAGGAGTGGAACCGAAGGCCTCTTTGTAGCATTTCGTGAAATAAGAGGGGGAGGTGAAGCCCACCTCGTAGGCTACTTCGGAGACGCTCTTACCGGAGAAGGTGAGCAACTCTTTTGCTCGATGCAGACGCATGGTACGTAGCAACTCTACAGGGGAATTACCAGTCAATGCCTTCAGCTTACGGTAGAGCTGCACGCGGCTGAGTCCCATCTCGCTGCCTAAGGTCTCTACATTGAGGTCACTGTCGGCCATGCGCACCTTCACCAACTGGCGGAAACGGCCTAAGAACTCTAGGTCTCGCTGCGTCAAGGGCTCCTCAGAGGGTTTGGGAGCTACAGGCTCTACTGCAGTAGGCTGCTGTTCGGCTGCAGGCTTCTCCGCAGCTGGTTGTTCGGAGTCTGTGCGGTTGCTCGCAGGATGAGTAGAGGAAATAAGCGCCGAGGCATAGAATTGCTGCAACTTGCGACGCCCCTCCAACAGATTGCGCAGGCGAGACTTCAGCAACGGGGCACTGAAAGGCTTGGCGATGTAGGAGTCGGCTCCACAGTCGTAGCCCTCAATCTTCTGCTCATCCTGAGCGTAGGCGGTGAGCATCATCACGGGGATATGGCTGGTGTGGAGGTCGCTCTTCAAAGCACGACAACAAGCCATGCCATCCATCCCTGGCATCATCACATCGCAGATAATGGCATCGGGCACCTGGGCTATAGCCAGGTTGAGGCCCTCCTGTCCGTCCGAGGCCTCCAGTACACGATACTCCTCTTGCAACAGGTAGCGGATATAGGTGCGTACCTCGCTGTTGTCGTCAATCACCAGGATGGCGGGCTTACCTCCGGCTTCTTCATCAGGTATCGCATTCGGGCTACGCTGAGCAGACGAAGCCTCCACCAAAGCCCCATCGCGCATCACCTCAAGGGCCACATTCTGCTGCACGGCCTCGTCGAGCGTTCCGGCCTGACGGAGCGGCATAAGCAGGGTAAAGAGCGTACTTTTGCCCTCTCGGCTCTCTACGGAGATGGTGCCGTGGTGCATCTCTACAAATGCTTTGACCAGGGCCAGACCAATACCCGAACCAGAGTGGTGAACGTCCACCTGATAGAAGTTCTCAAAGATATGCTTAACGTGGGAGGCCGACATTCCCATGCCGGTGTCGCTGACGGTCAGCTGAATCTGCTCACCCTGGCCCTGGAGCAATACCTTAATCTCTCCCTCGTCAGGAGTAAACTTGAAGGCGTTGCTCAACAGGTTATAGAGAATGCGTTCCAACTTCTCGCGGTCGGCAATCATGGGATAGTTGCCCGGAGTTACCTGGACCGAGAAGTGGATGTGCCGACGCTCGGCCAGCACATGGAAGACTTCACTCCATTCCAGAACTCCCTGCGCCAGGTCAAATTCTTGCAGACGCAGGCGCAGCTTGCCACTCTCGTACTTACGGAAGTCGAGTGTCTGGTTAATGAGGCGGAGCAAAACGGTGACGTTGCGGCGGATAGTGGTCAGCAGGAAGTGCTGTTTCTCTCCTAGGGAGGCATCGGCCAACAGTTGCTCCACTGGGTCGGCAATCAGCGTGAGAGGTGTGCGGAAGTCGTGGCTCACGTTGGTGAAGAAGGCCAGTTTGGCCTGGGTGGCCTGCTTCATCAGGGTGTTGATGCGCACCTTGCTCCAGTAGGCATTCACGATGAAGGCACAGACGATGACCAGTAGAATCAAGATGATGACAACGGCCCAAAGGAGTAACTTCTGGGTATTGTACTGCTCCAGGAAGCGGTCGAGTTTGCTCACCAGGCGGTTGACCGTAGCGGTCTGTTCACTCAGCATCTGTCCCTGCATGTTGACGATGCGGGCATTCGTATCATCTATCTGCGCCGAGAAGAGGATGGTCTCGCGTTCGTATGGCTCTCCATGGAGAATCTGCAGGGCGGTCTGTATCACTTTATCACCCCCAGTAGGGTAGATAAAGGAAGCGCTTAAGGCGCCACTCATCACCTCTTCTACACCCTGTCCTGGGCCGGTCAAGGCATCCACACCGATAAATCCCAAGGTAGGCATGAAGCGATTACGGAGGGCAGCCAGACGGGCACCCCGCGCCATACGATCGTTTTGAGCCACCACCAGGTCGATATCCTTGTGCGTGCGAAAGACGCTATCCATCTGGCGTTCGGCATCTTCTAGGTTCCATGAGGCATCAATCCGTCCAACTATCGTGACACTCTGCAAGGTATCAATGACATGGTGGAATCCCTGCGTGCGCTCCATAGCCGGTGACGAGCCCGCCAACCCTCCAATCTCAAACAGACGCAACGGGCGTTGCTTGAGGGAACGTACGTAGTGCCCTATGGCCTCGCCAATCTGTACATTGTCGGCTCCCACAAAGGCGGTAAATTGGTCACTCTCAATCTTGCGGTCAATTACCACTACCGGAATGCCTGCCAGGAATGCCTGCTCTACCGCTGGTGTGATGGCATGAGCCTCGTTGGGGCTCACAATCAGGAGATCCACCCCTTTGTGCATGAAATAGGTGATGTCAGCAATCTGCTGCTGGTTGTCATCGCGTACGGAACGCACCTCGAGCCTCACTCCTTGATGCAGGGAGGCTTCGCGCTGCATCTCTTCGTTCTGCTTGGATCGCCATTCATCCTGGCTGCATTGGGAAACACCAATGAGAAATTGTCTCTCGGGCTGCGTGCAAGCCGAAAGGGAGAGAAGAGACCATAGCGTCATCATATAGATAAGCCGAGACTTCGTTTTCATGGTTGTATCGTAGTTAAAGGTTATCGACTGTTCGTTAAAGACTCAAATTTCAAATTCGAGGCAAATATAGTGCTATTTTTGAAAAGAGAGGCCTTTTTGGAGAAAAAAAATGCCGCAAGGTCTCCATAAACAGAGTCCTTGCGGCATCTATAAGTCTTCTAAAAAACAGCGCGGCTTATGCCTTCACGCCATTGTACTCGTCAGAAACGGTGAGTTTCTTTCTGCCCTTAGCGCGACGTGCAGCCAATACTCGGCGACCATTGGCGGTAGCCATTCTCTCACGGAAACCGTGCTTGTTTTTTCTCTTTCTGTTAGAGGGTTGAAATGTTCTTTTCATCTTCTTATCTATGTTTTATGTTATTATTCTCACGAATTCGGGCTGCAAAAATAGAGACTTTTTTCAAATAAACCAAATGATAACTCATTTTCTCTCAAAAGTTTTTGCTATTTTTACTGATTTGCATTAATTTTGCGCCCGAAAAGAGACCCTTTAGGGTAGAAAGTGTGTGTATGGACACAAATTGACATGCCATTTATTACATTATTATATATATATAAAGAACAATAAGTATGATTAATGCCCAAGACATTAAAATCGGAACTTGCATCCGCATGGATGGCAAACTCTATTTCTGCATCGATTTCCTGCATGTAAAGCCGGGAAAAGGTAACACCTT
>JBJEKT010000112.1:0-10478 GCA_051878775.1 Bacteroides sp. | reverse complement strand
GTACCGTTGAACATGATGTCCGTGATGCGGAAGCCGAGGATATCGTTAGCTTTTTCAAACAGTTCTTTAGCGAGGGGTGAGTTGTCATACAGATCCTTACCCATACCGGAAAATTGGGCACCCTGGCCCGGAAAAACAAATGCTTTCATCGTTACAGTTGTTATTATACTCTTTATTAATAAATCTCTATTTCGGTGCAAAGTTAGGATATTTTTTTATAATCTCAGCCTTTTTGCGTCGGTTTTTTGAAAAACCTTATTCCTAAAAATAACCTCATCCCTCATCACATATCCCTTGTCCCTCCAAAAAACTTACTGTATTATATACAAAAAGTACATCTTTAGATAGTGTATAATATACACTAACTACTAAATTGAAAAATAATGCATTAAAACATATATTTTTTTTAGTTTTTCATTTGTCTATTTGAAAAATGAGCCGTATATTTGCGGCGTTTTTAAACGCAATATCATGGAAAAGAAACAGTCACAACCTTTGGCTAATAACCACATCTCCGTGGATTGTGTGGTGGTAGGCTTTGATGGTGAGCAACTTAAGGTGCTGCTCATCAAACGCGTTGGCGAGGAGCAGGGCGAAGTGTTTCATGACATGAAGCTACCCGGTAGCTTGATTTACGAGGACGAGGACCTGGATGAAGCAGCACGACGCGTGCTCCGCGAACTGACGGGATTGAAGAATATCGACATGCGCCAGTTTAAGACGTATGGCTCAAAGAACCGCACGCGTGACCCCAAGGACGTACATTGGCTGGAGCGGGCCATGCAGATGCATGTGGAACGCATCGTGACCGTGGGCTATGTAGCCTTGGTGAAGATTGACCGCAAGCTCAGTGCAGGACTCGATGACTACCAAGCCTGCTGGGTTGCGGTGCCTGACGTCAAGCAACTGGCCTTCGACCACAACCAGATACTGAGCGATGCCCTGAGTTTTATCAGCCGTATCTGCACGTACGAACCCTCGCGGTTGTTCGACCTGCTGCCCCGTAAGTTTACGGCTGCACAGCTCCGGACACTCTTTGAGGTAGTCTATGGCCGGCAGATGGATGCGCGCAACTTCCACAAGCGCATGATGCAGATGCCCTACGTCGTCCCGCTTGACGAGTATGAGCAAGGGGTATCACACCGCGCCGCACGCTATTACCGGTTTGACAGGAAAAGGTTAATAGGTAATTAGTAACTCAAAATTAGCAATTTAATATAATCTGTTAACTCAATAAATCAAACAAAAATAATGTATTTACTCGGTTACGACATTGGTAGTTCGTCGGTTAAGGCCTCTCTGGTGGATGCCTTGAGCGGACAATGTGTGGCTTCGGCATTCTACCCTAAAAGCGAAGCTGAAATTATCGCCGTGAAACCCGGATGGGCGGAACAAGACCCTGAGATGTGGTGGCAAAACCTGAAACGGGCTACGAAGGATGTACTTGCTGCATCGCAGGCTGCTCCGGCTGACATCAAAGCCATCGGCATCTCGTACCAGATGCACGGATTGGTGTGTGTGGATAAGGAGCAGCGCGTACTGCGCCCTGCCATCATCTGGTGCGACTCACGCGCAGTCCCTTACGGCGAACGGGCCTTCCGCGAACTGGGTGAGGAGCATTGCCTCAGCCATCTGCTCAACTCACCTGGCAACTTTACTGCAGCCAAGCTGGCCTGGGTCAAAGAGAACGAGCCGCAGCTGTTTGCACAAATTGACAAAATCATGCTCCCGGGTGACTACATTGCTATGCGCCTGAGCGGTGAAGCTTGCACCACCATCTCCGGACTCTCGGAAGGGATGTTCTGGGACTTCAAGGAGGGTAGGGTGGCTCAATGGTTGCTCGACTACTTCGGATTCCCTGCTTCGGTCATCCCCACCATCCGACCTACCTTCAGCGAGCAGGGGCGTGTCCTTAAGGCTGCGGCTGACGAACTGGGCCTGGCTGAAGGAACACCCATCACCTACCGCGCAGGCGACCAACCGAACAACGCCCTTTCACTCGGTGTGTTCAAGCCGGGTGAGATAGTCTCTACTGCCGGCACTTCGGGTGTGGTCTATGGCGTGAACGGCACAGTGAACTACGACCCCAAGTCGCGCGTCAACACCTTTGCCCACGTCAACCATACCGCCGAGCAAACGCGTCTCGGCGTATTGCTCTGCATCAACGGCACGGGCATCCTCAATTCGTGGATGAAGCGTACCGTAGCTCCCGAAGGCATCAGCTACGAAGCGATGAACCTACTGGCTGCACAGGCTCCCATCGGAGCCGAGGGCGTAAGTATCCTTCCATTCGGCAACGGCGCTGAACGAATGCTGCAAAACAAGGAGATGGGCTGCTCCATCCACGGTGTCAACTTCAACCGCCACGGTAAGGCACACCTGCTGCGTGCCGCCCAGGAGGGTATCGTCTTCTCCTTCAAGTATGGTATAGAAATCATGGAGCAGATGGGTATCCCCGTACAGAAAATCCGTGCCGGACGGGCCAACATGTTCCTCAGCCCACTCTTCCGTGACACGCTGGCCGGCGTGACGGGAGCTACCATCGAACTGTGTGATACTGATGGTTCCGTAGGCGCTGCCAAAGGCGCAGGTCTGGGTGCCGGTATCTATGCCAATCCTGAGGAGGCCTTCGCCACCCTGAAGCTACTGCAGACCATAGAGCCTTCTGCCCAAGACGTACCAGCCTATCAAGAGGCCTACGCACGCTGGAAAGCAACGTTTTAGGGATAAGAGATATTAGGAATAAGGTTTTAAGGATAAGGTTCATTTTTAAATTTTGAATTTTTCATTTTAAATTATATAATTCGTATGGCAACTAAAGAGTACTTTCCTGGAATAGGAAAAATCAATTTTGAAGGTAAAGAGAGTAAGAACCCTATGGCATTCCGTTACTACGATGCCAACAAGGTCATCATGGGTAAGAAGATGAGCGAATGGCTGAAGTTCGCCATGGCTTGGTGGCACACACTGTGCGCCGAGGGTGGTGACCAGTTCGGTGGCGGTACAAAGAAATTCCCCTGGAACGGCAACCCCGACAAGGTAGCTGCTGCGAAGGAGAAGATGGATGCCGGCTTTGAGTTCATGCAGAAGATGGGTATTGAGTACTTCTGTTTCCACGATACCGACCTCTGCGCCGAGGCTGATACCATTGAGGAGTACGAAGCTAACCTGAAGGAAATCGTGGCGTATGCCAAGCAGAAGATGGCTGAGACGGGCATCAAGCTGCTCTGGGGCACGGCCAACGTATTCGGTCACGCCCGCTACATGAACGGTGCGGCTACCAATCCTGACTTCGATGTAGTAGCCCGTGCTGCCGTGCAGATCAAGAACGCAATTGACGCCACTATCGAACTGGGTGGTACTAGCTACGTGTTCTGGGGCGGTCGCGAAGGCTACATGTCGCTCCTCAATACCGATATGAAGCGCGAGAAGGAACATCTCGCCATGATGCTCACCAAGGCACGCGACTATGCTCGCGCCCGTGGCTTCAAGGGCACCTTCCTCATCGAGCCCAAGCCCATGGAGCCCTCTAAACATCAGTATGACGTAGATACGGAGACTGTGATAGGCTTCCTGCGTGCTCACGGTCTGGACAAGGACTTTAAGGTGAACATCGAGGTGAACCACGCTACCCTGGCAGGTCACACCTTCGAACACGAGCTGGCTTGCGCCGTGGATAACGGTATGCTGGGCAGCATTGACGCCAACCGTGGTGACTACCAGAACGGCTGGGACACCGACCAGTTCCCCATTGACAACTTCGAACTCATCCAGGCCATGATGCAGATTATCCGTGGCGGTGGCTTCACCGACGGTGGTACCAACTTCGATGCCAAGACGCGTCGTAACTCGACCGACCTGGAGGATATCTTCATTGCCCACATTGCTGGTATGGATGCCATGGCACGTGCCCTCGAAGCCGCTGCACAGCTGCTCGAAGAGTCACCCTACAAGAAGATGCTGGCCGACCGCTACGCCTCGTTCGATGGTGGTAAGGGTAAGGAGTTTGAAGAGGGCAAGCTGAGTCTGGAAGAGCTGGTAGCCTATGCCAAGCAGCAGGGTGAGCCCAAGCAGACCAGTGGTAAGCAGGAGCTCTATGAGGCTATCGTTAACATGTATTGCTAACCTTACGCTCATTATATCATGAATAATACACAACAAGGCAGCAGGCTTTACCTCTTCTCCATCGTGCTAACGGCGGTGTTGGGCGGCCTGCTGTTTGGTTACGATACAGCGGTCATCTCGGGTGCCGAGCAGGGACTGCGGGCCTTCTTCATGGGGGCTACCGACTTCAACTACACTATCGGTGTGCATGGCTTCACGGCTTCGAGCGCGTTGATTGGCTGCATCATCGGCAGTGCCCTGTCGGGTCTCTGTGCCTCCAATCTGGGCCGTAAGAGGTCACTCTTCTTTGCAGGAGTACTCTTCTTCCTCTCAGCCCTCGGCTCTTACCGTCCTGAGTTTCTCTTTTTCGACTACGGGCAGCCCTCCTGGAGCCTGCTAGTGGCCTTCAATCTCTACCGCGTGCTGGGTGGCATCGGTGTGGGACTGGCTTCGGCCATCTGCCCCATGTACATCGCTGAGGTAGCGCCAAGCAATATACGCGGTACGCTGGTGAGCTGGAACCAGTTTGCCATCATCTTCGGTCAGTTGGTGGTCTATTTCGTCAACTTCATGATCCTGGGTTCCAACGTCAACCCCGTAGTGGAGCTGGTCAATGGCATTGATCAAGTGGTCAATCCAGATGCGGCCCAGTGGACCATTGCTACAGGTTGGCGACTGATGTTCGTCAGCGAGGCGGTGCCTGCTGGTCTCTTCACCCTGCTGGTGCTCTTCGTACCCGAGACACCTCGTTACCTGGCCATGACTGGTCGTGATGAGCGTGCACTCGACGTATTGAGCCGCATCAATGGCTCTGCTCAGGCACGCCAGATTCTGGCCGACATCAAGGCTACGGCGCACGAGAAGACCGAACGCCTCTTCACATACGGCTGGATGGTCATCTTCGTGGGCATCATGCTGAGTGTTTTCCAGCAGGCTGTGGGTATCAATGCAGTGCTCTACTTTGCCCCCAACATCTTCAAGTCGATGGGCATGGGTGACCCGATGCAGCAGACGGTGATGATGGGTGTGGTCAACATCCTCTTTACCTTGCTGGCCGTCTTCACCGTGGAGCGCTGGGGACGTAAGCCGTTGCTGATCTACGGCTCCATTGGCATGGCCATTGGCGCATTGGGCGTGGCCCTGTTTAACGTGGTGGGAGGCTTACCTCCGATGGTAGCTGTAGTGAGCATCATGGTCTATAGTGCCTCGTTCATGTTCTCATGGGGTCCCATCTGCTGGGTACTGATTGCTGAGATTTTCCCCAACACGATTCGTGGAGCTGCCGTGGCTGTAGCAGTGGCTTTCCAATGGATTTTCAATTTCATCGTCTCTTCTACCTTCCTGCCGATGTATAACATGCGTCTGGGCGAGATGGGCGATAAGTTTGGTCACTGCTTTGCCTACACGCTCTACGGCGTGATTTGCATCGTGGCAGCGCTCTTCGTATGGCGCCTCGTGCCCGAGACCAAAGGCAAGACGCTGGAGGAGATGGCCCGGTTGTGGAAAAAGGATTCTTAGTTACGAGTCACTGTATAAAAAAAGCGCCTTTCGGGGCGCTTTTTTATTGGGGGGCTCTTGATTCCTCTATCTCATGGCGAAAGCGTTGCTGCTGAGGGCAGCTTCTGCCTCGATGATGCCCTGGGCGTTGAGGGCAACGGTCATGCTCTCACCATTCTGCAGGGCCAGTTCCGCTGTACCATCGTTGTTCATCTTGAGCAGCTGTGTGCTTACACCATCAGCTACTACGTTCCACGTGCCGTTTTCGGCATCGTAGATGAGTGACATTTGTACATTTTCATCACCCTCCTTGACAATGGAGTAGCCATTCTCAAGCGTGGTAACCAGGTAGTTGCCGTTCTCACCCTGTACTTTCTTCACATCGCCAATGCTAGCCATGGGGTTACTTCCGCTCCAGAATTCGATGGAGTTGATAACCAGAGCGTCTGCCAGGTAGCAAACGGGGTAGATGGGGATGATATTAAAGGCCAGATAAACGAGTTCGTTAACAAACTTGTTTCCAATTCCCTGGTTCCATGTAACCAACCGATTGTGAAGGCTGAACGAACCAATGCATGAAGAAAACAGGAAGGAACTACAAATCAAGACCGTAGCGGCCATTTTAAATGAAATCTTTCTCATAACATCTTATTTTTATGAATTAAACAGTCTGTTTTAACGTCTATAAAGGCGCTATTCTTGACCGCAAATATAGGTATTTATTCATAATAATCTCGCTTTTTACCTGCAAAAATCGAGATTCTCCATTTTTTTACCTACTTTTGCCTCCCAAAGCGGGATGTACTATCCCGCGGAAAGTAGAAAGTAATGAAGAACAGTATAACCAATAATTAGGACAAGAATATGTTTTCTGGAATAGTAGAAGAGTGTGCCCGACTGGTGGCCATGGAGAAGGATCAAGAGAATGTACACTTCACGTTTGTCTGCTCGTTTACGAGTGAGCTGAAGATTGACCAAAGCGTGTCACACAACGGGGTCTGCTTGACCGTGGTGCGCATCGACGGCGACCGCTATACGGTGACGGCCATGAAGGAGACGCTCGACCGCAGCAACCTCGGTCTGCTGCAGGTAGGGGATGAGGTGAACGTGGAACGTAGCATGATGATGAACGGACGGCTGGACGGCCACATCGTACAGGGACACGTGGACCAGACGGCCTGCTGCGTGGCCGTTGAGGATGCTGAAGGGAGCTATTACTACACCTTCAGCTACGAATTCAACCCCGAGATGGCCAGACGTGGCTACCTGACTGTAGATAAGGGCTCAGTGACGGTCAACGGAGTAAGCCTTACAGTGTGCAATCCCACGGACAACAGCTTCCAGGTAGCCATCATCCCTTACACCTATGAGCATACCAACTTCCACGCCATCCGCGTGGGCAGCACGGTGAACATTGAGTTTGACATCATCGGCAAGTACATCAGCCGCATCGCTGCATTCAAGTAAACCCGTAGCTGGTATTTCGTATGGAACAAGACTTTCTGAAATTGGTGGCCTCGCGGCAGAGCGACCGTGCATATGATGCCTCACGGGCGGTGGAGCCAGAGAAGTTGGCTCAGATTCTGGAAGCTGCACGCCTCTCTCCATCGGCTTGCAATGCACAGCCTTGGAAGTTTGTAGTCATTACCGAGCCTGAGCTGGCCCGGCAAGTGGGCAAGGCTACGGCAGGACTGGGCATGAACAAATTCGCCAAAGATGCCCCTGTACATATCCTTATCGTGGAGGAGTCGATGAACATCACCTCCTTCCTGGGAACGAAGATAAAGGATAAATACTTCCCGCTGATAGATATCGGCATAGCAGCGGCTCATATCACGCTGGCAGCTGAATCGCTGGGACTGGGCTCGTGCATCCTGGGTTGGTTTGACGAGCCGGCCATCAAGCGCCTCACGGGCATCCCACAAGGCAAACGTGTGCTGCTTGACATCACCATCGGCTATCCCACCAAGCCCAAGCGCCCCAAGTCACGCAAGCAAGCTGGAAAAGTAATCAGCTACAACCGCTATTGATTTTTTCCGGATTTACCCGGAAAAATGCCCGGACAGGTCTGGAAAAAATTCCGTAGCTGTCCGGGCATTTTATTGGATAAGACTTCCAGAAGTACTGAAAGTAGTGTAAACGCTTTTCGTGGCTTACAGGCTGTTGCCGAAGTCCTGACGGAACTTAGCCACGAGCTCTTCTTGCCAGTAACCAATCTCCTTCATGCGGCCGAAGAAGAAGCGGAGCACCTTGGGCTCTTCAGTCCACTCCAAACCACCAATCAGTTCGCGGTTGTCCCACAGCCACTTCACGCGGTCAGCACAGTACTTCACCTGGCTCAGCGTGAAGACACGACGGGGCAGGGCCAGACGCAGCAACTCCAGCTCGGCATAACGCTCCGTGCCATCGGGCTCGCGCTGTTCGCTCACCGTACCACGTTCCATACCGCGGATACCACCGGCAATGAAGAGCGCTGCACCTACAGCAGCAGCGGGGTACTGGTTATGGGGTACATTGGGTACGATCTCCGAGCAGTTGAGGTGGGCGCCCAGACCGCCTGCCGGCTTGATCATCGGCACACCGTAGTCATCAAGTTCCTTCACCAAGTAGGCGATGAATTCCGGTCCATGACTCAGGTAATCCATGTCAAGGCTCTCGTAGAGGCCCTCTGTGATGCTCTCGATGGTGCGCACGTCGATACCTCCATAGGTCAGGAAGCCTTCGTAGAGGGGGATGTACTCCATCATGCTCTTGATGAGTTCGCCGTTGTGGCTCGTGATGCCACCGCCACGGGCAAAGCCCAGCTTGCGGGCAGAGAAGTAGATAATGTCCATCTTATCGGCCAGCAGGTGGTAGATCTGCTTGGTGGTCATGTACTTACACTGGGCCTCACGGGTCTTCATGAAATAGACGTTGTCTTGAAGCAGCGATGCATCGAGTACGCTCAGCACACCGTAGTTGTGGCAGATATCGGCCACAGCCAACATGTTCTCCAGCGAAACGGGCTGACCACCAATCAGGTTTGTACCAGCTTCGACGCGTACAAAGGCTACCTTTTCGGGTCCTACACGCTCGATGGTATTCTTCAGTTCTTCCAGGTCAAAGTCGCCCTTGAAGGGGTCGTCGCTCTGAGGCAGCAAGCCTTTCTTCTGCACCAGTTCCAGCACCTCACCGCCGCAGCGTGTCACGTGGGCCTTGGTGGTGGTGAAGTGGAAGTTCATGATGGCCACCATACCGGGCTTTACAAAGGCCTCAGCCAGGATATTTTCACAGGCACGTCCCTGGTGAGCAGGGAGCAGGTAGTCGGTGCCAAACACCTCCTTGATGGCGGCTTTAAATCGGTTGAAGGTCTCACTGCCGGCATACGAGTCGTCGGCAATATGCATAGCTGCCGTCTGCTTGTCGGACATGGCATTCACACCGCTGTCGGTCAGCATGTCCATATAGATATCACGGTTCTGCAGCAGGAAGGTGTTGTTTCCAGCTTCCTGGATGCACTTCAAGCGTTCCTCTACGGGGAGCAGGGTAAGTTTCTGTACTACGCGCACTTTGTGCATCTCCAAAGGCACTTGATTCTCGGGTTGGTAAAATTTTACTGACATAAAGGTTGTTTTTTATGTTATTATTATTATTGGTTACACCAAGGTATTGTTTTCATCGGCTGCAAAAGTAGAGCAAATAGAGCAGATAAAAGCGAACATCTTTACGGATAAAAAGACCTTTTTTACCTTTTCAATATATAAATACCATTTTTTATGACCAAAATTACCTGTTTTCTACCAAGTTTACTTATCTTTGCCCACAATAATCGACCTTAAAACAGCCCTATATGAAGATAGTAACCGACATCAATGAGTACAACCGCTATTTCCATCAACCTACGCTCCATCCCTACGTAGCTGTGGGTGACCTTTCGCGTGCGGACCTCACGCTGTTCGAACCGCTCGACTTCGGCATGTACTGCGTGGTGCTGATGGACGAGGACTTTGGCGAATTGGTGCGTGGCGGTCACTCCATGCGCTACCGTGCCGGCACCATCTTCTCCCTGCGCCCAGGGCAGGTGGTGTCGATGAACCTGGACTACACCCGCAAACCTCGTGGATGGATGCTGGCCTTCCGCCCCGAACTGCTGGAGAACTGTGGCCTGGGACGCGACTTCTACATGTTCAGCTTCTTCCAGAAAGATGTCTATGAGGCGCTGGAGCTCACCGAGGCCGAACGGGGCATCATTCTCAACAGCTTCGCCAACCTCTATGCCGAACTCAACTCCTTGCCCGACTACCTTACCAACCACCTGATACGCCTCTGCATCGGCCACTTGCTGAGCTACTGCAAGCGTTTCTTCGAGCGGCAGTTTGCCCAACGCGCCTCAGTGGAGAACAGCCTGAAGAGCCGGCTCGATATCCTGATAGACAACTACCTGAACAGCGGACTTCCGGCAGGGCAGGGACAGCCTACCGTGGCCTGGTGCGCACAGCAGTTCAACCTCTCGCCCAACTACTTCGGCGAGCTGGTGAAGCGCGAACTGAAAGTCACGGCTCACGACTACATCCAGCAGAAGATTCTCCAGTCAGCCAAGGCCCTGCTGGACTCCACAACCATGAGCGTCAACGAGATAGCTGAAGAACTGGGCTTCAGCTACCCCAACCACTTCACCCGCATGTTCCGGACCATGGAGGGCATCACCCCCCTCAAGTACCGCAAGGGGAAGAAGGATTAAATCTTTCGCTCCAGCCAGAGGTCTATCAGCCTGCGGGCAATGCTTACTTTTCGGGGTATTTCCGGCAAGTGGTCACGGTGATAGAAAGCTGCCGTGCTCAGTTCCTCCTCCTGCATCTTGATTTCACCCGATACGTAGTCGGCCACAAAGCCCACCA
>JBJEKT010000111.1:0-40902 GCA_051878775.1 Bacteroides sp. | reverse complement strand
ATGTAGGTTTGCCCAAGGAGCATCCTGAAAGCTACTACTCCTTCATGTGGAACAACTTCTTCAGCCATATCGATATCAAGCCTGAAAACACCAATATCCTTAACGGCAACGCTCCCGATCTGGCTGCTGAGTGCGCACGCTACGAGGAGAAGATTAAGAGCTACGGCGGTATTGATCTCTTCATGGGTGGTATCGGTCCTGACGGTCACATCGCCTTCAACGAACCGGGTTCGTCGCTTGCTTCACGCACCCGTCAGAAGACCCTGACCACGGATACCATCATTGCCAACTCTCGCTTCTTTGACAATGATGTCAACAAGGTGCCCAAGACTGCTCTGACTGTAGGTGTAGGTACTGTACTCAGCGCCAAGGAGGTACTGATTATCGTCAATGGTCACAACAAGGCTCGCGCCCTCTATCATGCCGTAGAAGGTCCCGTGATGCAGATGTGGACCATCAGCGCTCTTCAGACCCATGAGAAGGGTATCATCGTTTGCGATGATGCTGCTACCGAGGAGCTGAAGGTGGGTACGTACCGCTACTTCAAGGATATTGAAGCCGGTAACCTCGATCCCGAGAGTATGATCTAAGCAAATCGGCATTCCAGGTTAATCCTTTTACAGACTACGCCTCGCATTGCTTCACCAGGCTGCGGGGTGTAGTCTTCTCTGTACATATCCTATTACGCCTATGGAAGGTATCAGCATAGAGATCATCCTCCTCTGCATCGGGGCCAGCTTTATCCAGCGCACCACAGGGTTCGGGTTCGGCATCTTCATCATGACGATGCTGCCTTACTTCACGGCCACCTACGGTGAGGCTACGACCCTCTCCGGGCTGTGGGCCATGACGACTTCACTCTTCGTGGTGGTCAGGATGCATCGCTACCTGTCGTGGCGTAGGCTTTGGCTTATCCTGCTCACCTTCGTGGTAGTCTCCTCACTTTCGGTCTTTGCCCTGAAGCGGATGGACCATGCGTTGCTTAACCGCATCCTGGGTGTGGTGCTCATATGCTGCAGTCTCTACTTCGCCTTCTTCAGCAGGCGGATTCAGCTCAAGCCTACCCGCACTACCCAGATAGGGGCAGGTACACTGAGTGGCTTGATGGGTGGCTTCTTTGCCATGCAAGGTCCTCCGGCAGTGCTCTACTTCATCTCCTCCGAGAAGGATAAGGAGCACTATATGGCTATGGTGCAGTGTTACTTCCTTCTGGGTAACCTCACGATGACCCTCTCCCGGGCTATGAATGGTTTCCTTACTCCGGCTGTGGGAATGAACTTTCTCTTCGGACTGGGTGGCGTGCTGATAGGTTCCTCGATGGGTGCCTTTGTCTTTCGCCGTATCCCTGGTCGCCTGTTCCGCTACGTAGTTTATACCTATATCGGCATCAGCGGTCTGATTATTCTCTTTAAATAAAAACTTCGTCACTCCATGATGCAGTCGCAGATTATCTTGCCCTCCGAGGCGCTTCGTCCCATTGTCCATCACTACTGGGTGATGCAGGCCGATGCGTCGTTTCGCATGGAGCTGAAGATTATGCCGATGGGTTGCATGAAGTGGATGTTTCACCGCGGCAAGCCCTTCATGGTCAATGGCTTGTTTGACCATCCGGCATCCATATGCGGACAGTATGCTTCTGCAGCCCATGTGGGTTTGCACGGTCACACCGACTTGCTTTTCGTCTTCTTCCAGCCCTATGCCATGAAGATGATAACTGGTATTCCATCTGAACACTTCAATGATTCGAGTGTGGGTATGGATGAACTGGAGATGCCAGAGTTTAACGAGTTGGAGCAACAAGTGCTCCAGGCTCCCGACAATCAGACGGCTATCATGCGTATTGAGCAGTTCATCCTGCGGCAGCTTCATTGTCGGGATGATGCGGCCTATCTCAAGCAATTCACTACTCTCATCCGGACGATGGAGTTGCACCCTGATATATCCCTTTCGGCTATGGCCGATTCGGTTTGTCTGAGCGAGAGGCAGTTACGACGTGTCTTCTCTGAGTACATCGGTCTGTCACCCAAGCAGATGTTGCGTATTCGCCGCTGCCTTACCGCATCCCGTATGATGCAGCAGATGGAGGGGGCAGAGTTTACAGACATCATCTACCAACTGGGCTTTACTGACCATTCGCATCTTTACAAAGAGTTCAAGCTCTTTGCGGGTCTTTCGCCTACCGACTATCTGAGCCACCTGCGGCAGATTAGGAGCGAGCACCTGCTGGCCGGCTATCGGGCCTACCACGGATGATGCGCTTCATCTTAGTGAGCATGTGGAGCATATCATGTCCGTTTTTTACACCGATTATTCTTCGTAACCCGCTATCTTTGTTGTCGAAATAGCTCTATGCTATAGAGTAAATATAGTATATTATATTATATAATAAGGTATAGTGAACTTATGACGGCATTGATTCTGATAATCTCTTTATTGGTTATGTTGCTCGTGACACCATGAGCCTCCTGCTCCAGACGATGAGGAGGGCAAAACTGATCCGTGTGGTGATAAGCAGCAGGGCAGAGATGCCCGTGGCAGCAAAGACGATGGTGTCCTCCAGCAGGGAGTGGTTCATGATGAGGTGGTAGTTCACGTCGTTTGCCTCCTCTCTCGTCACCAGGCCTTTCTCCTCCAGCTCCAGCATCACGGCTGAACCATAGCTTATACCCAGTACGTTGCCTACAAGCCACATGTAGGAAGCGTGTCGAGGTAAGCCGAAGAACTTCATCAACGGCGAGAGCAGACGTGACAAGGGGGCGAGCAGGCGGTAGGCTTCAAGCATACGCTGGACCACCATCAGCGTGAAGATGATGAGTGCTACCATGACGGACATTTTCAGTTGCGAGACCATCCATGTGGCCATCACTTCGGTGAAGCTGCTGTCTGCTGCTGCACCGAGGTAGATGTACGTTCCAGGTATTTCAGGCAACAGGGCATTGAGCAGCAGTGCACAGACCAAAGCCATCAGGATACGGAGGATACCCATAGTCCAGAAAGAGGAGCCTGTCTTCCTGTTGACGGCGCACTCCATGGGTAGGGCATGGCAGAGCGCTATCATCAGGGCCAGAATGGAGGCCTGCTTCATGGTCAGCGGGATGGACATCATTACGGCTACTCCTGCATAAGTCCCTGCAGCAGCTGCTGAGATGAAGGCCACGGCCGACTCTCCTGGCAAACCGAAATGGATGAACAATGGGTTAATCCCTCCTGCTATCCATGCCAACAGACCGAAGTGCTGCATGAGTGTTACGGCCAGTGATATGGGTATCATCAACTTGAGGAGCCACGTGGTGCTCTTCCATGAGGCTGGCAATGCCTTACGAATACAATCTATGAGCTTTCTCATTTCATTCATAACGCCGGCAAAGATGAGAATAATAATCGAGAAATAGCGTGATGATGGGCCGAATTCAGATGTTTTTATGCTTATGAGGGCAAAATGCAAAGGATGTTAACATTGATTGGGCCAATATGCTTTTGTTGCGATGAGATTAATAATCGTATTAACTGGTAAGGTTACTTCAATCAGCACCTATGAAGAGTGAATACTTCAGCCGTGAGGAGTTAACTCTTCAGCCCTGAAGTGTTTGATGTTCAGAAGTGGCTTGTTAGATGTCCGCTTATTAAGTGAACTACAACAGATCAGTAAGGGTGTGATTGCCGCCAGCGGCACATCGTCTGAAGGGGTGAATCCTTCGCCCATGGGTTCGTCGAATGCCTATGGTGCGTCAAGCAGCGACTTGGAGGATATGGTTAACGATATTCTTACGTAAGAGTAAGGAAGGAGGTCAGTTATTGTTTTGCCTATGCGAATGAAATTACTTTATTTCAAATAGAATGATTTGAAATCATTTGATTTGATGAAAATAACAAATAATAACCTAATAATTTACTGATTAACTTTAATTACACGATTTACTCTAAAGTAAAATGTTTATCTTTGTCCGAAATTATAAACCGATATGAGTCATCCGATGGAAGATACTAGAAGTCAGGGCGGAACGTTTGTCATTGAGGGGGGACACCGCCTGCAGGGAACCATTATCCCTCAAGGAGCGAAGAATGAAGCGCTACAGATACTTTGTGCTACGTTGCTTACCACAGAGGAAGTAGTGGTCTATAACCTACCCGATATTGATGATGTAAACAATCTGATAGCCATTCTGCAACAGATGGGGGTGGAGGTAAACCGTCAGCAGGATGGAGGTTGGAGTTTCCGCGCGCAGATGCTGGACGAGGAGTTCCTCAGTTCACCTCAATACATCACCCGTAGTGCTTCATTGCGGGGAAGCATCATGTTGGCTGGACCGCTGTTGGCCCGCCTTGGCAAGGCGCTTGTGCCTCGTCCTGGAGGTGACCGCATCGGACGCCGTAGGCTTGACACTCACTTTCAGGGATTCCTCGATCTCGGTGCACAACTCCACTACGATACGCAGGCTAACCTCTCCATTCTCCAGGCAGACCGCCTGCAGGGATGCTACATGCTGCTCGATGAGGCTTCAGTGACGGGCACGGCCAATATCCTGATGGCTGCAGTGTTGGCCCAAGGACGCACCATCATTTATAATGCTGCTTGCGAGCCTTATGTGCAGCAGCTCTGCCGTCTCCTGGTGAAGATGGGGGCACGTATCAGTGGCATTGGTTCCAACCTGTTGACAGTGGATGGTGTCGATCAACTTCATGGTGCTACGCATTCGCTCCAGCCGGATATGATTGAGGTGGGCAGCTTCATCGGCATGGCGGCCATCACCCGTAGTGAACTGACCATCAAGGGAACTTCGGCTGCCGACTTGGGTATCATTCCGAACCAATTCCGCCGCTTGGGCATACGCATCGAGCAGCGGGGGGAAGACCTCTACATCCCTGAGCACGACCATTACGAGATAGATACCTTTATGGATGGCTCCATCCTGACGCTGGCTGATGCTCCTTGGCCGGGACTTACGCCCGACCTGCTGAGTGTGATGCTCGTGGTGGCTACACAGGCCAAGGGTACCGTGCTCATCCACCAGAAGATGTTCGAGAGCCGTCTCTTCTTTGTGGACCGGCTCATCGAGATGGGTGCACAGATTATCCTCTGCGACCCGCATCGTGCTGTGGTGGTGGGCAACGACCATCAGAAGCCGCTTCACGCAGGGCGCATGGCTTCGCCTGACATACGTGCCGGTATTGCCATGCTGATTGCCGCCATGAGTGCAGAGGGTGTGAGTGAAATCAGCAATATCCAGCAAATTGACCGTGGTTATCAACATATCGAACAGCGTCTCAATGCATTGGGAGCAAAGATTCATCGCAGATAATCTCGGATAGTGACAACGCAGATAGATACAACAGAAGAGTAATGAGACATCAGATACCCAATACGTTTGGCATACAGGTTTATGCCACTCAGTGGCTCAGCTACCGCTCGGTGGAGGAGTTGCAATCATTCATCGCTGAAGGGCGGATTAAGGCTCCATGGCTCCACATCGGAGCAGGGAGCAATTTGCTCTTTACAAAAGATTTTGAAGGCACAGTGCTCCACTCGGAGATTCGTTATCTTCGTGTGAGGGAGGAGGACGAGCAGCACGTTCTCCTGGCAGTAGGGGCAGGTACTTGCTGGGACGAGTTGGTGGACTATTGTGTAAACCACGGCTGGCAGGGAATAGAAAACCTGTCGCTGATTCCTGGTGAAGTAGGCAGTGCGGCAGTGCAGAACATCGGGGCTTACGGGGTGGAGGTGGCCGATGTAATCAGCTCGGTGAATGGGGTGGATTTATATACAGGCCAGCAACTGACATGGGGGCGTGGGGAGTGCAACTACAGTTATCGCCACTCCCTCTTTAAACAGCCCGAGATGAAGCACTATGCATTGACCGAGGTGCTCATCAGACTCTCCAAGAACGGTACGCCCAATCTGAGCTACCGTGGATTATCGGAACAGCTGGCTCGCAACGGCGCTACGAATTCACTGAAGGATGTACATCAAGCTGTCATTGACCTGCGCCGCTCCAAGTTGCCTGACCCTGCTCAACTGGGCAATGCTGGCAGCTTCTTTACCAATCCCATGGTGTCGGCTCAGCAAGCCGAGTGGCTGAAGCAGTGCTATCCACAGCTGCCTATCTATCCCACAGCTGATGGACGCGTAAAACTCTCAGCTGGCTGGCTTATCGAACAATGTGGATGGAAGGAACGCAGCGTAGGTGATGCGGCTGTCTATGAGAAGCAGGCCTTGGTGCTCATCAACCGTGGAAATGCAACAGGAGCGGACATCTACCACCTTTCGGAGGAGATAATCCGCTCTGTTGAGGAGAAGTTTAGTGTTCACCTCGTACGCGAGGTGAACGTCTTCTGATGGTCTTGTTTATCCCTGGCAGCACTTCTTCTTAGCTACTACGGCATCGATAACGGCTACGGCCGTCAGATTGACAATGTCGCGCACCGAACTCTCAAAGTCGGTGAAATGAATCGGCTTGTTCAGTCCCATCTGGATAGGACCGATAATTTCTGCATCCGTATTCATGGCCTGCAGCAGTTGATAGGCTGCATTGGCTGAGCTCAGGTTGGGGAATATCAAGGTATTGACATCCTTGCCTTTCAGGCGTGTGAAGGGGTACTTCTTATCGCGAAGCTCACGATTCATGGCGAAGTTCACCTGCATCTCGCCGTCGATGGCCAGTTCGGGGTAGTGGTTTTGCATGTAGTTCACAGCCTCGTGTACCTTCTGTGGGCTGCCCTCGGAGTCGGCACCGAAGTTGCTGTAGCTCAGCATGGCCATCACAGGGGTATGGTTAAAGAAGCGCACGGTCTCTTCAGTAAGACGGGCTACGTCAATCAGCGTCTCCGTGTCAGGATGGCGGTTGATGAGCGTATCGGCCAGGAAGAAGGTGCCTTTCTTGGAATTAAGGATGTGCAAGGTCCCGAAGTGCTGGTAGCAGGGACGGATGCCGATGACCTCCTTGGCCACCTTGATGGTGTTGCTGTATTTGGTGTAGAGACCCGTGATGAAGGCGTCTGCTTCACCCGTCTCTACCATCATCATGCCGAAGTAGTTGCGTTCGAACATCTTGTCGTTAGCCTCTTCATAGGTCACGCCTTGACGGGCGCGCTTTTCTGCCAAGATGCGGGCATAGCGTTCGCGGCGGGGAGCCTCATTGGGATGGCGCAGGTTGACAATCTCGATACCCTCCAGGCTCAGCTCCAGCTCAGCAGCCAGCTTGGTGATGGCTTCGTCGTTACCCAAGAGGATGGGGTAACAGATGCCCTCGGCACGGGCTTCCACGGCGGCCTTCAACATGTTGGGGTGAATACCTTCAGCAAAGACTACACGCTGCGGGTTACGGCGGGCCGTGTCACGCAATTGGCGTGTCAGCTTGCTCTCCTGGCCCATCAGCTCCTTCAGGTGCTGGCGGTAGGCCTCCCAGTCGGTAATGGGTTTGCGCGCTACACCGCTCTCCATGGCGGCACGGGCCACGGCCATTGACACTTCCGTGATGAGGCGCGGGTCAACGGGCTTGGGGATGAAGTAATCAGGACCGAAGGTGAAGTTGTTGACATGATATACTTCGTTGACGATGTCGGGTACGGGCTGTTTAGCCAGGTCGGCAATAGCCTGTACAGCAGCCAACTTCATCTCTTCATTGATGGCCGTAGCGGCTACATCAAGGGCTCCACGGAAGATGTAGGGGAATCCGATAACGTTGTTAATCTGGTTGGGATAGTCACTTCGTCCTGTGGACATCAGCACGTCAGGGCGTGCGGCCATAGCATCTTCATAAGAGATTTCTGGCACGGGATTGGCCAGTGCGAAGACGATGGGGTGATCGGCCATGCTGCGGATCATCTCCTGTGTCAGCACGTTGCCTTTTGAGAGGCCGAGGAAGACATCGGCGCCTTTGACGGCCTCTTCCAGGGTGTGGACATCGCGGCGGTCGGTAGCAAAGTAGCGCTTGGTCTCGTTGAGCCCTTCGCGGTCGCTGGTGATGACTCCTTTAGAGTCGAGCATCAGGATATTCTCGTGGGTAGCACCCAGGGCCTCATAAAGCTTGGTGCAGGAGATGGCGGCTGCACCGGCGCCATTGACTACAATCTTCACCTCTTCAATCTTCTTGCCAGCCACCTGCAATGCGTTGAGCAGGCCGGCGCTGGAGATGATGGCTGTGCCATGCTGGTCATCGTGCATCACGGGAATGTCGAGTTCAGCTTTCAGCCTGCGTTCAATCTCAAAGCATTCAGGGGCCTTGATGTCCTCCAGGTTGATACCACCAAAGGTGGGGGCAATAGCCTTAACCGCCTCCACGAATTTATCGGGATCTTTCTCGTTTACTTCAATGTCAAATACATCAATGCCACCGTAGATTTTAAACAACAGGCCCTTGCCTTCCATCACCGGTTTGCCGGCCATGGCACCGATATCTCCCAGACCAAGCACGGCAGTACCGTTGGAGATGACGGCCACAAGGTTACCCTTGGCTGTGTATTTGTATGCATCCTGCGGGTTCTTCTCTATCTCCAGACAGGGCTCGGCCACACCGGGTGAGTAGGCCAGCGAGAGGTCTGTCTGCGTACGATAGGGCTTGGTAGGAACCACTTCAATCTTTCCCGGCTTGCCCTGCGAGTGGTAGAGCAATGCCGCTTCCTTTGTAATCTTTACCATATATCCTTTGATTTGTTTGTACGTAAAATCGCCGCAAAATTAGAGAAAAAAGCTTGAATAGGGTGGAAAAATTCGCCCTTTTGTTGTAATAATAACAATTATGCCCCCTTTTTGGTTGATTATTCCACGCTATTTGTCCCTTTTATCCCTTGTTATGGATTAAGGGGTAGCTGAACTTCACGGTCTGCATTTTTAGATCCACCTCATAGTGGCCGCCAAAGTATTGCAGCGTCAGTTGGTTGATTTTATGGCGAAGGCTGCGGCGTTGGTTCTGCTCTTCGGTACGGGCCAAGGGTGAGCCTACCACGGTGGCATGGAGCTGGTTGCTCTCGACATAGACGGTTAGGGTAACCTCTCCTGTATTAAGCACTCCTACCTCCACACCGCTTAGAATACTCTCGAAGAGTTGCTGCATCCGCATGGGGTCTGTATGGACACAAAAAGTAATGGGTGGTAGGGAGTGGTGTAATGTGAGTGCGGGATGGAGGTAGCATACTTTGCCTACACTTTGCTGCAGCAGTTCTATCAGGTCGCAATCGGCCAGTTGCCATTTGGTCATGCCAGCTTCCAAGCGTGACAGGTCGAGCACACTGCTCACTTGATACATCAGTAGCAAGGTATTGCGTTTGATGATTTCTGCATACTCTGTGCGTTCCTCTTCACTGAGTTCCTCGTTGGCCATGATTTGCGAGAAGCCCACCACGCTGTTGAGCGGTACGCGGATGGCGTGGCTCATGGCACCGAGAAAGTCACGCTTGGCCTCGTTGGCTTGTTCGGCCTGCAGCAGGGCCTCGCGGGCTCGCTCACGGTTCTTCAGTAGTCGGCGTTTGGTGTGGTAGATGTAGATGACAGAGGGTATAGCGATGGCGGCAATAAGCAGTACGGCTAAGAGTATCATGCGCAGTACCCGTTGCCCGAGCCGCTCTTTCTCCAGCTTGAGCTGGTCCATCTTATACATGTCGCGGTACTCATCAAGCTGCATGTCGGAGATGACCTGGCTCAAGGAGTCACGTTTGGCTCCAGCCCGCTCGTAGAGGAGGCGTGCTTGATGGTAGTTACCTAGGTTGTAGTAGATGTCACCCCGCTGCTCCATGCAGTAGATGTAGTCGTTTCCCTGGTTGCGGAACTGCTTGATGCGCATCAGGGCGCTGTCATTCAGGGCGAGGGCTTCATCGTACTTTTTGTGGGCTATGTAGTAAGAGGTGAGTGCCTGGGTGTAGATGATGTAGTAGGGTTGGTAGTTCAGTTTTCGCTGATAACGCTTGAAGTTGGCTATGTGTTCATCTGCTTGCGCCAGCTCATTGCAATGCACGTGGTAGCTGATGCTGTAACACTCCAGGAGCAGGTAGTAGTCGTTGAGGGCCTTGGCCATGGAGGGTATTTGATGCACCATCCGGTCCAGCTCTGTGCGGAGCTCATCCAGGTAAGGCTTCATGTCGCTATAGCGGTTCACGGCATCGAGGAAGGTGAGGGTCAGCTTGAGCACCATAATCTTGTTGGCCATAGGTGGGTCTTGGTCGAACAGGGCATGGGCATTCTTCAGTGCCTCTTCGGTCTCTTTCCATTGACGGGTACTGTAGTATGCAATGGCGAGGCAGTTATAGGCAATGATTTGTCCCGTGAGGACTTGTTGTGCTTTAGCTTCGGCTACCATCTGACGGGCCTCCTCCTTGGCGTACTCGTACGAATGGGCATAGATGTAGGTCTGTATCAGGGTATATTTCATCTGGAAATACATGGTCCAGTACTGGCATTGGCGTGCGATAGGGAGGGCATACGAGGTCCAGTATCGGATGCTGTCAATGTCGCGCTCGCTTTTGGCGAAGAGGTGGTTGATGAGGAAGGCCACACTATAGGCTATCAGGCTGTCGTTTTCGGCTGCTTGTGCCTCATGGAGCAGTTGTCGTGCATCGTTAATGCCCTCTTTGCTCATCTGCGTGGAGCGAACCAACTTCCGGAGCAGTTCCAGTCGCTCTTTTCCAGGAGGGAGACTATTGACTTCAGTGCGTAGTTGCTCCGTGGCGGATGGGCTGATGAGGCTCCATGCCGTTGTGGGAGCAAGGAGCAGGCTGAGAGTAAACAGCAGACCTACCAGCAGGCGGCTGCTTCTCATGGGGCTATTCATACGCTCTCCTCCTTTCTGTGCAGCGGGTGGGTGAAGCAGAAGCGGGCCCCCTCGTGGTAGGTGGGGTCTATCCATATCTTTCCTCCCATCTCTTGGATGATAAGTTGGCAGATGGAGAGGCCAAGGCCAGTGCCCTGAGCCTGTTCGTTGAGCTTCTCGAAGCGGTTGAACACTTTGGCGTGCAGCTCAGGGGCAATACCGCAGCCGGTGTCAGTTACGGTGAAGAGAGCTTCTTCACCGCTCTGCTCCAGCGAGAGGGTGATGGAGCCTTCGGAAGTGAACTTGGTGGCGTTGATGAGCAGGTTGATAAGCACCTGTTGCAGACGGGCAGGGTCAGTTATCATCATCAGTTCAGTAGAGGTGGTGACGAACTGCACCGTGGCTGAGGTCTGCTTGATGCGTTCTACGGTATCCACTACTTTGCGGCAGAGCGCCACAGCTTCGGTGTCGCTGTAGGTGAAGTGCATGCTTCCTTTCTCCAGGTTAGAGAGGTCCACTACATCATCAATCAGCTTAATCAGGAGGTCGGAGTTCTGCTGGATTATCACGTTGCACTGCTGGCGCGTCCCGGTATCTACGTTTCTGTCTGTCAGGATGGAGGAGAAGCCGGAGAGGGCATTGAGTGGAGTACGGATCTCGTGGCTCATGTTGGAGAGGAAGAGGTTTTTCCTGAGGATGGATTGCTCCGCCTCCTGACGTGCCTGCATCAACTCCTTCTCCGACAGCTTGAGGTGCCGGTTTGTACGGCGGAGGTGGTAGATGCTGATGGCAACGGAGACCAGCAGGAGTGTCCAACCCAGAATGCGGTAGAAGAGCAGGCGGTTCTGCTGTCGCTCATTCTGAAACTTGAGCTTGTTTACTTCGTGGAGGGTGCGTTGCAGGTTGATTTGTGCAATGTAGCTTTGGATGCTGGTAACGTCAGCGCGTTCCTTCTCCTCCCGATAGCGGTCGCAGGCATCGCGGTCACTATCGATAGGTGTGGCCGATTGAACTAGTGCTGGCCACAGGAAAAGGAGGAAAAGGAGCACTCTGCGCATGGCGTATGAATATGTTATCTGTATGATTATGTACTATTGATATCTTATCGCCAGTTGTCAGCCCAGTGCCTGCTCGATGTCGGCAATGATGTCGGCAGCATTCTCAATGCCTACGGAGAAGCGGATGAGGTCAGGACGTACGCCGGCGGCCATCAGCTGCTCGTCAGTGAGTTGGCGGTGGGTATGGCTGGCGGGATGGAGTACGCAGGTGCGGGCATCGGCCACGTGGGTCACGATGGCGGCCAGCTTCAGTGAGTCCATGAACTTGATGGCTACATCGCGTCCGCCCTTCAGACCGAAGGTTACTACGCCGCACGAGCCGTTGGGCATGTACTTCTCGGCCAGCGCGTGGTACTTGTCACCGGGTAGCCCACTGTAGTTCACCCAAGCCACTTTATCATTCTTCGACAGGTACTCAGCCACGGCTTGTGCGTTCTTGCAATGTTGTGGCATACGGAGGTGGAGTGTCTCCAGTCCGAGGTTGAGCAGGAAGGCGTTCTGCGGGCTCTGGATGCTGCCCAGGTCGCGCATCAGCTGGGCGGTGGCCTTAGTCATGTAGGCCATTTTACCGAAGGCCTGCGTGTAGGTCAGTCCGTGGTACGACTCATCCGGCTGGCAGAGGCCGGGGAATTTGTCGGCATACTGTTCCCAGGGGAAGTTGCCGCTATCCACCACGGCACCGCCTACGCTGGTGGCGTGGCCATCCATGTACTTGGTGGTAGAGTGAGTCACGATGTCGGCGCCCCATTCAAAGGGCCGGCAGTTGATGGGGGTGGGGAAGGTATTATCCACAATCAGGGGTACTCCCTGACTATGGGCAATGCGGGCAAACTTCTCGATGTCGAGTACTTCCAGGGTGGGGTTGGAGATGGTTTCGCCGAAGAGACACTTCGTGTTGGGACGGAAGGCAGCGATAATCTCCTCTTCTGATGCATCGGGGTTGACGAAAGTTACCTCGATGCCCAGCTTCTTCATGGTTACGCCAAAGAGGTTGTAGGTACCGCCATAGATGCAAGAGGAACTCACGAAGTGGTCGCCGGCTTGACAGATATTGAAGACGGCATAGAAGTTGGCAGCCTGTCCGCTACTGGTCAGCATGGCCCCTACGCCCCCTTCAAGGGCTGCAATCTTGGCAGCAACCGCATCATTGGTGGGGTTTTGCAGGCGGGTATAGAAGTAGCCGTTGTCTTCCAGGTCAAAGAGTCGGGCCATCTGTTCACTGGTCTCGTATTTGAAGGTCGTGCTTTGATAGATAGGGAGCACACGGGGCTCTCCCTTCTTAGGGTTCCACCCCGCTTGTACGCAGAGCGTTTCAGGATTCAGCTTTTTCATCTTATTTATTCTTTTATGGCTAATTAAATTATCAATGTAATATGTTCTATACCTTATTATCTATTATACCTTATTATATTTATGTTATACCTTCCTGCTGAAGATGACGGAGACCACACGATGCTCGTAGTCTGCGTTGTAGCTTCCGCCGAAGTAGGCTAAGGTCAGCCTGTTGATGTTGTGTCTCAGGTTACTCTCTTGATTTTCGCGGCTCAGGTCGGCCAGCGGACTGCCTTCAATGGCCAACTCCAGTTCATCGTCGGCAATGCTCATATCGACAATCACCGTTTCGGGTTCGGGATGCGGTGTAGTGACCGTGCCAGCTATCATGCTGACGAAGACCTGCATCAGACGTCCGGTATCGGCATGGATGGGCCATTGTTCATCGCTGAGTTGCAGCTCGACCATCACTTGCGGGCTGTTCATTCTCACACTGCCGGCTGCATCGCGCATCAACTGGAAGAGGTCGTAGTCGGCCATCTGCCATTTGGTCATGCCTGCTTCCAGGCGCGAGAGGTCGAGCACACTGTTCACTAAGAACATCAGTTGCTCGGTATTGTAACGTACGATTTCTCCATATTCGTTACGCTCTTCTTCTGTCAGGGTGGAATCGGTAGCGAGCAGCTGCGAGAAGCCCACTACGCTGTGCAGCGGTACGCGGATGGAGTGGCTCATTGTAGCCAAGAAACGTCGCTTCTGCTCGTTGGCCTCCTGAGTGGCCTTCACCGCCTGACTCGTTGCCTCGGTGGAGAGGCGCAGCTGCTTGTTGAAGTGGTAGTTGCGCTGTAAGAAGAGAAAAACCACTACCGTAATCAAGAGCGCAATGCCTATCACGACCCATTGCACCTGTTGGCGTGCCTTAGCTTCCTCTAACTCCAGACGGTCCATGGCATACATCTCCTTGATTTCCTTCATCTGCCGGTCGGAGATGACCTGGTTGACAGAGTCGCGCAGGGCTTTGCTGCGCTGGTAGAGAGGAAGGGCCTGGTCGTAGTTGCCCATGGTGTAGTAGAGGTCGCCTTGGCGCTCCAGGTGGAGAATCAGGTCGTCGGTTTGCATCCCGTTGCTCACAATGACCTCCTGTACAGAGTCGCCGTAGGCTACGGCTTTATCGAATTGCTTCAAGGCGGTGTAGTAGTCGCAAAGTGCTTCGAAGTAGAATTTGTCGTACGACCTTACATTTACAGTTTTGCGCCATTTCTTGGCAGATGGGAGATATTGTGCTGCTTTTTGTAGTTGTCCCAGCTTGGAGTAGCTGGTGACAGCATAGGTAGTGAGCAGCAGGTAGGAACTGCTGAGGGCCGACTCTATGTAGGGGTGGTCATGCAGGAATTGGTCAATCAGCTCCTCTCCTTCATCGAGGAAGGGGAGAATCTCCTTGTAGCGGTTGTTGTTATATAGGTAGTCCATGCACTGAAACAGAATACTGAACTTCAAGGTGGGGTAGATGCCTTTGTCGAAGAGACCGTGCGCCTTCTGGAGCATCTCCCTGCACTCTTTCCAGCGCTTGCTGCCTTGGTAGGCCATGCCCATACAGAGGTAGGCATTGGCCAGTCCGTCATAGTTGTGAATCTGTTCTGCTTCAGTGGCCATGTCCTGAGCCTCCTTCAGGGCGAATTCAAAACGGTCATTGAAGATGTAGGCGCAGGTCAAGGCTTTCTTCATCTCAAAGTAATACGTCCAGATGCCAAGCTGCTTGGATAGGGGGATGCCGATGGCTGCCCAGTGACGGATACTGTCCAGTCCGGTCTCGTTGTCGCTGAAGGAGTAGTGGTTGCCTATGGCGTGGGTGGCGGCCCTGCAAACCAGGGTGTCGTTGTGCTGTTGCAATGCTTCCGTATAGAGCTGACGGGCATAGCGGATGCCTTCCGGTGTCAGTTGGGCTACGCTCACCAGTTTGACTAACTCGTTGAGCCTTTCCGCACCGCGTGGCAACGACTCCACGACGCGGTAGAGGCTATCCACTTCAGCTTGTTCCTGAGCGTGAAGGGGATAGAAACTGATGATAATCATCAGGAGACAGAATAGTCGTTTCATTGAGCTTCCTCCTTTCCTTGGGTGGCTTCCTTTCCTTGTACGTCCGAGTGGGACAGCGGATGGGTGAAACAGAAGCGCGTACCTCCGCTATAGTCAGGGTCAATCCATATTTTGCCACCGAAGCGTTCGATGATGAGTCGGCAGATGCTGAGGCCTAGGCCAGTGCCTTGGGCATTTTCGTTGAGCTTCTCGAAACGGTTGAACACCTTTTCACGCTGGTCGGGGGCAATGCCGCAGCCGGTATCGGTCACGTTGAAGCGGGCCATATCTTGGTCGTCGAGCACCAGTGTTAGGGTAATGCTGCCAGAGGAGGTGAACTTGGTGGCGTTGATGAGCAGGTTGATGAGCAGCTGCTGCAGACGAGCCTCGTCGGTGTAGAGCGTGAGCTCCTGCAGGGGTGTCTCGAAACGCACCTCGGCTGCTGTCTGCTTGATGCGTTCCACGGTATCGACCACCTTGCGACAGAGCGACACCACTTCCTGTTGGGCAAAGCGGAACTGCATGTCGCCCTTCTCTAAGTTAGAGAGGTCCACCACGTCGTCGATGAGCTTCACCAGCAGGTCAGAGTTCTGCTGAATAATCTCGTTGCATTGCTGCCTTGTGTCGGCATCGATGTTGCTGTCCGTCAAGATGGCAGAGAATCCCGAGAGCGCATTGAGTGGAGTACGGATTTCATGGCTCATGTTCGAGAGGAAGAGATTCTTGGTGAAGATGGAGCGCTCAGCCTCCTTTTGGGCCAGTTCCAGTCTCACCTTGGCCTCCTTGAGCCGGCGGTTCTTGCGGCTTAGGCTATAGGCTCCTATACCAATCAGCATCAGGGTGACGAGGCTGCCTATAGAGAGATTGCGCAGCAGTTCGGCCCGTTGCTTCTGCGTCTTGAGCGTGAGTTCGTTTACCTGGTAGCGGGCGCGTTGTAGGTTGACATTGGCCACGTAGCTCTGTGCACTGATGGAGTCGCGCACGAGGTTCTCGCGGCGGTAGTGGTCGCAAGCCGAGCGGCTATCTTCAGCAAACATCGCACACGAGGCGATGAGCAGAAGCATCATCAAGAGCATATAGCGTAGTTGTCTCATTCTTTTTAATAGGCCTCCTTAGAGTGGATTACAGCTTGCAAAAATAGGGAAAAAGCACTGAACAGCAAAATAAAACTTCGTTTTTTATCTTTTTTGGGGACAGAGAAAATACGAAATGGTTACTCCGGGTTGTTAATTTGCAACAAAAGGTACCACCCATGGCAAATAACTGGTGCGCAGCATACGCTCTTTTACCTGTAGTTCTCTTTATGTAAATCATGTTAAATCATCGCTCTTAATAGTTCATCGTATCTCTTTTTTCTGTTATCTTTGTGATACTAAAATGATATTATTCTCATGGAGCTACGGAAACGGCGAAAACAGCGATTGGCATAGGATTACTAACCCTTTAAAATAATAACAATGGAAACAAAAGAAAGAGTGTATGCAGGCTTTTTGATGAATGGCTTTGCAATGTTGTTTATTCACCTGGTATTGTTCACGGCGGTTATCGTCTTTGGATTCTGGCTGATGGAGGTGTGGAGTTGCGTGATTGCAGCACTCCTCTCGGTGGTGTGGTTCATCTGGATGGCGGGCTATATCCAGCTGGAGCCCAACGAAGCTCGGGTGATGGTCTTCTTCGGTGAGTACCGGGGTACCTTCCGCCGCACGGGATTCTTCTGGCTCAACCCCTTCATGGACAAGAAGAAGCTGTCACTCCGCGCACGCAACCTCGATGTGGAACCCATCAAGGTGAACGACAAGATTGGTAACCCGATTCTCATCGGCTTAGTGCTGGTGTGGAAGTTGAAGGACACCTACAAGGCGATGTTTGAGATTGATGCACAGACCATGGCTGCCCAGCCGGTGAGCGTGGAGAGCGGCTCCAATAAGCAGGTTACCATTGGCAATGTGGTGGCCAACCGCATGAATGCTTTCGAAAACTTCGTCAAGATTCAGAGCGATGCCGCGCTCCGTCAGGTGGCCGGACAGTATGCTTACGACGACAACGAGGCCAACCAGCAGGAACTTACCCTTCGCTCGGGTGGTGAGGAAATCAATGAACAGCTGGAGCAGAAACTCAACGAACGCTTGGCCATGGCGGGCATGGAGGTGGTCGAGGCACGCATCAACTACCTGGCTTATGCGCCTGAGATTGCTGCCGTCATGCTTCGCCGTCAGCAGGCCTCTGCCATCATCACCGCCCGTGAGAAGATAGTAGAGGGAGCCGTTTCGATGGTGAAAATGGCGCTCAGCAAACTGTCGGAAGAGCAGATTGTAGAGCTCGACGAGGAGAAGAAGGCCGCCATGGTGAGCAACCTGCTCGTGGTGCTCTGTGCCGATGAAGCTGCTCAGCCTGTGGTCAATACCGGCACGCTGAACCATTGATAGTGACGAGCTCCGAGCTACAAGTTACGAGCCAATCGTTGTTTATTCGAAGCATTAATGAATACAGGTATGAGAAGTTTTTTTGATTATAAACAGTTCCTGTTGGCTGTCCTCTCTTTGATGTTGCCTTTGGGCCTCATGGCGCAGGAGCGTGAGGTGGTGGTCGTGACCGATACGTTCCGCTTGCCAGCCACCTTTGTGGCGCCATCCAGCCGTGTGCAGAAAGTCCCTTGCGTGGTGTTCATCCATGGCTCGGGGCCCAACGACCGCGACGAGACCGTAGGCCCCAACAAACTCTTCCGCGACTTGGCCGACTCCCTGGCAGCTCATGGCATCGCCTCCCTGCGCTATGAGAAGCGTACCCGCATCTATGGGGCGGCCTCCCTTCCGGCTGGCCGCGAGATGGATTATGATGTGGAGGTGGTGGATGATGCCCTCTCTGCACTCCAGTGGGCTGCCGAGCAAACGGAGGTGGATGGTTCGCAACTCTTTGTGGTAGGCCATAGCCTGGGAGCCATGCTCGCTCCACGCATTGCGGAGCGTGCCCCGCAGGTGGCTGGCGTGGTGATGCTGGCCGCTCCGGCCCGTAAGCTCACCGACCTGCTTATCGGGCAGAGTATCTTCCTGCGCAACCTCTATGAGAAGATGCCTGGGATACCTCCCGCAGTACTCCAGCAGCTCGATGAACTGCAGGAGAAGGCCCGCAATGCGCAGCGCCTTGGTACAGCGGAGTATGATGAGGCCCTCGGACTGCCTGCTGGACTTACCCCCTCCTATCTGAAGACGGACCAACAGTATGACCCCGTGAAGACAGCCTTTGCCCTGAAGCAACCCTTGATGCTCGTGCAAGGTGAACGTGATTACCAGGTGACGATGGTGGACTACGCCCTGTGGTGCGCGGGACTGATGATGCGTACCGGGGTGACCTACTGCAGTTACCCCAAGCTCAACCACCTGATGCGTGAAGGAGAAGGGCCAGCCTCCCCCACGGAGTATGCCACTCCCAAACCTCTGCCCCAGCAGCTGGTCACTGACCTAGTGCGCTTCATAAAACCCTAAATATCATGGCAGAGAAGAAAGAGACAGGTACCAAGAGCTTTGTGCTCCGCATAGATGCCGAGACGATGGCTGCAGTGGAGAAGTGGGCTGCGGATGAATTCCGCAGCACCAACGGCCAGCTGCAATGGATCATCAACGAGGCCATCCGCAAGAGTGGACGCCTCAAGAAAAAAAACGCGGAGAAATGAAAACAATACCTCACACCTCACAAAACGTCATATCATATTGGAATACAGTGATTTACAGTGTGAAGTATGGTGTGAAGTGTCAAAAACGACACTTCACACCGTATCTATCTAATAACCAGTGGATAACGAGCAAATGTGAGGTGTGAGGTATTTTTCATCGTAGAACTGTATTTATATTCTAGCGCCATCACTCCCCTAAAGCACACTGTATATACTACAGTTATCAGCTGTTATCAGTAGGCTGATAAACGCTTTTCATCACGATGAAAATCTATTTTAATGCGGTAGAAAACAGATTACCTACGTGATGAAAACAGCCTAGCAATAGGCTTTCTGTCACCCATCCTACAGGTTCTTGCTATTCGTTCGGCTTCAGGGCAAAGGAGACTTGGTAGCCACTTTGGGCAGTGTCTGCCAGCGTGAGGGTGATGCCTTGCATAATCAGTAGCTGGCGTGCCAGGGAGAGGCCGATGCCCGAGCCGCTATGCTTCGTCGTGAAGAAGGGGATGAAGATTTCGCGGCGCATCTCGGCAGGGATGGGAGCACCGTTGTTGCTCACGTAGAGTGTCTTGCCCTTGTCCCATGTCAGTGCGACCATAGTGGCTTCGGCTTCAACGGCATTCTTGACCAAGTTGATAAGCACCTGCCGGAGAAGGGTCTCATCGGCCTGGAGGGTGACTGAGGCCGGAATGTCGATGCGCCACTCCAGGGTGGGGTAGAGGGGCTGGATACTTTCGGCCAATTGGGCCAAGGGGACCGTGGTGATGACAGGCTCCTGCAGTTGCGTCAGCATGCGGTAGCTGGCCACGAAGTGGGCCAGCCCGCTGCTTGTCTCGTAGATGGCACGGATGCCCTCTTCATAGGGAGTCCCGACGATTTTGGGTGAGCGTAGGTAGGCCTGACTGATGCTCCGGATGGGGGTAGTGGCGTTCATGATTTCATGGGTCAGCACGCGGGTGAGCCGTTGCCACGACTCCACTTCGTTTTGGGCCACAAGGCGGCTGATGTCCTGCCCCAGGTCGTTGAGTGCCTGCTGCAGGGCCCGCTCGCCCGGGAGCAGGCCTGAAGTGGGCAGGGAGAAGGTGAACTCACGGTTGTGAATCGCTTCGCGCATCAAGTGAGCCCGGGTCTTGAGCAGCTGCTGGTGGCGGTAGAAGAGGAGAGCGAGCGTCGCGAAGATCAGTAACAGGCAGAACGTCAAAATAATGAGCAGGGTGTTCATGGCTATGGTATCTCACAGGGATTACAGTTTCTTGATTTTGGCATAGAGCGTTTGTCGGGTGATGCCGAGCAATTCAGCAGCTCGGCTGATGTTGCCGTGGCAGCGGTCCACCACCTTGCGTACATGTTCGTTCTCCACCTTCTCCAGCGGGGTCACCTCCTTACTGCTCTCCACCGCATCTTTCAGTATGCGCACCAGTTCGTCGTTGTCCCACGGCTTGGTGATGAAGTCGGTTGCCCCCGCCTTCAATCCCTTCACAGCCAGCTTGACGTCGGCATAGGCCGTCATCAACACGATTGGTGTGTCGGGATGGCGGCGGTGGACGGCCTGTAGCCACATCAGCCCCTCCTGCCCTGAGTTCATCCCGAGGGAGAAGTTCATGTCGAGCAGCACCACGTCGATGCTCTCTTGCTGCAATATGGCGAGTATCTCCTCGGGTGAGGAGAGCGTCAAGATGCGGTCGAACACGCCTTCGAGGCAAATCTTCAGGGCTGTGAGGATGCCTTTGTTGTCATCCACGACGAGGATTGTGCGGTAGTTGTCGTTTGTAGCCATTGTACAGTTTGCTGCCATAGTCAATTCACCTCAATGAGCCATCCCTTGCGGGGTTCGATACGTAAAGTCTCTCCATCGGTCAGTTGCAGGGCGGGCTGGAACTCTTCCAGGGCAGGTATGATGAACCGGGGGGTGTGAGGGCGCAACCCCAGCTTCTGCCAGTCGATGTGTAGGCGTACCTGCTTCACCTCATCCGAGTAGTTGCCTACGGAGAGCAGCAGCCTCTTACCACGCTGATAGACGGTGACTTTCACCGCCTCATCGTCGGCAGTAACAGGAGCATCTTCTTCCCAGAAACCTATCATTTTGGCTTTGGCAATGCCGAAGCGGTCCCACTCTTTCCATACGATGCGCGGGTCGCACACCATGCCCTCGGTGAGCCACGGGTGGCGCACGGTCATGCCGTACTGCATGCCCAGCCACTTGTTGCCGCCACGGTGAAGCATGTCGCCCATCAGACCGAAGGGGATGCCACTTGACTCAACCAGCCAGTTGGCAGGGCTCATTCGGTCGTACATGAAGCTTTCGCCAAACCATACCTTATCTATATAGGGGAAGAATTCGGTGTACTGATTGGCTGGGCCTCGGGAGAAGCCGGTGTTGGAGTGGAGGTCGATGATACATCCGGGTTTGACCTCCTCCATGGCATGACGCATCCGCTTGAGGATGTCGCGGCCAAAGGATACGTCATCGAGGTAGATTCCATCGATGTCGTAATGGCGCACCATCCATCGCAACCCTTCGATATAGTAGTTGTACCAGCGCGAGTCGCTTTCGGTGGTGAGGATGGCCGCATCGGCCGCAGCCACCATGCCCTCCTCCTCGAAGGGCTGGTACCATTGCGTTGTATAGTCTGTTACTAAGTGCTCGCGTAGCCAGGGGTATCCACCTCCGCGACCACCACGCAGCAACTCATGCCCAAGGCTACGCATGGCCCAGAGTTCTGTGACCACGTTGGTCAGCTCGCGCAGTGTGTAGTACAATTTCACCTTGCACCCCTTCTGATGCCACTCCTTGATGAAGGGCACTAACTTATCACCGCTCAGGAAGGGGTAGTTGATGTAGGGATTGTAGGAGTTGGCGTGGTGGATATTGATGATTTTCACGCCGGCCTTCACATCGGCAGCTGTGGGTACAGGCTTGGCACCGTTGTGATAGTAGCGGTCGGTGAACTGGCTCTGCAGGTTGAGCGGTTTGACGGGGGTGATGAGCAGAGCGAACTCGAAGGTCAGGGGCTGGTTAACCTTGAGGGTGCGTTCACCGCTATAGACCGTCATGCGCGTGGCCTTCTCCTCCTTCTTGAGCCGGAAGCCTCCCTTGCCGCCATTGTACCAGCTGGTGGGATAGGCAGGGCGGTAGGCGTTGAGCAGCGGACCGCTGTAGGTCGTTCCGCGCAGCTCGCAATGGAGACCTGCATGGGCGTTACCCATCCAGAAGCTGTCGAATGGCCAGAGCCAGTTGGCCTGTTTGTTTACGGGAATGGAGACACCGTGGTCGTTGATGGCCATCTCGGGCGTGTCCCATTTGCCTTCATAGGCTGAAGGGGTATCTTGTCCTGGCAGACCGGCTCCTAAGAAGTAGGAGGCTACCTCGCGCCGCAGAGGCAGCTCGAGACGTACATCCTGGATGGTCAGCTCGCTCTTCGGTGTGAGTGTATAGCTGTAGTTCATCCATCCGTCGAACTCCATGCGACCGGTGCAGGTCAGCAGCAGGTCAGCATCCTCAGCTTTCCAGGTCCAGGCGTGGTGGCCAGCTGTCTGCTCCGTAGCCACGGGTTGGGCTTGATAACGCCGTACCCCCGTTGTACTCTCCACCACGAAAGCTATGGGGCCTTGCAGCAATTCAGTACCCCATGCGCTGATTTGTTCAGGCAGGGCCGAGTTAGGACCTAACGTCACGTCGCGCCCCAGGCAGCTTATGGCCCCCTCCTTACTGCTCATCGCCGTATAGGGCAGGGTGGGGGTATCAGCCAGCCCCAAGGTGGAGTTGAGCCAGCGCAGACGGCTGTGTCGCCAAGGCTCGTTATCACCTCGCTCGGCTATCGGTTCGCCTGCCACGGTGATGGCCACCGGAACCTGCTGATCTACCTGATGGTCAGCTTTCAGGGTAATCACTCCTTGGTAAGTACCTGCAGGGGCATCCTGGGGAATATCCACGCCGAACCAGAGGGGTTGTACTTGCCCTTTGGTTACTTGCACCTGTTTGCTGAAGGACTGTCCGGCAGGATTCACTCCCTCGGTATTAAAGCAGGTGATGCGCTCTTTACCCAATACGGCCGAGCCGTTGGTCAGGTCGGAGGCTTCGTATCGCACCCCGCTCAGGGTGATGGAGGGACTCCATACGCCCAGTTGGAAAGCGAAATATTCGTTGGGTTGAGCAGTACCTGTAAAGGGGGCACCGGGTTGGCTACTCATCCATTGGTAAGGGAGGTATTTCCTCATGCGGATGGGGTTTTCCCGCCCTTCGGGAAAGACAAACCATGCTTGCTTGTGTTTGCGCACATAGCCATCCACCTCCTGAGCGGTGGCAATGACCTCCATCGGATAGAAGCTATCGAAGGCCGTGCGCGACTCGATGCACTTCACCTCGGCCTGCGGATAGCCCTTGCCGTGGGTCAGCTGTGTGGCCCAGAGTGAGTCAGCAGGCATATCTTTGAGGTAGCCATGCCAGTAGCTGCCGTTTTGTCGTTGCACGTGGTAGGGCAGGTAATAGAAGTAGTAGGTACCGGTCTGGTGTACGGGGCCGAACAGCACGTCGCAGCGCTCGTTGTTGACCTGGAGTTTCTGCACGTTGGCGATGGTGTCGCCACTCTCGGCATGGATGATAAGGAACCGTTTCTGAATCTCGGCCTCATCCCCCCTGCGCCATTCCAGTTGGAGTTCTACGGCTTGGGCACTCTCTTTGACTTCGATTACGGCACGGTGATTGCCCATGCCTTCGTACCAGGGTTTCTCGGCCACGGCATAGGGGTACATACGTGGTTGGGCCGCTACGGGGAGCAGGGCCGTCAGCAGAGCCGTCAGTGTGGCGGCGATGCAGAAATGGATTCTCAGCTGTTTCATGGTGGTCTATCTTATTTTGGTTGGCACAAAGTTAACGCATTTTTTTTGAAGCCTCGGCCAGTTTAACCATTTTTCTGTTCACCCGTCACGATTAGCCAAGCATTATGTATGATTATTGAACACTTTGCTGTATGATTATCATACAAACTGCTCTCTCAAGGCGGAATATGTTTTGCCCTTTTCAAGAACCTACGTACTTTTGCTGCCGGAAAAATCATTCAAAAATACACTATACTTATGATTAAAGTAGAAAACTTGACGAAAGTCTTCCGGACAGAAGAGGTGGAGACCCGGGCACTCAATGGCCTGAGCCTGGAGGTGAACGATGGGGAATTCGTAGCCATCATGGGGCCGAGCGGTTGCGGCAAATCCACACTGCTCAGTATCCTCGGACTACTCGACAACCCCACCGAGGGCAATTACTGGCTCGATGGCGAGGAGGTAGCCCACCTGAAGGAATCGCAGCGCACCGCTTTCCGTAAGGGGCGCATCGGCTTCGTCTTCCAGAGCTTCAACCTCATCGATGAGCTGACTGTGGAGGAGAACGTGGAGCTGCAGCTCAAGTACCTCGGTATCTCAGCCCGCGAGCGCAAGGCGCGCGTGCTCGACATCTTGCGCAAGGTGGGCCTCAGTCAACGGGCTAAGCACTACCCACAGCAGATCAGTGGCGGTCAGCAGCAGCGTGTGGCCATTGCCCGTGCCGTGGTGGGGAGACCCAGACTGATACTGGCCGATGAACCTACGGGTAACCTGGACTCGAAGAACGGCCTCGAAGTGATGGAGCTGCTCAGCCGCCTCCATGCCGAGGGGACTACCATCGTGATGGTGACCCACTCCAAGCACGATGCCACCTACGCCAGCCGCATCATCAACCTCTTCGATGGTCAGATCGTGGACCAGGCAGTGATGTAATCCACCATTGTTAACTCGTAACTCGCATTAAACTAAAAACTAAAAGTTAAAAACTAAAAACTAAAAATGCGTAGCTCGTAACCCAAAGCATATGAAAAGTTTTCTGAAATTCCTTTCTCGTAATAAACTCTACACCCTCATTGAGGCCTTTGGGCTCTCTGTGGCCTTGGGCTTCGTGATTCTCTTGCTCTGCTATGCCCGCTCGGAGTTTTCGGTGGGCAAACATGATGGTCTTCATCCGCATACCTATGCGGTGGGTTCGGGCGACTTCGTCGGCACCACCCTCGGTGTGAGCAAGACCTTCTTTCCCGATATCCCCGAAATCGAGCGGTGGACCCGTCTGCTCAACATAGAGACGCAGACCGATATCCTCGTGGGTGAGGAGTATTTCTCGATACCTTCCGTGGCGGTCGATACCAATTTCTTCCAGTTCTTCAGCTTCCCCCTCGAAGGGTGTGACCGCCGCAAGGTGTTGGTGACTGCCGACGAGGTACTCCTCTCCCGCAGCTTTGCCCGCAAGGCCTTCGGTGCGGAGAACTCCTTGGGCAAAACCCTCCGTTATAAAGAGAACGACTACCGTGTGGCAGGCCTGTTTGACGACCTCCCTTCGACCAGTATCTTCACCCCGATAGACCTGATGTTCAGCATCCAGGCCTTTGAGGAGGACTATCCCCCGATGGATTTGTGGGGCAATACGCAGGCCTTTGTGGTGCTGTCTCCTCAAGCCGACCCCAAGGAGGTGGAGGAGAAGCTACTCAACAGCTACATGAACTACTGGGATAGCTACTCGCGCGAGAACAACAACTCCTTTCTCTGGGGCTCCACGCTGACTCCGTTGGAGGAGCTCCACTTCTGTACGCTCTCAAAGTATGACCCTTTCCGCACCGAAGGGAGCCGGAAGCAGGTGCAGATTCTGCTCCTGGTGGCCCTGGTGCTACTTATCTCAGCCATTTTCAACTACATCAACCTCAATGTGGCCCTCACGGGTAACCGTGCTAAGGAGATGACTACGCGTCGCGTATTGGGAGAGAGCAACAGGGGAATCCTGTTCCGCTACATCGGTGAGTCGCTCCTCTTTACTTCCGTCTGTTTCGGCCTGGGGGCCTTCATCGCCTGGGCAGCGCGTCCGCTTTTCGAGCAGTGGCTCTCCACCACCATCCTCTTCACCATAGATGGCTGGAGCTTGGCGGTCGTCATCGGGCTGCTCTTGCTGATAGCTACCGTCTCTGCCTTGCTGCCCACGCTCTTCATCCTGCGCTTCAAGCCCATTGATGTGGTGAAGGGTACTTTCCGATTCAAGAACAAGATGCTCTTTGGCCGCCTCTTCATCGTGGCACAGAATGTGTTGAGCTGTGGGCTGCTGGCCATTGGGCTTACCATGTGGCTACAGGTACACCATCTGGCTACCCTCCCCTGTGGCTACCGTACCGACGGACTGATAGCGGTGTATGCCTACCGCCTCCAGGGTGGTAATAACGATGCCCGAATCCAGCTGCAAAGGCGGCTGGAGCAGCTGCCCTGTGTGAAGAGCGTGGGACGTACCATGCAGATACCCACCTTTGCTGGACATAATGGTTGCTATGAGCCTGACGGCAGGCAGTCGTGGCTCCGCTTCAGTCAGATGGACAGTACCTCCTTCCGTCAGTTGGGCTTTCGCATCGTGGAGCAGTATGAAGAGGATGTGTATGGCAAAATATGGATTGACAGCGAGACACAGCGTCGCTACGGGGTGAGTGCAGACAAGCGTTGGATAGGTGGTACAGAGAGCAAACCCGGCTACAGGGTGTGCGGCATCGTCAACGACTACCGCAGCCGCGATGCCCTCTACAACCCGCTGGACGATAGCCACAACGCCATCTTCATGCTGGGTCCTGACCGTAGATTCTTCAACCTGTTGGTAGAGGTACAGGGCGATGACCGGCAAGGGGCCTTACAGGAGGTGAAGCGCATCTGCCGCGAGACCACGCTGGAATACCTGGGGATGCCCATTGAACTGGGCTCCTATTATATCGATGACCGGCTGAACGATATGCTGAGTGGCACACGCAATACCATGACCCTGATGCTCAGCTTCATGCTCATCTCCATCCTCATCTCCGCTCTTGGCCTGCTGGCCATGTCCATCTACTACACGCAGCAGCGACGCAAGGAGATGGCCATCCGCAAGGTGATGGGGGCTGCCTTGGGCAGTGCCGTCTGGCAGCTCTCACGCAACTTCCTATGGCTCACGGTGGCAGCCATAGTGATAGCGACACCGCTCAGTGTAAAGGCGATGGATTACTACCTCCAGGAGTTTTATTATCGCATTGCTTTCCCTTGGTGGGTCCTGCTACTGGTTGCCGTGGTCTCGCTGTTTATCAGCTTGCTCTCTGTCATTGGACAGAGCTACCGCATGGCCACCATGAATCCTTACGACAACATCCGCACGGAGTAGGTCCGACGGTGTTGTAACCGTTTTGTATTAACTTTGAAATTTTGGTTTAACACCATTTCCCGTCCTTTGCACGGAGAAATAAGGTTAGACTAAAATTTCAAAGTTTTTTTATGGAAACAGTTTATTTAGGACTGGTTGTCTTTTTATTCATTCTGGCTGTCTTCGACCTCTCCGTCGGGGTGAGCAACGATGCGGTGAATTTCCTCAATTCCGCCATCGGCGCAAAGACGGCCAAGTTTCGCACCATTATCATTATTGCAGCCATCGGCGTGTTCTGTGGCGCATCGATGAGCAACGGCATGATGGAGATTGCCCGCCACGGCATCTTCCGTCCCGAGCAGTTCTACTTCAACGAACTGATGTACATCTTCCTGGCCGTCATGGTGACAGACATTGTGCTGCTCGACATCTTTAATTCCCTGGGCATGCCCACCTCCACCACCGTATCGATGGTGTTCGAACTGCTGGGAGGAACCTTTGCCTTGACGTTGGTCAAGCTCTTCAATGATACCTCGGGCACCCTCTCCATGGCCGACTTGATGAACACCGAGAAGGCACTTTCGGTCATCATGGGCATCTTTGTGTCTGTGGCCATCGCTTTCTTCTTCGGTACACTTGTGCAGTTCCTTTCCCGTCTGCTCTTTAGTTTTAACTACAAGCGGGGGTTGACGTGGAAAATCGGCCTTTTTGGCGGGGTGGCCACTACCTCTATCATCTACTTCATGCTCATCAAGGGTGTCAAGGACCTCACCTTCATGACCCCTGCAGCCAAAGCCTATATTCATGACCACACGTGGCTTATCGTGGGTGGTTGCTTCATAGGCTTCACCCTGCTGATGCAGCTGCTCCATGCCCTCAAGGTGAACGTCTTTAAGGTGATTGTGCTGATGGGCACTTTCGCGCTGGCCACCGCGTTTGCTGGCAACGACCTGGTGAACTTCATCGGAGTCCCCTTGGCAGGCTTCGCCTCCTATACCGATTATATTGCTAACGGACAGGGCGACCCCAGCGGTCTGCTCATGACCTCGCTCAACACATCGGCTCGCACTCCGATGTTCTTCCTCATCGCCGCAGGGGTCATCATGGTCTATTCCTTGTCCACCTCCAAGAAAGCCTATAACGTGGTGAAGACCTCGGTTGACCTCTCCCGTCAGGACGAAGGAGAGGAGATGTTCGGCTCCTCGCGCATGGCCCGCAGCTTGGTGCGCAGCTTCACCAATCTCTCCACCTGGGTAGTCCGCATGACTCCTGACAGCGTGAAGCAGTGGGTCAACAGCCGGCTGAACAAGGAAGAGGCTATCATGGCCGATGGAGCCGCTTTCGACATGGTGCGCGCTTCAGTCAACCTTGTGCTGGCCGGATTACTCATCGCCTTGGGCACTTCACTCAAGCTCCCGCTCTCCACCACTTATGTTACCTTCATGGTAGCCATGGGTACGTCGTTGGCTGACCGCGCCTGGGGGCGCGAGAGTGCTGTGTTTCGCATCACAGGAGTCCTATCCGTCATAGGAGGCTGGTTTATCACTGCTGGTGCTGCCTTTATCCTTTGTTTCATTGTGGTGTTGGCTATGTACTTCGGTGGTCTGGTGGTGGCTATTGCCTTGGCTGTGGTAGCCGTCATCCTGCTTATCCGTAGTAATATCCGTTACAACAAAAAGTCAAAGGAAGAGCAGAGCGATGACCTCTTCCAACGCATCATGGCCAGCAAAGACCGCCAAGAGACCTTCATCCTGCTGCGGCAGCACATTGCCCGCAATGAAGAAGAGTGCATGATTTTCGTTGCCCAGATGTACCAGCAAATCACTGACGGTTTTATCCACGAAGAACTCCGTACCCTGCGCCGGGCCTGCAATTCGATGAAGAACAGGAAGAGACTGCTCAAGAGTGTGCGCCGCAAGGAACTGATAGGCATGCGCCGCATTGCCCCCTCTATAGCTATTGAGAAGAACACCTGGTTTCACCTGGCCACCAACAGTTGCCAGCAGATACTCTACAGCTTGATGCGTATTAACGAGCCCATCCAGGAGCATGTGGATAACCACTTCCTCCCTCTGCCGAAGGAACGAATAGATGAGTTCCTCCCCCTACGCGACGAGCTGATGCACCTCTTTGACTGCACGCAGTTCCTCCTGGCCCGTGGCGATTATGCCGCAGTAGATACCCTGCGCGAGGAGTGTGATATACTGAAGGACAATCTCTCTCGTCTGCGCAAGCAGCAGATGGACCGTATGCAGGATGTAAGTGAGAACCTAAGCGTATCGTACGTCTATCTCAACCTCCTCCAGGAGTCGCAGGAGATAGTCAGTTCCCTGCGTCACCTGCTCCGTGTTGCTCGCAATTTCCAAGCTGCTTAATCCTTAATAAATTACAGAATTATATGGCAAAACTCCATTCCTTCTCCCTTCTTTTGGCGCTTCTAACCTCACTGTCAGTTCCTGCTCAAGAGAAAACTCCCAGTTACCTGCCTGAGTTGCACGGTACTATTCGGTCCAAATACGAATACCAGCCCGATCTGGATGCAGGTCGCTTCGAAGTGCGCAATGCCCGGTTCAGCCTTTCGGGTAAGGTGACCCCCTATGTGGCCTACAAAGCTGAGATTGATCTCTGTGACGAAGGCTCCATCAAGATGCTCGATGCTTATACACGACTCACACCGTGGAAGAATTTTCAGATGACCCTTGGCCAGATGCGTGTACCTTTCACTATTGATGTCCACCGCTCACCCCATCAGCAATATTTCGCTAACCGTTCTTTCATCGCCAAGCAGGTGGGCAACGTGCGCGATGTGGGTGTTACCCTGGGATATAAATGGAACAAAGGACTCCCCATCACGTTGGAAGGGGGACTCTTCAACGGATCTGGCCTCACTAACCAGAAGGACTACTGGACCCAGGGAATTAACTTCTCCACCAAGATGCAGATTCATTTACCTACAGGATTCAATGTGACCCTCAGTATGCAGAAAATTAAACCAGAAGTTGTTGCTGAGTACCTCTACGATGTCGGTATTTACTTCCACAGTAACCGTTGGCACATTGAAGCCGAGTATCTCTGTAAGCATTATCAGGACAAAGCCTTCAAGCGAGTTAACGCTTTCGACGGATTTGTCTGCTACGACCTGCCGTTGCGCCACGCCTTTTTCAGCAAGGTCTCCTTCCTGGGTCGTTTCGACTACATGGACAACCACAGTGATGGGAAGGCTTACCTCGAAGGCAAGGCCAACCCCGAGGGCAAGCTGATAATCAACGATAGTCGGCGCAACCGCATCACAGGTGGTCTGACGCTCAGTTTAAGCAAACCCTTCATCTCCGACATCCGCATCAACTACGAGAAGTACCACTACCCCAATGGGGCCAAGGTGAAAATCTCTGAGCAAGACAAGTTGGTTATTGAGGTAATGACCCGTTTCTGATCATTCACATATCTTCATTATTACTTATCTACTTATCCACATACTGACATGAGTAACAAAGAATGGAAGAAATATTACGTAGAGCGCGACCTCTCCTGGATGTACTTTAACCAGCGCATCCTGCTGGAGGCCCAGAAGCAGAGCGTCCCCCTGCTGGAGCGGCTCACCTTCCTAGGCATCTACTCCAATAACCTCGATGAGTTTTTCCGCGTGCGTGTGGCCACCCTCAACCGCATTCTAGAGTACAGCGATAAAAACGAGAAGCAAGAGAGGGAAACAACGCAGCAGACGCTGAAGCAAATTAATAAACTCAACAGTCGTTTCTCCAAACAGTTTGAGACTACCGTGCGCGAGGTGACCGAGGCGCTGAAGCAGGAGCACATCGTGCTGGTCAATGAGAAAGAGCTTAACGATGCACAGCGCCTTTTCATACGTGATAACTATTACCAGAATCGCCTTTGCGGACACATCAGTCCCATCTGGCTCAATGCCATCAAGCAGTTTGGAGAGCAGGCCGATGACACCATCTACTTAGCCGTACGACTCACCCGGTGGGAAGAGCACAAGAAGTCGCCCAAGCGTAACTATGCCGTTATCGAGCTGCCCGTGGGCGAGTTGGGACGCTTCGTTCAGCTGCCAGACCACGAGGGCAATAGCTACCTGATGTACTTGGATGACGCAGTGCGAAGTTGCCTGCCCTACATCTTCAGAGGGATGGAGTATAACCAGTTCGAGGCTTTCTCCTTCAAATTCACCAAAGATGCCGAGATGGAAATAGACACCGACTTGCGCACTGGTTTGATGCAGAAAATCTCGAAAGGAGTGAAGAGCCGCAAGCGGGGAGAGCCCATCCGTGTGCTCTACGACTCGCTCATGCCAAAGGATCTGCTCAAGCGGCTGATGCAGAAGTTGAACGTCGATAAGCTCGACACCATCCTCCCTAGCGGCCGTTACCACAACCATAAGGACTTCATGAAGTTTCCCGACTGTGGCCGCAGTGACCTGCGCTACCCCAGGTGGCCCTCCATCCATAAGCAGGAGTTCCAAGCCGAGAGCCTGTTTACTCTGATACGGCAGCGAGACCGCTTTATCCACGTACCCTACCACAGTTTCGATGCCTATATCCAGCTGCTCCGCGAAGCCGCCATCAGTAAGGAGGTGAAGAGTATCAAGACCACCCTTTATCGCTTGGCCAAGGATTCACAGGTTATCAAGGCGCTGATTGGAGCGGCACAGAATGGTAAGAAGGTGACTGTGGTTATCGAGTTGCTGGCCCGGTTCGACGAGGCTTCCAACATCAACTGGTCCAAGAAAATGCAGGATGCCGGTATCCACGTCATTTTCGGCGTGGAAGGGCTGAAGATACATTCCAAGATTACCCATATCAGCACCCGCAATGGCGACCTGGCTTGCATCAGTACAGGCAATTTCCACGAAGGGAACGCCCGCATGTACACCGATTACCTACTGATGACGGCTCGCCGGCCTATTGTCAAAGAGGTAGAACAGGTGTTTGACTTCATTGAGAAACCCTATCTGCCCGTGCGCTTCAAGGAGTTGCTTGTCTCGCCCAATGAGATGAAGAAAAAGGTAATTCAGCTGATTGATAATGAAATCAAGAACCAGAACAAGGGAAAACCAGCCTATATCCGAGGAAAAATCAATCACATCACCGATCCGGAAATAGTAGATAAACTCTACCAGGCTTCAGCCAGCGGAGTAAGTGTAGAGATGTTGGTGCGGGGCAACTGTTCTCTGGTTACCGGTGTCCCCGGACTGAGCGATACCATGCAGCTCACCGGTATCATCGACCGTTACTTAGAGCATTCACGCATCCTCATCTTTGCCAATGGAGGCGAAGAGAAATACTACATCGGTTCGGCCGACTGGATGCCGCGCAATCTTGACCATCGCATCGAGGTACTTACACCCGTCTATGACCCCGACATCCAGGCCGACCTGCGCAGGGTGGTGGAGTATGGACTTAAGGACACCAGTCAGGGACGCATCGTGGATGGCAGTGGGGCTAACCTGCCCTTGCCTATCGCTGAAGGTGAACCTCTTATCCGTTCACAGGAAGCACTGTACCAAGCTTATTTAAACCAAGAAAACAACTACGAACAATGACTACACTCACAGAAAACAACCATTTGGCTGCTATTGATATCGGCTCGAATGCCGCCCGTTTGCTCATCAAGAAAGTCAGTCAAGAAGCTGACGGCACCATCCGTCTCTCCAAAGCCCTTTTCCTCCGCATCCCGTTGCGGCTGGGCGTCGATGTCTTTGGCCAGGGCAAGATAACTAAACAACGCGAGGAACGCTTCCTCCGTATGATTAAGGCTTTTCATCAGTTGATGAAGATTTACGAGGTGGAGACCTACCGTGCTTGTGCCACTTCGGCCCTTCGTGATGCCAAGAACGGCAAGCGCATCATCCAGAAGATTAACCGCAAGACCGGTATTGACATCGAGATAATCTCAGGACAGGAGGAGGCGGCCATCATCTACGACAACCACATCGAGGCCTACACCGGACCAGGTAACTACCTCTACGTAGATGTGGGTGGCGGTAGCACGGAGGTCAGCTTCATCAGTCAGAAGGAGCTCATCTCCTCGGTTTCCTACAACGTAGGTACTCTGCGTATGCTCAGCGGAACAGTAGGTGCTGAGATACTGGAGCAGATGGCTCGTGACCTCACTAATCTCACGCAGGGTTACCAGGATATTGTGCTCATTGGTTCGGGCGGCAACATCAACAAGCTATACCGTTTAGCTTCCAAGAACGACAAGAAAAAGGAACGTATGCCCGTAGTCACGGTGGAGAAGCTCTACAACCAACTCAGCAAGCTCAGCGTGGAGCAGCGGATGGAAACATATGGCTTGAAATCTGACCGCGCAGACGTCATCGTACCTGCTGCTGAGATTTTTCTTCATATAGCTCGCAGCGTACAGGCAGATACCATCCTCGTTCCTACCTTTGGCCTGGCCGACGGTATCATCCACGACCTGGCGCAGGAGATGGAACTGGTTTGATTTCCTATTTTCGAAGTATCTTGAGATACAAGCCGAAGTATCTAAACATAAATGACAAAGTATGTTTAGATACTTCGGCTTTTTTGTCGTATCTTTGTCGCATGAATCATCATTTATCTGTTTTTGCAATGAAAAAGATACGCATTTCTCTTTTGGCACGTATTGTGATTGCCATCCTGCTGGGTATAGGAGCGGGGCAGTTTTTGCCGCAGTGGGTGGTACGGCTTTCTGCTACCTTCAACGGGCTGTTTAGTGAGTTTCTTGGATTTATGATTCCACTGATCATTGTGGGATTGGTGACAATGGCGATAGCGGATATTGGCAATAAGGCCGGAAGGATGCTGATTGCTACGGTTTGTATCGCTTACGGTTCGACGCTCTTTGCGGGATTCCTCTCTTTTTTTACGGGGACTACCTGCTTTCCCTCGCTAATTACGCCTGGGGTGAAACTGCAGGAGGTGAGTGAGACGGTAGGGGTTTTGCCTTTCTTCTCAGTGGCCATCCCACCGTTGATGAATGTGATGACAGCCTTGATTCTGGCCTTTGTGCTTGGATTGGGGTTGGCTCATTTGCAACGTGATGCACTCAAGCAGGTAGCTGCCGATTTTCAGGAAATTATTGTGCGTACCATCAGCAAGGCCATCATTCCGCTGTTGCCCATCTATATTTTCGGTATCTTCTTCAATATGACGCATACGGGGCAGGTGGTCTCTATCCTGCTGGTATTCATCAAGATTATTGGTGTGATTTTTGCACTCCATATCTTTGTGTTGCTATTGCAATATGTTATTGCGGGATTGCTTACACGTAAGAATCCGCTGAGGTTACTGCAGCGTATGCTGCCGGCTTACTTTACGGCTCTGGGTACGCAGAGTAGTGCAGCTACGATTCCCGTCACACTGGAGCAGGCTAAGAAGAATGGAGTGCGGGCTGATATAGCAGGCTTTGTGATTCCGCTTTGTGCTACCATCCATCTCTCGGGTTCTACGTTGAAAATTACGGCTTGTGCGTTGGCGCTGATGATGATGCAGGGGCTGCCCTATGATTTGGGGATGTTTACCGGATTTATCTTTATGCTTGGTGTGACCATGGTAGCTGCCCCGGGTGTACCTGGTGGGGCAATTATGGCTTCTCTCGGTGTGTTGCAGAGTATGTTGGGCTTCGGTGAGGAGGAGCAGGCGCTGATGATTGCGCTTTATATAGCCATGGACAGCTTCGGAACAGCTTGCAACGTGACGGGTGACGGAGCCATTGCCTTGGTGGTAGATAAGTTGGCACGCCGCAAGAGCGGTGAGTGATATGTCCTACAGTTTCAGTACAGAGCAAAGAGAGAGAGACTTCTTGCTGTAAATGTCAAACCAATTGCGCCCGACGGGAGGTTGTAATCTCCTGTCGGGCGCAATTGGTTATTGGGGAAGTTGATTTACTCGAAAGTGATGACCTGTGACTTGACGGGGTGGTTGTACCAGTCGCGAGCTTCAGCATTGTTGATGTTGATGGCCCACTTGGACAACAGGGGATAGGCTACGGTGAGGCTGACGTTTTCCTTAGGCCATTGCCAATTGCCTTGTACGCAGATGGCTTTTGGGGCTTGGCCTGGTTCGGTGTTAACGCAAAGCTTCTGACCCTTCACTGTGATGTAGAAGCGGTGGGCATCCGTGGGCATCGTGTAACCATCAGGCCAAGATACTTCGCCTACAAGCACCTTCTCATGGGTTCTCTTCTCATACGTGTTGGTCAGCTTGGGCATGTACTGATGGATGGAACCGAAATCAACATCGCCTGTGGGGCCCTCGTAGTGGAGTTCAGCGTCAAACGAACCGCCCGTGGCACATACGTAAATCTTGGCCTTATGGTCGGAGTTGGGCACAATCTGCAGTACAACGTCATTGAAGTCAAAGTCGCCCGTAGTACCCATGTCCTCGTATCCGATAGTCCATGCAGCATAGTCTTTGACAGTAGGAAGACCGCTCTCTCCTCCCTCATCAGGAGTAGTGGGATTGTTCGGATCACGACCCTCGATGGCATCTTGTACGTAGCTGTCCTTAGGCGTTTCGGTTGTCGTACCGTCACTGTTATAATACACATTATTATCTAAGTCCTTTACACCAGGAAGCAGTACACCGGGAAGGGACCCACCATTACCTGCAGTCAGGCCAAAGGAAACGTCATTGCAGTCGAAGTCACCACCACCGGGGCTGTCATCCAGACCCATGAAGGTGTAGCCATCGTAGCGCTTGATGACACTGCGGAACGGATATCTGCTTACGCGGGTGTTCAGTTCTGCACCGGAGAAGCAGAGACCCTGGCTGATGTTCCAGTATTTCTCAGCTATGCCAAGGTCTTTCAGGTTGTTGATTTGGTCGGTTTGCTTGCTTCCTGCTTTCAGATAGAAACCAAGACGATAGCCTACGGGTACATTAATCTGGAATGTGAGTCCACGTACCCCCTGTATGCCATTGACACCTCCATAACGCTTGTTGGCGCGCCAGGTACAGATGATGCCATCTCCTTTACGGGAAGCAAGTTTAGCTGTGAAGCCGTCATCTCCTTCGCCATCGAAGTGGTCAAAGTTGCTATCTGTCCATTTGCTATCGCCGATGAGCTGGTATTGGGTCTTGGCATATCCGTCCAGGTAATCGTACCTCAACACCTCACAGAGGTCAACCATCACCAAGTCGGTATAGACACCCGGCTTCTGATAGTAGTAATAACCAAGTACGGTGGATGTGCTCGTTCCTGTAAAGCCATAAATCAACGACAGGTAGAACGGACCTGTGGATATCAGCTCATAGTTGGTAATCTGCTTTCCGTTGGGGTTTTGGCCTTCAGGGATTGCTTCACCCAGGTTATCCCAGGTCCATCCGGGGAAGGTGGTATAACCGAAGTTATGTCCGGCATAGCCGTCATCTGTGCTTTGGTTGCTGTTACCACAAAGTGATGCGGGCGGATTGGGCCTCGAATTGCTCTCGGCCATGGCACGGGTGGTTGCTCCACGGCTCAAGTCAATGGTGGTCTTTTGCATGAGGTCCAATGAGAGGTCCATCTTACGATAGACTTTCTCAGCGTCACCATAGTCGGCTTCGAAGGCAATCTTGGTATCCAGGTTCTGCGGTATGCCAAACTTGAATGTTCCACTACCATTAATCACTTTCTCTGCGTAGAGTACACGGGTCTCTTTACCTAAGGTGTAGGCCCTTACAGTGGCCTTGCCCGAGGTCTTCACTTCTGCTGAGATGACTGTACCGGTCACCCAGGTCTGGCTGGGGTCAATTTTTCCACCAATGGCTTTCTCAAAGTCAGCGGTGTAACGGTTCTCAAATAGTGAATCGTCAGCATCCATACACGAGGTCAGCACTGCGGCTGCCATCGCACAAACATAGAGGTACTGTTTTTTCATCATTGGTAAACTATTAATATTGTTTATTATCTTGTTTTAGCAAAAAGGCTTCAATAGCCTGCTTGTAGTTTTCTTTGGTTGTAGCTCCCTGCATCAGCTGAGGCAGTTCGTCCTTCGGGATGAAGACGAAGGTAGGGATGGAGTTGGCCTGGAAGAGGGCAGCAAGCTCGCGCTCTTTATCTACATTGACTTTGTAGATGATGATGCGCCCAGCATATTCACGCGCCAGTTCCTGCATGATGGGGGCTACACGACGACAGGGACCGCACCAGTCGGCATAAAGGTCGATGATGGCGGGGAGCTCTCCTTTGTATTTCCACTCGCTACTCTTTTCATAGTCGAACACGTGCTCGATGAAGAGAGATTTGGTCATTACGATGACCTCTCCCTGGGGGAGGGTATCGCTAGATGAAACCGCTGCTTTGCTCTGGAGCGTATCAGTACTTGCAGCCTGTCCAGAGGAGGAGCGGCTGTTGCATGCTGAGGTGCCGACTACGGTCAGCAGCAGAATCAGCAGGAGTATTCCTTGTTTCTGTCTCATCGTTTGTAGGATTATTCTGTTGTCTGGACAATGGTCATCTCATCGATGAGGTGTTTGGCTCCAGCAAACTTCTCGATGATGAATAGGGTGTAACGGATATCCACACAGACGGCACGCTGTGACGAAGGACGGAAGGCAATGTCACCCGTGAGGCCTTCGTAGTTGCGGTCGAAGCCGGTGCCTATCAGCTCACCCCGTGCATTGAAGACGGGACTACCTGAGTTGCCTCCAGTATTGTCTGTGTCAACGATGAAGCCTACGGGCATCTCACCACTGGGGAGGGCATAGCGGCCGTAATCTTTTGCCTGGTAGAGTTGCTTAAGACGGCTCGGTACGATGAACTCTGGATTGGTGGGGTCTTCTTTCTCCATCACGCCCTTCAGGGTGGTGTAGTAGTTGAACAACACACCGTCAGCGGGTTCATAGGAGCGAACACGCCCATAGGTAAGGCGCAGGGTGGAGTTGGCATCAGGATAGATGGGCTGACCATTGGCCTGCTTCATCTCCATCATGCCACGTACCCAAGTGCGGTGGGCTTCGTTGTAGGGTGCACTGATGTCCATCATGCTGAGACCGAGTACCATTTGTCCCGCATTGATGCTTTGTTGGAAGAGGACCATCCAGTCGTTGACAAGCTGCTTAAGATTGGGCTTGCGAATAAAGCGTTCAAAGTTCTCAGGACATCCGAAGATGGACTGCGTGAAGCAGGCATCCACAAAGGCGTCGCTGTCACCCTTGAAAAATTTGTCGATAAGGGCGAAGATGCCGATGCGTTGTTCTGTAGGGATGTATTGCGCATAGGTACGAAGCATGGCTTTTCCCACCTTGCGTTCCACCTCGGGGAAGGGTACGGAGGCAAAGTAGTGCTTAACACGTGGCTTGAGTGAGTCAACTGCGGCCTGGATAGCCGCTTTGTCCTTACTCTTCAGGGCAGTGACCAGTCCTGTTGTAGGTGGTATGCGCATGAAGTCGAGGGAACCGACCAGCGCTTCATTCAGTGCTTGCTGATGATAGAGCAGGTTGTGGCGGCGGCCTACTATCTGGCGGATTGTGTCAAAAGCGGCCTGGTAAATGGGAGTACCCAGTTCGCGGCCACGAGCCAAAAGCGCTTCCTGTTGAGCCCGCTTGGTATCGAGAACCTTGAGGCGTATCAGTCCTTCGTTCATGCCTATGGCATTCTTCCAATAGTTGGCACTTGAGGCGTATTTACTGGCGTAGTGGATGCGCACGGCGTCATCTGCCAGCATCTCCTTCATCAGCACCTGTTGGCGCACATCGCGCACATGGTGGCGCATGAAGTTGGTGGTCTGCATCCGTTCTTCAACCTCGTCACTAATCATGTAGCGCCAGTTGGAGCCAGGGAATCCCATCACGAAGGCAAAATCGCCTTCGCGGTAACCATCGAGGTTGATGGTGAGGTGCTTCTTTACCTTCAGCGGTTGGTTGTCGGGGCTATATGAAGCCGGCTTACCTTGCGCATTGGCATAGATGCGGAACATGGAGAAGTCGCCCGTGTGACGAGGCCACATCCAGTTGTCCGTGTCGGCACCAAACTTCCCGATGCTCGATGGGGGGGCACCTACAAGGCGAATGTCGCTGTATGTGGTCTTGATGAAGAGGTAGTAGTGGTTTCCGCCATAGAAGGCTTTCAACTCGGCGCTCTCTCCTGTGCCTAACGCAATCTGTTCTGCTTCAAGAAAGCGGGGAGTGATAGAACGTAGATACTTGGGTGAGAGGTAGTTGGTTCCTTGAGGATCGGGATCTTTTTTGAGCTGTTCCTCCACAAAGGGGGTCACATCGAGGATGCGGTCGATGAAGGTGATGGTGAGTCCCTTGCAGGGTAGCTCATCACTCCGTTTCATGGCCCAGAAGCCATCGGTCAGATAGTCGTGCTCCACACTGCTGAGTTGCTGGATGGAACCGTATCCACAATGGTGATTGGTGAGTACGAGTCCTTCAGAGGAGATGACTTCACCTGTGCATCCTCGTCCGAAGTGGACTACCGCATCCTTCAAGCTGATGCTTTCGGGTGAGTAGATTTCCTCCACGGGTATTTGCAAGCCCAACTCCTGCATGGCCACAGCGTTTTGCTTCTTCAAGTCAGTGAGCATCCACATGCCCTCATCGGCATGGGTTGACGGAGCGAACAAAGCTGCTGTAACCAGTAGTAGGGATAATCTCTTTTTCATGTTCAATCTGATTAACTTCTAGCTCGTAGTTATTAATAATTATGTACGCGCGTACCTTAATTGATTATTCTACAATGTTCATCTCCTTGATGAGGTGCTGGCAATTGCCGAGCTTGTCGAGGATGAAGAGCACGTAGCGGATATCGACGGCAATACAACGTTGCAGCGCATTGTCGAAGTTGATGTCACCGCTCAGAGACTCCCAGTTGCCATCGAAGGCGGCACCTATTAACTGACCTTTATCGTTGATGACGGGGCTACCTGAGTTACCACCAGTAATGTCGTTGGTGGTTAGGAAGCAGACGGGCATCGTGCCATCTGCCATGGCGTAGCGACCGAAGTCCTTTTTCTGAATCAGCTCCTTCAGCTTGGCTGGTACCACAAACTCTGAATCCTCAGGGTTCTCCTTCTCCAGGATACCATCGGTGGTGGTGAAGTACTTGTAGTGTACGCCATCCTTGGGACTGTATGGCTTCACATTGCCGTAGGTAAGGCGAAGCGTGAAGTTAGCATCGGGGTAGGAGGGGACGGGTTGCTTCATCTCACCCAGGCCACGGATGTAGGCCTTGTGGAGCAAGGGTAAATCCTTGCCAGCCTCTGCCATGCCACCTTGGGCACCTTCTAATGCTGTGTACACCTCATTGCGGAAGAGGATGGAGGGGTCGCTCTCAAGTACCTTCAGCGAGGGTTTCTTGAGGAACTTGTCCAGGTTTTCACGGGTAGCGAGGATAGAGTTGTCGAACCAGTTATCTACATAGGCCTCGTAATTGCCCTTGAACTTCTTGTCGATAGTCTGGTAGAAAGCAGGCAGGTTGGCTGCATCGACATATTGCGGCAGGGCGGGGAGCATGGCTTTAGCCACAGCACGTTCCACCTCGTGGTCATAGTCTTTATTGTGAATTTGCTCAAACTCCTGCTCAAGCTGCTTCTTGCCCACTTCTAAGAGGGAGTCGTTCTTCTCCTGCAGCGCTTGCTTCAAGGTCGCACCAGCTCTACTGCTGCACAGGTTGATGGGGCTAAGCAGGCCCTCTACGATATACAAGCATTGGCGACGGGCCTCTTTCTGCTGTTCCACGATGGCATCAATCTTCTCCACTACACCTTCGTATTCGGGCTTACCCTTGGCCCATTCAGCATAGCGGCGTTCAATTTCGGCCTTAGTACCCAGCACGTCATTGTCGATGATGGCCTTGTTCATGCCGATGGAGTTTTTCCAGTAGTTGCTGCTTCCGGCAAACTTGCTGGCATATTGGATGCGTATCTTGTCGCTCTGGGCCATCCACTCGCGCAGTACGTTGAGGTAGATGGTGCGCATGTCAATCTTCGAC
>JBJEKT010000110.1:6852-10557 GCA_051878775.1 Bacteroides sp. | reverse complement strand
CTGCTCCATCTCCGTTTCATACTCCCCATTCTCCGAGTTTTCCAGTTCTTTCTCCACTCCTACGCCACCCGACTCCAGCTCAATCTCGGCACCAAGCAGCCATTTTGAGTTGAAGCGATAGTCAAAAGCCAAAACGAAGCGAGGGATGGAAATCGTGTTGCGGTGCTCGCGACTATTTCCGTAACTGGTTCCGCTGAAGCGGTTCTTACCATAATCCATAAACTTCGACACTACTTCGCCATATCCGCCGAAACGGAACTGCTGATAGCCATCTCGTGCCACAGTCAACGTATCCTGAGGTGTTGAGGCATGAAGCACCATCAGCTGAAAGAGAGTTAAGAGAAGAACCGATACCGTTCTTCGATGTTTCATTATATCCATTTTTGCGCTATTATTGTTGAAAAACGGTGCAAAAGTAGTGCGCCCCCACCACGAGGGCAATACCCAAAAATGATGATAATTTCCAAATACCTACTTTTAGTGATTGCAGGAATGAACGAAAAAAACGAATTTTGCAGCGAAATTAGAAACGAAAAGCATTGGAACAATGAAGCACTTGAAACAATACGAAGCCAAGGATAAGATGATCGCGCTGATACGCGACAATTACAACGTGCTGCAGAGCCTTGGCAGCTTCGGCATCAACCTGGGATTTGGCGACAAGACGGTGGAAGAGGTCTGCCAAGAACATGGGGTGGATACCTGCACTTTCCTGGCCATCGTGAACTATACCGTCAACGGCGAACTCAACCAGAAGGAGAGCGGGCCTCTCTCCATATCTACACTGATGAAGTACCTGCAAGCCAGCCACGACTACTTCCTCGGCTTCCAACTCCCCTCCACGCGCCAAGAATTGGCAGAAGCACTCAACACACAGCACGAAACGAGTGAACAGGGCAACCTTGACAGCTTGATTCTCAAGCTGTACGATGACTATGCCCGAGCCATCACCCTGCACATGCGCTATGAGGAGAAGATGGTTTTCCCCTACGTCGAGGGACTTCTGAATGGGGTTGCTTCGGGTAAATACAATGTAGATACCTACTCCAAGCACCACGGCCAGGAGAGCGAACGACTGCGCGAACTGAAGGGCATCCTGATTCGCTACCTCCCCGGCAATGGGCTCCACAGCCAGAAGTTGCTGGCCGTGCTCTACCGCATCTATAACAACGAAGACTGGCTCCGCCTCCATGCCGAGGTAGAGGAGCGCTTCTTCATGCCGGCCATCCGCCTACTGGAGCAGCAGCTCGTGAAGGAGAACGTTACGGCCAAAATCAGCTCCATGGTGAATGCTGGCTCCACGCCCGAAGGCTACAGCGACCAGCTGAGCGAACGCGAGAAGGAGGTCATCGTGGCCCTGGTGCAGGGCATGAGCAACAAGGAGATTGCCGCCCACCTGCACATCTCGCTCAACACGGCCCTCACCCACCGCCGCAACATCGCCGCCAAACTGCAGATACACAGCCCTGCAGGCCTCACCATCTACGCCATCGTGAACAAACTGATTGACCTCGAAGACCTCACCACGTGAAGCCGAAGGCAAACAACGCATTGCCCCTTTCATAAAAAAATGATTAGGAAGAGACGAATCATCACACCTGTAACCTATTCGTAACGGCTTCGAAAGCGATTTGTTGTAGCGTTGCCATCCTCTCGTCACACCGTTACCCGACCTTTGCCGCCGGAAACGAAAAGATTATTGTGTATGAGTATTCGATTAGATTTAGGCAAAGTCCTCTTCCTCATTCTGCTGCTCACACTCTCGGTGATGACGGCAATGGCCGACAACGTGAAGGGGCAAATCACTGACCTGCAAACTGGCGAGTCCTTACCCGGTGCCACCATACAGGTGAAAGGTACTACAATTGGTGCCGTGGCCGATGCCGACGGCTACTACACCCTCCAACTCAAGCGCGGCACCTATGACCTCTCCGTGAGCTACATCGGCTACCGTCAGCAACTCCTTATGGGGGTGAAGGTGCAGGGCGAAGTCACCCTCAACATCGCCCTGGAGGTGGATGCACAATCACTGGGTGAAGTGAAAGTCACCGCTATGGCTCGGCGCAACACCGAGGCCTCAATGATTGAGGCCGCCCGACTAAGCGACCAGGTGGTGAACAATATCTCCGCACAAGAGATTAAACGTACGCAAGACAACAACGCCAGCGAGGTGATTCGCCGCATACCAGGCGTAAGCCTGATCGAGGAGAAGTTCGTGATGGTGCGCGGATTGTCACAACGATATAATAATGTATGGATCAACGGTGGTGCCGTGCCCAGTAGCGAGGCCGACTCGCGCGCCTTCTCCTTCGATATCATCCCGAGCAGTCAGATTGATAACCTCACTATCGTGAAGTCACCCAGTGCGGAGTACCCCTCCGACTTTACGGGTGGCTTCATTCAAATTAACACCAAAGAGATTCCTGCTGAAAACACCCTCTCACTCTCCATAGGAGGCAACTGGAATGATGCCTCTGCCTTCCAGCAGTTCAAACAGGCTACGCTCAGCAGCCACTATGTAGGCCAACAGCTGAAGGGTGATGCCACAAGTGGAGCCATCAACCTGCTGGGCAATGGATTCTGCAACGACTGGCATGTGAAGAGTCGCCCCCCATACGGTGACCTGAAGTTGGGTGCCGACTGGGGAGCCCGCTGGCTGCTGGGAGAAGCACAACTTGGGTTGGTAGGTGCCGTGAACTACACCAATGAGACGCGCACCTATAAAGAGATGACCAACAATCTCTTCGGTGTCTATGATACCGCCAACGACCGCAGCAACTACCTGCGCCGATCCACCGACAACCAGTACAACCACAACCAGCGCCTCGGGGCAATGCTCAACCTGGCCCTGCTCACTGCCTCGGGTAACCACAAGGTGGAGTTGAAGAACATCTTCAATCGCCTACTGACCGAGCGATACACCGACCGAACGGGCGTGAACGCACAGTCGGACAATGAGATAGGTGCAGAATACTACTACCGTAGCCGCACCACCTTCAACACACAGCTTACCGGTAAACATACGCTCGACAGCGACCAACTAGAATGGAGCGCCAGCTATGCCTACGCCAACCGCCGTATGCCCGACCGCCGACGCTACACCATCGACGATGCGCTAGAGCAGGGCACGATGATGCTCACTGCCGGTAACGAAATCAACCGCGAATATACGCAGCTCGATGAGCACATCGTATCGGCCAACGTCAACGAGAAGCACACCTTCAACTTCGGAGAGTTCGAACCCACCTTGAAAGTAGGAGCGTACGGTGAATACCGCTCGCGCGACTACCGCACACGGCAGTTCATCTACAACTGGAACATGGAGCAGAATACCCTGCCTAATGGGTTCCGCCAAATGGAGATGACCGAGCTACTCTCCAACGAGGACTACTTCGGCAACGACAACCTCCATCTGTTGGAGGAGGCCTGCATGCGCAACAACTACAGCGGACGCTATGCGCTGGGCGCTGGCTATCTGACAGCTACCCTCCCGATAGGGAAATTCAACATCCATGCTGGCGTGCGCTATGAGTTTAACCAAATGGAACTGATCACCAACAGCCGCGACGATGTAGAAAGCCCACAGAGCCGATTCTACCGTACCCGCGACCTCTTCCCCTCACTCAACACCACCTATAAACTAAGCGAGAAACAGCAACTGCGTCTGGCCTACGGCAAGTCGGTCAACCGCCCCGAGTTCCGCGA
>JBJEKT010000110.1:0-6752 GCA_051878775.1 Bacteroides sp. | reverse complement strand
TCGCGCGTCAACTTCCCAGCCGGTTCGCGCAACGAGAACCGCCCCATGCAGGGCCAGTCGCCCTACCTCATCAACACAGGCCTCTTCTACAAGAATGAGCGGCAGCAACTCAACATCACCCTACTCTACAACCGTATCGGTAAGCGCATCATCGGTGTAGGTCGCAGCGAAGGCAGCAGCGGAAGCGAGGATAATGCCCGCGTGCCCGACAGCTACGAGATGCCACGCGACGTGTTCGACCTGACCCTCTCCAAGCGGTTCGGCGAGCACCTGGAAATCAAGGCCAACGTACGCGACCTGCTGGCCCAGAAAGTAAGCTACAAGCAATTTGCCGAAGTGCCCTCTGCCAATGGTACCACTCACGAGGTGGAGCAGATAACCCGTCAATACAAACCCGGCCGCAACTTCGGACTGAGTGCAACATACAGCTTTTGAAAAAGTTTGTATCGAAGCTGAAGAATGAACTGAATAGAATAAATGAATAACTATTAACTGGTAGCTCGTAACTTGGAAACAGGGCTCGTAGCTACCCAAAAACAGAAAAAAGATGAAAAAACTAACATTCGCAAGCCTTCTGGTGCTTGCAACCTGCATGACCGCATGCAGCAGTGATGACGACCCCGTACAGAACCCCGATGCCCCGGCAGAAAAGTACAATTGGGGTACGGACAATGGATTGAAGTCATGCGACCATATCCTCTTCAGTGAGGTGGATAACAGCGAAAAAGCTGATGGTACACAAATAGGTAACGGTGATGCTGAATTTGTATTCACCGGCAAGCAGACCCTCAAGAAGGGTACCTACCTCCTCAAGGGATGGGTCTATATCGCCAACGGCGCTGAACTGACCATCGAACCGGGCAGTGTGATCAAGGGTGATAAGCAGACCAAGGCTTCGCTCATCTGCGAACGGGGAGGTAAGCTCATCGCAAAGGGCTCAGACAAGGAACCTATCGTATTTACCTCAGAAGAGGCAGCCGGCAACCGCAAGCCAGGTGACTGGGGTGGCATCATCCTCTGTGGTAAGGCCAAGAACAACCAGACAGAGATGCAGATTGAGGGTGGCCCGCGCACCAAGCACGGTGGCGATGACGACGCTGACAACTCGGGCGTACTGAGCTATGTACGTATTGAGTTTGCTGGTTACCCCTTCCAGACTGACCAAGAGATCAACGGTTTGACGCTTGGTTCCGTAGGAAGTGGCACGCAGATTGACCACGTGCAGATCTCTTATTCAAACGATGACTCCTTCGAGTGGTTTGGCGGTACGGTAAACTGCAAGTACCTCGTTGCCTTCCATGGTTGGGATGATGACTTCGATACCGACAACGGTTACAGCGGTGCTGTACAGTATGGCCTGGTCGTTCGTAATGCAAAAATTGCCGACAAGTCGCAGAGCAACGGCTTTGAGAGTGACAACAACGCCAGCGGTTCCGACGTATCGCCCTACACGAACGCCACCTTCTCCAACATCACCATCATTGGTCCCAAACTGCAAAGCGGCGTGACGTTTGAGAACACGACCGACTTCATCACTGGCGGCCAGATGAACCCCAACAACGGCTCAGCCCTTGGCAAGTTCCAGTCGGCCATGCAGATCCGTCGCAGTTCACGCCTCAACATTATCAATTCAGTGGCCGCCGGATGGCCCATCGGTCTGATTATCGACGGCGAGAAGGGTGATACCCCTCAACAAGCCCAAGCCGGCACCATCCGTTTCCACAACAACGTCTTGGCAGGTATGGACATCATCGGTTCAGATGCCAATAAGGTATATGACGACGTACTCTACGATGCTGTAAATAAAGCCGTGATTGACGAGACCAAGAAGTCCTACTCAAACACCTTCTTCTTCCAGGAGGCGCTGAAGAACAAAGCCTTCGATGATGCAGCAGCTCTGGGACTTACTGATGCCTCTAGCGTAGGCTCACCCTTTATGCCCAACGCACAGAGTCCTCTGCTCACACTGGCCTCGTTCGATGGCGAGAACAACACCTGGTTTGACAAGGTAAGTTACGCCGGTGCCTTCAATGCCACCGACAACTGGCTGACTGGATGGACCAACTTCGATCCACAAAACGCAAAATATTGATCCTACTCAGGGAGAAATGGCTCGATAAAGAAAAAATCCACTTAGGATTTGGAAATCTCGAAAAGTTGCTTTACCTTTGCACCCGCAAAACACGGGAGTAGCTCAGTTGGTAGAGCACCGGTCTCCAAAACCGGGTGTCGGGAGTTCGAGCCTCTCCTCCCGTGCAGGGCGTGAAGATGATGACCTCGACTTTATTTTAAGGTCGGGGTCATTTTTTTGCTCCCCTTTTTCCCCTCTATTGCTGACAAAATAGGAGCCTTACGACCTATTTTCTTACGAATAATCACTTTTCTGTGATTTTTTTCTTCGAATTGTTTGCAGATAACAAAATTCCATATACCTTTGCAGCGTTTTTAAAACAAAAACAACGTGAATAAGTAAAGTAAACAAAGGAAAAAGCTGTATGAGACTACATACTTCTATTATTAATCTAATCGTCGTGCTAAGCGTCGTGATTCTCGTCGTGGTCGTGGGACCTTGTGCGTGAGAAAGGTGGTATGTATGTCTGATTGTACTTCTTCTGGTAGTTAAATATAGGATATTGGCCTTTCTCAAAATGTTTGAGGAAGGCTTTTTAATTGAAATAGCAAGAGACGATGAAACATCAGTTACGCAGTGCTGTATGCACAGAAGGTCGCCGCATGGCGGGAGCCCGCGCCCTTTGGGTGGCCAACGGAATGAAACGCGAGCAGTTTGGCAAACCGATTATTGCCATTGTCAACTCGTTCACCCAGTTCGTGCCAGGACATACCCACCTGCACGAAGCCGGCCAGATTGTGAAGGCCGAAATCGAGCGTATGGGTTGCTACGCCGCCGAGTTCAACACCATCGCCATCGACGACGGCATTGCCATGGGACACGACGGCATGCTCTACTCCCTGCCCAGCCGTGACATCATAGCCGACTCCGTGGAGTACATGTGCAACGCACACAAGGCCGATGCCATGATCTGTATCTCCAACTGTGACAAGATTACTCCGGGTATGCTGATGGCTGCCATGCGGCTCAATATCCCCGCCGTCTTCGTCTCCGGCGGACCGATGGAAGCAGGTAAGTGGAAGGGGGAGAACCTCGACCTGATTGCTGCCATGGTGAAGGGTGCCGACAAGAGCGTAAGCGATGAGGAGCTGGCTGAGATTGAGAACCGCGCCTGCCCCGGCTGCGGCTGCTGCTCGGGCATGTTCACCGCCAATTCAATGAACTCCCTGACCGAAGCCATCGGCCTCTCGCTGCCCGGCAACGGCACCATCCTGGCCACACACGTCAACCGCCGCGAGCTGATGAAGCAGGCCGCACGCCAGATTGTGAAGAACGCTCTGGCCTATTACGAGGAGGGAGATGAGAGCGTACTGCCCCGCAGCATCGCCACGCGCGAAGCCTTCCTCAACGCCATGTCGCTCGACATCGCCATGGGCGGCAGCACCAACACCATCCTCCACCTGCTGGCCGTGGCCCAAGAGGCTGGAGCCGACTTCACGATGAAAGACATCGATGCGCTGAGCCGCCGGGTACCTTGCCTCTGCAAGCTCGCCCCCAACACGCAGAAGTACAGCGTGCAGGAGTGTGGTCGCGCAGGAGGTATCCTGGGCATCCTGGACGAGTTAGCTAAAGGCGGATTGCTCCACCTGGAGTGCAAACGCGTGGATGGCGCTACACTGGGTGAAGACATCGAACGCTATAATATAAATAAGGAAAACATCGACCCCGAGGCACGCCGCATCTACCTCAGCGCACCTGCAGGCAAGTTCTGCAACCAGCTCGGCGTGCAGGACACGCAGTGGGAGAGCCTCGACACTGACCGCGAAAACGGTTGCATCCGCTCGCTGGAACATGCCTACACGAAGGATGGCGGCCTGGCCGTGCTCTTCGGCAACATTGCCCAGGACGGTTGCGTAGTGAAGACTGCCGGAGTAGATGAGAGCATCTGGCGCTTCAGCGGGCCGGCCAAGGTGTTCGATTCACAGGAAGATGCCTGCGAGGGTATCCTGGGCGGCAAAGTGCAGAAGGGTGATGTAGTGGTCATTACCCATGAAGGTCCTAAGGGTGGCCCGGGTATGCAGGAGATGCTCTACCCCACCAGCTACATCAAGAGCATGCACATGGGTAAAGAGTGCGCCTTGATTACCGATGGCCGCTTCTCGGGCGGAACCTCGGGCCTCAGCATCGGACACATCAGTCCCGAAGCTGCTGCTGGAGGCAACATCGGCAAGATTATGGATGGCGATATCATCGAGATAGACATCCCTGCCCGCACCATCAACGTGAAGCTGACTGACGAAGAGCTGGCTGCGCGCCCGCAGCAACCTCTCAAGCGCCAACGCACCGTGAGCAAGGCCCTCAGAGCATACGCTCAGAGCGTTAGTTCGGCCGACAAAGGAGGCGTAAGAATCATTGATTAAACTTTTAGTTTTTATCTTTTAGTTTAAACTATATATTAGATATGAAAGAACTGATTACAGGTGCTGAAGCGCTGATGCGCTCGCTCGAACACCAGGGAGTAGATGTGCTCTTCGGGTATCCCGGAGGTAGCATCATGCCTGTGTTTGATGCGCTCTACGACCACCGACAGACCTTAAACCACATCCTCGTGCGCCACGAACAGGCAGCGGCACACGCCGCCCAGGGCTATGCCCGCGTATCGGGACGCGTAGGAGTAACCCTGGTAACCAGCGGACCCGGTGCAACCAACACCATCACCGGCGTGGCTGATGCCATGATTGACAGTACACCCATCGTAGTGATTGCCGGACAGGTGGCCACGGGCTTCCTTGGTACCGACGCTTTCCAGGAGGTGGACCTCGTGGGTATTACGCAGCCCATCACAAAGTGGAGCTATCAGATACGCCGTGCCGAAGATGTGCCCTGGGCAGTGGCTCGCGCCTTCTACATCGCCCGCAGCGGACGCCCCGGCCCCGTGGTGCTCGACTTTGCTAAGAATGCGCAGATCGATAAGATGGAGTACGAACCCACCGATGTGGATTTCGTGCGCAGTTACCTCCCCGTACCCGAGATGGACGAAGAGGCCATTCGTGAAGCCGCACGCCTTATCAACGAGGCTGAACGCCCACTGGTACTCGTGGGACAGGGCGTAGAGCTGGGCAACGCACAGCAAGAACTGCGGCAGTTTGTCGAGAAAGCCGACCTCCCTGCTGGATGCACCCTGCTGGGTCTTTCGGCTCTGCCCAGCGACCATCCCTTAAACAAGGGTATGCTCGGCATGCACGGCAATCTGGGCCCCAACATCAATACTAACAAGTGCGATGTGCTGATAGCCGTGGGTATGCGCTTCGACGACCGCGTCACGGGCAAGCTGGCCACCTACGCACAGCAGGCCAAGATTATCCACTTCGACATCGATCCCGCTGAGATAGATAAGAACGTCAAAACCCATTTAGCCGTGTTGGGCAACTGCAAGCAGACCTTGGCAGCTGTGACCGCCCTGCTCCAGCCCGCCAAGCACACGGAATGGCTTGAAAGCTTCAAGCCTTACGAAGCCGTAGAGGAGGAGAAAGTCATCCGCCCCGAACTCTTCCCGCAGAGCGAGGAGTTGAGCATGGGCGAGGTAGTACGTGCCGTGAGCGAAGAGAGCCACCACGAGGCCGTGCTCGTCACCGATGTAGGTCAGAACCAGATGATGGCTGCCCGCTACTTCAAGTTCACCCGCGAGCGCAGCATCATCACCTCGGGGGGACTCGGCACAATGGGCTTCGGCCTTCCGGCTGCCGTGGGAGCCACGTTCGGCCGCCCCGACCGTACCGTCTGCGTCTTCATGGGCGACGGCGGCTTGCAGATGAACCTGCAGGAGTTTGGCACCATCATGGAGCAGAAGGCACCGGTCAAAATGATCCTGCTCAACAACAACTACCTGGGTAACGTACGCCAGTGGCAAGCCATGTTCTTCAACCGCCGCTACTCGTTCACCCCGATGCTTAACCCCGACTATATGCAGATAGCTGCTGCTTACGGTATTCCCTCACGCCGCGTCATGCGTCGCGAAGAGTTGCACGAGGCCATTCGCGAGATGCTCAGCACCGAAGGGCCTTTCCTGCTCGAAGTATGCGTCATTGAGGAAGGCAACGTCCTGCCTATGACTCCCCCGGGGGGATCAGTCAACCAGATGCTGTTGGAGTGCTAACGGGATAGTGATTAGTGTTTAGTGATTAATGATTAAATAGATAACACCATATGACTCTATATACGATAATTGTTCACTCAGAAAACTTCGCCGGTTTGCTCAACCAAGTCACGGCGGTGTTTACACGGCGGCAGATCAACATTGAGAGCCTCAATGTGTCAGCATCGTCCATCCCGGGTGTACATAAATACACCATTACGGCCTGGACCGACCAGGACACGATTGAAAAGGTGGTGAAGCAGATTACGAAGAAAATCGACGTGCTGCAGGCACACTACTTCACCGACGACGAGATTTATCAGCACGAGATTGCGCTCTATAAGATTACGACTTCCGTCTTGGAGAGTCGTCCAGAGGTGTCGAAAATCATCCGCAAGCGCTCGGCTCGCATCGTGGAGGTGAACGAGGTCTTCTCCATCGTCGAGAAGAACGGCATGAGCGAAGACATCACCCAACTCTTCGAGGAGCTCAAGGCTCAGGACTGCGTGCTGCAGTTTGTCCGTTCAGGCCGCGTGGCCATCACCA
>JBJEKT010000109.1:0-10600 GCA_051878775.1 Bacteroides sp. | reverse complement strand
AAAAATAGTCCGTATCTTTGCACCCGTTAAAACGATACGGCTCCTTAGCTCAACTGAATAGAGCATTTGACTACGGATCAAAAGGTTATAGGTTTGAATCCTATAGGAGTCACAAGTTTAACGGTCGCGTAGCTCAACTGAATAGAGTAGCTGACTACGGATCAGCCGGTTACAGGTTTGAATCCTGTCGCGATCACAGAAAGAGGTTGCTTTACCAGCAGCCTCTTTTTTTTTATACACTCCTCTCTTGACTATTCCTGTAGATACAACAAAGGGTATCTGAATAATTCAGACACCCTTCTTAGCTATTTCTCGATGAAATCGATGTTTTTTAGTTCAGAAGCATTGACGATTCGCCGACAATTGCATTAGCATTTGATATGCAGTTCATCCAGGATTTTGCGAATGGCTTCAAACGTAGTAATGCGTGTAGGCACCAGTGGCAGGCGGAGCTTATTCTCAATCATTCCCATGGCATGAAGCATGGCCTTGACGCCTGCAGGATTTCCATCCACAAAGAGCAGCTTAAACAGTTCGGCAAACTTGTGGTGTATGGTCAGTGCATTGGCATAGTCACCCATCAGCGCCAGACGCACCATGCGACTGAACTCGCGTGGGAAAGCATTGCCAATAACAGAGATAATACCTACAGCTCCCAATGTAATCAGCGGGAACGTAATACCATCATCGCCAGAGATTACATCAAAGTTAGCCGGCTTGTTCTTGATGATATCATCCATCTGCGTGATGTCGCCTGAAGCCTCCTTGATGGCAATCACATTCTTGAATTCGCGTGCGATGCGTAAGGTGGTTTCCGCTTTCATGTTGACTCCCGTACGTCCAGGTACGTTATAGAGCACAATAGGCAGGTTGGTAGCTTGGGCAATGGCTTTATAGTGCTGATAGATTCCCTCCTGCGAAGGCTTATTATAATAAGGTACAACGGATAGAATGGCATCTACCCCCGTGAAATCATCGTTTTTCAGGGTTTCTACCACAGCCCTCGTATTGTTGCCTCCTACTCCCAGCAGGATTGGGATACGTCCGTTGACGCGCTCGATGACCAGTTTCTTGATTTTCTTCTTCTCCTCCTCAGTCAGGGTCGGCGTTTCAGCCGTCGTACCGAGGACGCACAAGAAATCGGCATTGTTTTGCAACAGATGATCCACCAATCTCAGCAGCGCATCGTAATCTACACTTTCATCTTCTTTAAAAGGAGTGATTAATGCAACCCCCATTCCTTTCAATCTTGTTTGTATCATGAATTTTAAATTGATAACCGTATTTTCGTTAATTGCGTGCAAAAGTAGGCATTTTTTTGATTATACTATCCATTAGCACCTATAAAAAGGATAAAAAGGTGCGATTTATTAGGATATCATGTCCAGAAACTCCTTTTCGCTTACTATACGCACGCCTAATTTCATTGCTTTCTCCATTTTTGAAGGACCCATATTCTCTCCTGCGAGAATAAAACTTGTTTTTCCCGAGATGCTTCCCACGTTTTTTCCTCCGTGTTGCTCAATAAGCGCTTTGTACTCTTCGCGCGAGTGTTCGGTGAAGACGCCACTGATTACGATGGAGAGTCCCTGGAGCTTGTCGCTGGTTGCCGTAGCTTCTTCAGCTTTACGGGTAAACTGAAGTCCGATTGCCTTCAGTCGGTCCACTAAGAGTCTGTTCTTCTCATCGGCAAAGAACTGAAGGATGCTGTTGGCGATTTTTTCACCGATTTCATCAACCTCAATCAGTGTCTGGAGGCTGGCTTGCTCCAGATCTTCGATGGATGGGAATGCTTTGGCCAGCTTCTTGGCTACCGTCTCACCCACAAAGCGGATGCCCAAGGCAAAGAGGGTACGCTCGTAGGGCACCTGCTTACTCTTTTCCAGGCTGTCGAGGATGTGCAAGGCGGATTTTTCGCCCATGCGCTCCAGCCGTTTGATGTCGGCCACGGTGAGCGTGTAGAGGTCAGCAGCGTCGTGTATCATCCCTTGTTGGAAGAACAGGTCGACCGTCTCAGGCCCTAGTCCATCAATGTTCATGGCTTTCCGGCTAATGAAGTGCTCGATACGCCCTTTAATCTGTGGAGGGCATGCCGCCTGGTTGGGGCAATAATGGGCAGCTTCACCCTCGATGCGTAGCAGTGGTGTACCGCATTCGGGGCAACGTGTGATGAATCCCACTTTCTCACCCAGCAGTATGCCGCGTGAATCCAGGTCCACTCCCGTTATCTTGGGGATGATTTCACCTCCTTTTTCCACATAGACCATATCTCCAATGTGCAGGTCTAGGCCGGCGATGATGTCGGCATTATGAAGTGAGGCTCGCTGCACTACTGTGCCTGATAGTTGTACAGGGTCTAGATTGGCTACAGGTGTGATGGCACCGGTACGTCCCACTTGATAGGTCACGCGGTTGAGCCGGGTCAGCGCCCTTTCCGCCTGGAATTTATAGGCAATGGCCCATCGTGGTGACTTAGCCGTATAACCTAAGAGTTTCTGCTGACGGATATCATTTACCTTCAGTACTATGCCGTCCGTAGCCACGGGTAGGTTCTTCCTTTCCACATCCCAATAGTTGATATAATCCATCACTTCCTCGATGGAATGGGCTTTTTTCATGTATTCTGAGATTTTTAGCCCCCACGAAGCAGCAGTCTGCAGATTCTCATAATGGCCCTCGCAGGGGAGCTGTTCGCCGAGCAGATAGTAGAGGTATGCATCCAGCTTCCGTTCAGCCACTACGGATGAATTTTGGGATTTCAGCGTGCCCGATGCTGCATTGCGTGGGTTGGCAAACAGGGGTTCCTCCCGTGCTTCGCGTTCCTTGTTTAGTCGTTCAAAGCTCTCCCAGGGCATGAGAATCTCTCCTCGGATTTCAAATGAATCGGGATAGTTGCCGTGTAGCACAAGCGGTATGGTGCGAATAGTTTTCACGTTGTCGGTGACGTCGTCGCCTCGCACGCCGTCACCTCGTGTTACGGCGCGGACCAAGCGTCCTTGTTCGTAAGTCAGGGAGATGGAGGTGCCGTCATACTTCAGTTCGCAGCAGATTTCAAATTCCTTGCCGATCTGTTTTTTGACCCGCTCGAAGAATTCCCGCACTTCAGCTTCTGAGTAGGTGTTGCCGAGTGAGAGCATTGGGTATTTGTGTTCCACTTGCACGAACTCTTTGTTCAGGTCGCTCCCCACGCGCATTGTCGGTGAGTTGGGGTCAGCGTACTCCGGGTGTTCAGCCTCCAGGTCCTGCAGTTCGCGCATCAGATCATCAAACTCCTTATCGGATATTTCAGGAGCATTCAACACGTAATAGTTATAGTTGTGACGGTGCAGCGTAGCTCGTAGCAGCTCGATTTTTTCCTTTATATCATTCATACTATATATGCTTATCGTTACTAATGGACGGATGCAAAAATACATCATTTTACCTAAACTACCATGTCTAGGAGCAAATAAGTGTGAGAAAAAGTGGATTGGATTTGTTTATCATCGCAAGTTATACTATTTTTGCGCTTGAAACGAAACAATTCAAACGAAAAAAAGCCATGCGAATAGATATTATAACAGTATTGCCGGAGATGATTGAAGGGTTCTTCAATTGCTCTATTATGAAGCGTGCCCAGACCAAGGGATTGGCTGAAATACACATTCACAATCTGCGTGACTATACCGAGGATAAGTACCGTCGTGTAGATGACTATCCTTTTGGCGGATTTGCTGGAATGGTGATGAAGATTGAGCCTATTGAACGTTGCATTAACAGCCTTAAAGCCGAGCGCGACTACGATGAAGTAATCTTTACAACTCCTGATGGGGAGCAGTTCAATCAGCAGATAGCTAACTCCCTTTCTTTGGCTGGCAACTTGATTATTCTTTGTGGTCACTTCAAGGGGATAGACTACCGCATCAGGGAGCATCTTATCACGCGTGAAATCAGTATAGGTGACTATGTGCTGACCGGTGGCGAACTGGCTGCTGCCGTCATGGCTGATGCTATTGTGCGTATCATTCCTGGAGTAATCAGTGACGAGCAATCGGCCCTTTCAGATTCGTTTCAGGACAATCTGTTGGCTGCTCCGGTCTATACTCGTCCTGCTGACTACAAAGGATGGAAAGTTCCAGATATTTTACTTTCTGGTCATGAAGCAAAAATCAAGGAATGGGAGCTCCAGCAGTCGATGGAAAGGACTAAAAGATTGCGTCCGGATCTGCTCGAGAAATAGCTCTTACTTGTTAAGAAAAAGGAGCACGGTTATTGTAGTATGACCGTGCTCCTTTTTCTGTCAACTCAGCCTTCAGCTTCTGTTGATTCGTTTTATTTATTGGGAAGCTCCAGAGCACCAACCAGGTCGGCAGCTGAAGCAAAGCCGTGGCGATCCAGGTAGTCGTTGATGCCATCTACCACCTTCAGCGTCACTGCAGGATCGATGAAGTTGGCTGTACCTATCTGGATGGCCGATGCACCTGCCAGCATGAACTCTACAGCATCTCGCCAGTTCATGATACCTCCCAGTCCGATTACAGGTATCTTCACCGCTTGCGCCACTTGCCATACCATACGAAGTGCGATAGGCTTGACGGCTGCTCCTGACATGCCCCCTGTAACGGTGGAAAGCAGCGGCCTACGCTTCTCGGCATCGATGGCCATACCCAGCAGTGTGTTGATGAGCGATACGCTATCTGCGCCGCCCTGTTCGGCTGCTTTGGCTATGTCGGCAATGCTGGTCACGTTGGGTGAGAGCTTTACAATCAGCGTCTTATGGTACACCTCACGTACGGCGCGTGTCACCTCCTCAGCCCCTTGGGTAGTCACACCGAAGGCCATGCCTCCCTGCTTGACGTTAGGACAGGAGATATTCAACTCAATGGCCGGAATCCGATCCAATTCATTGATGCGTGCTGCGGTGGCTACATAATCTTCAATGGCTGACCCAGATACGTTGACAATCATTTGTGTGTCGATATCCTTGATCCGGGGATAGATATGCTCCACGAAGTAATCCACCCCTTTGTTTTGCAAGCCCACGGCATTCAGCATCCCCGAAGGTGTCTCTGCCATACGTGGATAGGGATTTCCCTCGCGCTTATGCAGAGTGGTACCTTTCACAATAATACCGCCAATCCTCGAGATATCGATGAAATCAGCATATTCTTCACCATAGCCAAATGTACCCGAGGCGGTCATTACAGGGTTCTTCATCTGTAACTGACCAATCTTAACCCTTAAATCTGCCATAATAACTTCTCTATATTAAATACAGGACCCTCTTTACAAACACACAGATTGCCTTCGTTGGTGTTTTCTACGCAACAGAGGCAAGCACCTATGCCACAGGCCATTTTGTTTTCCAATGAAACTTCACAGGTCACTCCCTTGGCCTTAGCATAACGGGCTACGGCCATCATCATCGGTTTGGGGCCGCAGCTGTATATGCGGTCGAACGTCCGCTGTTGGAGCAGGGAGTGTTGTGTCAGGTAGCCTTTCTCACCTTGAGAACCATCTTCAGTAGTGACATACACCTCTCCATACTGCGAAAGTAGATCCAGCTGCATCAAGTCAGCAGCCGAACGTGCCCCAATCAAGATAGATGGCTGTATTCCTTTCTCCTTCAATGCCTTGCTCAGGAAAAGCATTGGTGCGATGCCAACACCTCCTCCAGTAAGCAGCAGCCTTTCAGCGGGGTCATGAGGCATCGAGAAGCCGTTTCCTAAGGGAAGGACGGTATTGATGACATCGCCCGGTTTGGCTTCAGCAAGCTGCCTGGTTCCTTCGCCTACAAGTTGGATAAGAAACCATACTTCATTCTTCGTGCGGTCCACATTGTTAATGGAAATAGGCCGACGCAGGAAGGTGGCCGGTGAATGATCTACGCGCAATTCAGCAAACTGTCCTGGAATCATGTCGGGCAGTGGCTGAGCATGAGTCAGCTTAAGCAGCACATAGTTTTTGTGCGGTCTGAGTTGCTCAGTTACAATCAGGTCTAAACAATATTTCTTCATACATCAATGGTTTTACATTCTGTTCGTGGCTCCAAAGGTAATACAAAAGTTTGGAATTTGCTTCATTCTAGACCAACTTTTATGGGGTAAAGGTCTCGAATGTGTTATCATCAAAGAATATTCTTATTTCAGTGATTTTGCGTGGAGCTCTTTCTCGGTAAACAACCTCCTGTTTTTTAGCTTCATACACTGCATTTACGGCCTGTCCTAAGCTGTTTTCTTTGCGATATTTAGCTGTAGCCGTCCCTTCGTTCGTAGAAACGCCATCCAGGGAGGGAATGCTTGTCGTATCAGGAGTAGTATTACTGCTTGAAGGGGTAGCAGGGTCTTTCTCTTCATCCAGTCCAGATAAGCCTTCGCCTGTAATAAGCCAGTTCAGGTTGACCGAAGGGAAAGTATCATGGAGCCGGAGCAGTACTTCGGTACTAGGGTACTTATTGCGCCCATTGATGATGTGTGAAATCGTAGCTTGCGAAACGCTGATTCGCTCTGCAAAGGAGCCTGCATTAAGGCCAAAATGCTCCATGATATGTTGAAATCGTTCAATTACTGTCATGCTGATGTATTTTAATCAATTTGTATTCTTGTTATTTTCGATTACAAAAGTAATATATATGGTTTACATAATCAAAATATTATTGTAAAATAGTATTAATTACAAAAGTATATCGTAAATTACGCTTGTAGTATTCAAGATGTAATGAGGTACCAAAATGGACTAGAATTAGATTAAACTAAAAGTAGTATTTCTTTGATTAATTAATTGGTTTATAACATGGTAAATACTGATTATTTGGCTAAGCAATGAGACTTTACAATTGTTTGGTAGATATAATCTTTACTATTATCCCCTTGCTTCTATATTATTGTATAATACATTGGTATATAAGGAATTATATTCATTTTACGTTTCTGTTAATGATATAGCTTTTCTTTTGTAAAGATGTACTATATTTATGTTGTTTTATGGTTATTACATTTGTATATAATACACATGTAATCTTAATATTACAATTTGTATTCTTCCGTTTACATATATCATCACCCTACCCTTCTTTTTGCAAGGGTACATAGTTGTGTAAGACAAATATTCTGTTGAATAAATTCAATCTCATAAAATGGCCTAATTGCTGAGAATTGTCTTGTTGCTTATAGTGGGGCGTTATAATAAAAAGAATCGATTCTCAGCGGCTAAGAATCGATTCTTTTAGTTGTATTCTAATAAGATAAACGCAATTTTGCGTTTCGATAAATCATTCCATCTAGCGTATATGGACCCAAAAAAGCTGTTTTTTCATGGCTTAATGAAGGATCATGAAGATAAGTTCCTTAAGGATGTCAGCGTTGCTGAGTGATGAGTTGCCTACTCCTTTTGACTTGGCATCCGCTTCGCGGATGGCACTGATGATATGCATCGTTTTTACACCACTGTATTTTCTCATGGCAGCAAGGTACTCTCGCGATTGCCAGGGAGTCTTCAGTCCGAGGAAAGCAGCTACTCCCTGCTCGCTTTTTTCTGGAGCGTAGTAGGCCAGCATCAGATTGGAGTAGAATCCGAAGAGGACAGAGAGCGTCATCTGTATAGGGTTTGATTTAGGGTTCTCTTCAAAATATTTGATGATTTGATTAGCCTTGAAGACGTTCTTTTCCACGAGTGCGCCACGGAGTTCAAAGTTGTTATAGTCCTTGCTTATCCCAATGTTTTTTTCCACCTGTTCGCAGGTGATGCGTGTCTGATTTTTTGGAAGTGTAATAATGAGTTTATCCAGTTCACCCGACATACGGCTTAGATCGGTTCCCACGCAATCAGCCATCATCGATACAGCTTTTGGTTCCATATCGAAACCTTTCTGTTTCAAGTAGCCAGTGATGAAGGCTGGCAGCTGTCCCTCTCTGATTTTCTTCGATTCAAAGAGGAGTCCCGCCTTCTCAATTTCGCCAGCCAGCTTCTTGCGTCTGTCCAGGGTTCCATGTTTATGGCAAAGCACGAGGATGGTGGAAGGCATGGGGCGCTTCAGGTAGAAGGAGAGCTCATCCATATTCTTTACATCTTGAGCCTCTTTGACCACTACCACTTGATGTTCTGCCATCATGGGATAACGCTTGGCAGCATTGATGATGGTGGCGATGTCCACATCAGCTCCATAGGCCACAGTTAGGTTGAACTCCTTCTCCTCGGGAGTGAGTACATGGTCGATGAGGTAGTTGCTGATTAGGTCGATATAGTAGGGCTCATCGCCCATTAGGTAATAGACCGGTCTATACTGCTTTGCATGCAGTTCTGCCATGATGTCGGTATAGGTAAGTTCTTGTTTTGCCATAGTGGAGAGAATCTATAATTATTACCATTCGAACTTCAAGTGTTTCACTGTTTTCTTCTCATCCAGAATCATGCGGAGCGACTCGATTCCTATCTCCAGATGCTCCTTTACAAAGTGCTGTGTGACGAGGTTGTCACTCTTCTCTGTCTTCACCCCTTCTGGGATCATCGGTTGGTCGGAGACGAGCAGTAGCGCTCCGGTAGGTATATGGTTGGCAAAGCCGCAGCTGAAGAGAGTGGCTGTCTCCATATCTACCGCCATAGCCCTTGTGGTCTTAAGGTAGGCCTTGAACTGCTCGTCATGTTCCCAGATACGTCGGTTGGTGGTATAGACCGTTCCCGTCCAGTAGTCGCGAGCATGGTCGCGGATAGCTGTTGATACGGCGCGCTGCAGCATGAATGCTGGTAGCGAAGGCACTTCGGGTGGGAAGTAATCGTTCGATGTACCTTCGCCACGGATGGCTGCAATTGGGAGTATAAAGTCCCCTATTCTATTCTTGTGGTCTATACCTCCGCACTTGCCTAGAAAGAGGCAGGCTTTGGGGCTTACGGCCGTGAGTAGGTCCATGATGATGGCAGCATTGGGGCTTCCCATGCCAAAATTGATGATGGTGATTCCCTCGGCAGACGCCGAGGTCATATTGGCATCACGTCCCTCGACGGGGACACCAAAACGCTCAGCGAAGAGTTCTACGTATTTATTGAAGTTGGTCAGCAGGATGTGCTGGTCAAAAGCCTCCAGGGGCCTCTTTGTATAGCGGGGCAACCAATTTGCCACAATTTCTTCTTTCGTTTTCATAACTTTTTCCTATTTTTGCAGGCGCATTCTGATTAATCAACTACAAATATAGCAAATGTTATTATTAAACCTACCAAGTTTTGAGGTAAAAATTGTAATGAAGGAGGGAAAAAGACTGATTTTCGACTCTATTCGCAAGAAATACGTGGCGTTGACACCTGAAGAGTGGGTTCGTCAGCATTTCGTCCATTGGCTTGTGGCTGAGAAGGGCTATCCCGCTTCCCTCATAGCCAATGAGGTGCAGATTCAGCTCAATGCCACACGTAAACGATGCGACACGGTACTCTACGACACATCGCTCCGTGCCCGTATGATTGTGGAGTATAAATCGCCCGATGTGGAGATTACGCAACAGGTGTTCGATCAGATTACACGCTACAACTTGGTACTGAAGGTGGATTACCTGGTAGTGAGCAACGGCCTGCACCACTACTGCTGCCGTATGGATTATGAGCATGGCACTTACCAGTTCCTACCTGCAGTACCTGAGTACAGTGCTATGTAGCCCTTATCCAACAAAAAAAGCCCAGGGTTAATCCTGGGCTCTCCTATGGTTTAAGCTCTCTGTGAAGATACATTATTCGCGCGTGGTAGTGGTTCTGCGGCGACGGCTTGAGCGTTCTTTTGTCGGTTCTGCCTTTACCTCGGGCGAGATGCCTGCCAGTTCGGGGTCAATCATGATGCGACCGCAATACTCACATACGATGATCTTTTTACGTGAGCGGATATCCAGCTGACGCTGAGGGGGAATCTTGTTGAAGCAACCGCCACAAGCATCTCTCTGTACATAGACGATGCCCAGTCCATTGCGTGAATTCTTGCGGATGCGCTTAAATGAGAGGAGCAGTCGGGGTTCAATCTTTCCCTCCAGATCTTTAGCTTTCTCTCTGAGCTTTTCCTCCTCCTGTTTCGTTTCTGAAACAATCTCATCAAGCTCGTTCTGCTTCATTTCCAGGTCTTTCTGACGCTCTTCTTTAGCGTGCAGGTTTTCCTCCATTTCGTGCGTCTTTTCGTTCTCTTTCTCTGTAAATTCGCGGATACGCTTTTCGCAGAGTTCGATTTCGAGTGACTTAAATTCTATTTCCTTGGTCAGGAAGTCGTATTCGCGGTTGTTACGCACGTTCTCCTGCTGCTCTTTATACTTGGCCATCTGCGCCTTGTTTGACTCAATCTCTACCCGTTTGCCGGCAATTGACTGCTTGAGTTCTGCGATTTCAGCCTTGATGCGTTCAATGCGGGTGCCCAGACCTGCAATTTCGTCTTCCAGGTCCTGTACCTCCAGGGGCAATTCGCCACGCAGGATTTTGATTTCGTCAATCTTCGACAGTGTGGATTGCAGTTGGTAAAGCGTCTTCAGCTTCTGTTCTACAGGAATTTCAGCGGGATCTTTCTTTGATTCTTTTGCCATTTTCTTACAAATATTTTATGGGATTGGTATTCAAGCTGCTGAGGTGAACCTCCAGGCTTGGGAACCACTCCCTGAGT
>JBJEKT010000108.1:0-10633 GCA_051878775.1 Bacteroides sp. | reverse complement strand
CGCCGTTTTCAATCCCCGAGCCTTGCAGCAAATTCCGCTGCGAGGCTCTTTTTTTCCCTTAAAAAGATACATGGTATCGAATAATGTCTTATATTTGCGAAATATTTCATTTATCGCACTATGAGTACTATTTTAGATTTAGCTCCACAGCAAGTGTGGAAGCATTTTTATTCATTGACCCAGATACCACGTCCTTCGGGACATATGGAACGTATTACTGAGTTCCTTGTAAACTATGGTAAGGGTCTCGGTTTGGAGTCGTTTGTCGATGAGGTGGGTAACGTCATTATCCGCAAGCCGGCTACTCCTGGTATGGAAAACCGTAAAGGAGTAATCCTGCAGGCTCATATGGATATGGTACCACAAAAGAACAACGATACAGTACATGATTTTGTAAATGATCCCATTCAGACGTGGATAGACGGAGAATGGGTAAAGGCCAAAGGTACGACGCTTGGTGCTGACAATGGCATGGGTGTAGCTGCAGCCATGGCCGTTCTTGAGGCTACTGATTTGAAGCATGGGCCGCTCGAAGTATTGATTACTAAGGATGAAGAGACGGGTATGTATGGCGCTTTTGGCTTGAAACCAGGTACACTAAAGGGAGAAATCCTCTTGAACCTTGACTCGGAAGACGAGGGTGAACTTTATATCGGTTGTGCTGGGGGTATTGATGTGACTGCAGAGCTCTCTTACAAGGAGGAAGATGCCGATAAACAGATGGTGGCTCGCAAGATTACGCTTAAAGGACTCCGAGGTGGTCACTCTGGATTGGAAATTAACGAGGGACGTGGTAACGCTAATAAACTTTTAGCTCGCATCGTTCATGATTTGCTCGTAGAGTTCGACTGTCGTTTGGCTTCTTTCGAGGGTGGCAATATGCGTAATGCCATTCCTCGTGAAGCCCATGCTGTGCTACTCTTCAATCCTGCAGATATCGAAGACTTGCCTTCATATATTAAGGAGTACGAAGACCAGCTTAATGCCGAGTATGCTCCCATTGAAAGTAATCTCATCTTACTCCTTGAGGAGGTAGAAACTCCGGCAACTGTATTGCCTGAAGAGATTCAGGATAATATGATTGACATGTTACTGGCTTGTCAGAATGGTGTGATGCGTATGATTCCTACGGTACCTGATACGGTGGAGACATCCTCTAATTTGGCGATTGTACTGTTGGGTGGTGGAAAGGCCGAGGTCCGTATCTTGGCTCGCAGTTCTTGTGACACAATGAAGGACTTCCTTGCTGATAGCCTTACTGCATGCTTCAACATGGCCGGCATGAAGGTGACCTTGAGTGGTGCCTACAGCGGATGGCAACCCAATGTGGATTCACCTATCCTCCATGCTATGACGAAGTCGTACGAAGAACAATTTGGTATCGCTCCTAAGGTGAAGGTGATTCATGCCGGCTTGGAGTGCGGCATCATTGGAGCCAATTGCCCGGGTCTGGATATGATATCTTTCGGTCCCACGCTTCGTTCACCTCACTCTCCCGATGAACGCGTACTGATTCCCACGGTGAAGAAATTCTACGATTTCCTTGTGGCCACGCTCGCTCAAACTCCTGAGAAATAGTAGATAAACAGTATTTATAAAGCGTCTCTTGCTCCATCGGAGTCAAGGGACGCTTTTTTTATGCCATTTTGTCTCATTAGCATTCACATGCTTTAGGTTGTCTGCCATTCTGTCTCTTCAATTTGATACAGGTCAAGAAATATGTTATATAACATACATTTTACACCTAAACCTTTTGCTACTTCAGCTAATGGCCCTACATTTGCACCGTCAAAAGCGATAAAGGTTCTCCCCGACAGAAAGATGGGGAGGTTATAAAGGATAATTAAAAAGATTGTTTTTAGGAGGATTTAGAAATGAAAATGATTAAGAAAGTAATGAATCGGATTGCTAATGCAGATCCTGCCATTTGGGGTTACCAAGCTATGGGTTACTATAATCCCGTACAGAAGTAAATACCAGATGGTGACTTTTTGAGAGAATTAAAACAAAGTGGTACAACAACAAAGTAAATACCTTGAGTTATGAAGAAAGCAATGAAAGTGTTGACCAACGTGCTGGCTCAGATGGGTCGCAATGAGATGCTGATGATGGGCTATAAGGCCTGAATCAGCTCGTCACAGGAACAATGGATTGTGTAATTAAAAACCTTGATTGATTATGGCAAAGAAAGTAGTGAATTCTATGAAAAAGCTGCTCACCTCGGCCGGCAAAAACTGGATGGAGGCTATGCGCTACTACAGCCTTCAGATGTAAGGTGGAGCGTGAATGATAATTGTGTGTGTAATGAGATAACGCGAGGGATATTTCCTATCATCAGGGGAATATCCCTCTTTTTTTGGCGTTTTAGGTTCTTTTGACATCCGCTTCTGCAAGATTGTGCGCTTTATTTGTTTTCTTTGTTAGCGAAACAATACTAAATGGATTGTATTATGATGAATCTCAGAACCCTGAAGATTACCTTTAGTCTGCTGTGGCTATGGGTTGTTGCTGCTCAAGGGCAGTCGTATGCTTCGTTGTGGAGACAGTTGAGTGAGGCTGAGCGAAATGACTTTCCGCAGACGGTGGTAGAACTTGCTGGCCGGATAGAGAAGAAGGCCATGCTCGAGCAGCAGGTCGGACAGCTGTTTAAGGCCATGCTTTGGAAAGAGTTTTACCAGCAACAGCTCACACCTGATTCACTCATTCCTGCTATCCAGCGGATGGAGCAATGGGTCAAGGTGGAGAAGGATGTGGTAAACAGTGCTTTGCTTCACTCCATGCTGGCCACAAGGTATGCCAATTACCTGTGTACCGAGTCCTATCGGATTGAGCAACGCACAGATTTATTGCCCGAAGAGGTTTCGGAGGACCTACGTACTTGGAGCAGAGGGAGCTTCCTCACCGTGATTGATGGACATCTGAGGGCTTCGCTCGCTCGTCCTGAGCAACTGATGCAGATTAAGGGGACCGCATACCAGCCGATCATCAAGCTGCAGCAAGGGAGCGATAGGTATGGTCACGATCTCTATCACCTGCTGGCTCGTAGGGCTATTTACCTCTATTCCAGCCTGTCAGAGGGAGTACGTGTGGATTCAGATAATTCACTTCAGACTAAGGTCGATTCCATTTATACCGTGATGCATCACTATTATAATAATGTAGGCCGACGTGAAGCTTGCCTGATGGTCGAACTGGAAAGGTTACGCTACCGGCAGGGAGTGGACCTCCAGGTGGTGGACAGCTTGATAAGCGTTTATGGCGATGAACCGCTGTGTGCTGAACTGTATATTGAGAAGGCGCGAAGGTGGATGAATAAGGGTGAAGAGGGGTATGCCCAAGCTCTAAGCGTGTGTGACGAAGGATTAAAGCGTTATTCTAATTACGCTCGTGTCAATGCTTTGCGCAATCTGAAGGCTATGCTTCTGCAGCCCAATCTGTCGGTATCACTTGCCCGTCCTTGCTATCCAGGTGATTCCTTGCGATTGACGTTGCGTCATAGGTTGCTCTCTTCATTCAGGATGCGTGTGTACAAGGCGAAGGTTGACACATATCCTGTGGAACGTGCGGAAGATGTCTCGTTGCTGAAGTCGCTATGCGGCTTGCAGGTGTGGAGTGCGGACTATCCACTCTCCTCAAGTAGGCGCAAGGGAGTTGACCCTGCAGCGTGGCCCTACCTGACTGAACGTTCAGAGCAGGCTTTTGCCTTACCCTTGGATGAAGGACTCTATGTGGTTGATTTGATGCCACTTGGTTCAGTCAAGAACTCGGAACATTGCTATTTCCTGTTGCCTGTTTCTCGGCTTCATATGGTGTTGATGACATATCCTGACGGAAAGGGTGAGGTGAGGGTTATGGATTGGAAGAATGGACGTCCAGTGGAGGGGGCTAAAGTCGGTTACTTCACCCGTGTTGAAGGGAAAGCGGATTCACTCCTGCAGGAGAGCGTAAGCGATGCAGAAGGACGTTGTCCTATTGGCAAGGCGACGAATCAGGGATACTGCAGGGTATCAAAGGATGGTGACAACGCTTTGCCTCCATTCCACCTTTGGTTTTGGGGAGCTTATCGGCAAACGGAGATGCGCAGGGAGACGATGCGCTTGCTTACCGACCGAGCCATTTATCGTCCGGGGCAGACCATACAGCTCAAGGGAATATACTACAGTCAACAGGAGGATAGCCTTGCTACGATTCAAGCTAAGCCTGTGGATGTCATCTTGCTTGATGCCAACCGGAAGGAGGTGGCTCGACAGGCGGTGATGACGAATGCATTTGGCTCATTTTCAGCTTCGTTTGTTTTGCCTTCTTCATGCCTAAACGGACGATTTACGCTCAGAACGTCCGTGGGCGGTGAGGCATCGATACGAGTGGAGGAGTACAAGCAGCCTTCGTTTGAAGTGACTATCACGCCTCCTTCGGTGCCATACAGCTGGGGCGACAGTTTGAAGTTGAAGGGGTGTGTCATGGGATATCAGGGTGCTCCTGTACAACGGGCCGCTGTAGCTTTTACCTTCAAAGGCATATCACCCTTCTTCCGCTGGCAAAGTGAGGAGACTCCGTTGCGGCAAGATACAGTATACACTGATGAACAGGGCCTCTTCTATCTTCCTCTTTTCCTGGAGAAACGGTCGGATAGAGAGGGATATCAGGTTGAAGCTACGGTGGTATCCTCTGATGGGGAAACCCAGCAGACCTCTTACTATCTGCCTGTGGCAGAACGGGCAATCCGGTTTATCTCCTCCCTACCCGAGGTGCTGTGTAAGGAGGACTCGCTCCAGCTGATGGTGGGCGTAGAGAATATGTCCGGCGAACGTCTGGAGGCTGAGGGGCGCTATTGGCTCTATTCTGATTATGGGGAAAAGCCCGATTATGCGCGTCCTGTAGCTGAGGGAATACTCCGGCTAAACCAACTGAATGATGTGCATCATTGGAGCTCGCTGCCTTCGGGACGTTACTGCTGTGTGGTAGAAGCCTGTACGGCTGATGCCAAGGTAGAGCTTGATACGCTGGCCTCGTTTGTGCTCTTCTCGCGCAGTGACTCCAAGTTGCCTAGAGGGGTTCACCATTTTGTATATAGGGAAAATCTCACCTTCGACGAAGAGCATCCTGCTGTCATTTACTATGGTGTATCTGGTCACTCCATTTATCTCTATCGCGATTTGATGACTGAACGGCACTGTTTGGAGCAAGATATCATGTATCTGTCTGACTCCTTAATGCGTTTGGAGATTCCTTATCAGGAGAAGTATGGTAAAGGAGTGCAGTTGGCTCTAAGCTATGTGGCCGAGGGCGAGCTGCATCAAGCGGAGTATCAACTGACGAAGTCAGATAAGCCTAAAGCGCTCCAACTGAAGTGGAACGTGATGCGTGACCGCCTGAAGCCAGGGCAACAGGAAGAGTGGCAGCTCCGAGTGATGCAGGAGGATAAAGGAGCGGAGGCCGAACTGATGGCTCTGCTTTACGATGCCTCACTCGATCGCTTCGTACGCCATAACCCCACGTTTACTCCCTTATTGCGCCGCTTCATCTATTATCCGTACCAGTGGCGCTCCATATCGCATCCGCTGCCATATAGGTCGTTCCACTTCCCTTGGAAGGAATGGAAGGTCCCCACTATGGCATACGATGAGATAGTCTGGCCTCAGCCAATGAAGCGTCGTGTTATGGATATGGTGGCTACATCCGCTAAGGGGATTGGGAAGGAGTATCGCACCATGGCGTCGGCGCCAAACAGCTCCCTCGTTGCCGAAGATGCTGTCGTCGAGATGGTAGAGGAGGAGAGCGACGGAAAGGCCTATGAGGCAGAAGATAGTAAGATACAACTCCGTGATAAATTGGATGATACAGCTTTCTTCTATCCTCAGTTGGCTACTGATGAAGAGGGAACCATAACGTTGCGCTTTGTGGCTCCACAGCGATTGACCCGCTGGAACTTTATTGGTTTTGCCCATACGCAGCAGATGCTGACAGGTACCTTGCTCACGTCGGTTGTTACAGCCAAGGAGTTTATGCTCCAGCCCCAATGGCCGCGCTTTGTGCGGATAGGTGATGAGATGGAGCTCTCCGCCACAATCACCAACCAGACAGCCAAAAGACAGCAGGGCAGTGTGAAGCTGACGCTGTTTGATCCTGTCACGGAGAAGGTGCTTCGGGTGAAGCGACTCTCCTTCTCAGTGGGGGCCATGGCGAGTGAGGTTGTGCACTTCCAGCTGAAGCTCTCTGACGAACGTCAGGCCGTTGGCCTCCGTATGGTGGCCGATGGAGGTTCCTTCAGCGATGGTGAACAATTGGTGCTGCCCGTATTGAGCAGTAACGTAGAGGTGGTTGAGACGATTCCTTTGGTTATCGATGGGAGAGGAACCTACACCTTCGCATTGGATACCCTATTCAACAACCACTCTCCGCAGGCAGCTCAGCGCAGTTTGACCGTGGAGATGACAGGCAATCCAGCTTGGTATGCCGTTACGGCATTGCCCACTTTGGAGCCACAGCGTGATGACAATGCCATTAGTTGGGTCGCTTCACTCTATGGAGATGCCTTGGGCCTGCATATCGTGAAGCAGCATCCGGCTATTCAGCGTATGTTTGCTGCATGGCGTGCCCAAGGTGTGGAGAGAGAGTTCCTGCGCAGCCGTCTGGAGCAGCACGAAGAGCTTAAGGAGATACTGCTCAGCGAATCGCCCTGGGTGATGGAGGCTGAGCATGAAGCGGAACGGAGACTGCGCATAGCCCGCTTCTTTGACGAGAACCAGATGAACTACCGCTTCTCGACGGCCGTGGATAGGTTACGCCAGTTGCAGCTTTCCTCAGGTGCTTGGAGTTGGTTTGCTGGGATGAATGGCAATAGCTATGTCACTCATTTCATCTTGCAGCAACTCTACCGATTGCCGTTGCTGACGGGTGTCCCTCTTCCGACGGACTTGCGTGACCTGGCACGCAAAGGAATGAACTACCTGCACCAGGAAGCCATGATGCGGTATGCTGAGCGCCATAGCAAAGCACTGCATAACAGGCAGATGAGTGCTTCGCAAGAGGACTTGAACTACCTTTACCTTCTGGCTATCAGTGGGGAAAAACCGAGTACAAAGCAGCAGAAGGTGGTGGATGAGTGCCTCAAGCTGTGGGAGGAGGCTCGAGCCGCTACATCGTTGGCTCAGAAGGCCCGTCTAGCTGTGGTACTGTTTGCATATGGTAAGAATTCATCGGCAGCTGAGGTGGTGCAATCCATCAAGGAATACCTCACGCTGATTCCTGGTCGTGGCGCTTCGTTTGCCATGAAGGAGGCTTACATGTGGGGGATGGGTAACATCTCGCTCCATGTGGCTTGTATGGAAGCTTTGCAGTGGGCTGGGGGTGAGGAGGCACTCATTGAGCAGATGAAGGTCTGGCTCCTGCAGCAGAAGCAGACCCGTAGCTGGGGGCAGGTGGTGGCTTCGGCTGATGCGGTCTATGCCTTGCTGATGCAGGGCGGCAGGGACTGGTCTGTAGGTGGACGTCTGCTCATTACCTTGGGCAAGGAAAAGATTGACACTTTAGCTGACGAAGCCCTGGATGGCGTGGGCTCTGTCTGCCGTACCTTTACGGAAACGGATGCGGCTCTGCGTAGTCGTCAGTTGCAGGTGGAGAAGCAGGATGAGGGGATGGCCTGGGGAGCAGTCTATGCCCGAAGCCTCTTACCCCTGGAGGAGGTGAAGGCTTACGGACAGGGACTCTTGGTGGAGAAGCAACTCTATGTGGAACGGAAGGATGCCCGTGGCGAGCGTAGCTTAGAGCGCATCGTTGAAGGTATTACGAAGGTGAATGTGGGTGATAAGGTTATCTCACGGCTCGTTGTCAGCACCGACCGTAGCATGGAGTTTGTACAGCTCAAGGATCAGCGGGGTGCTTGCTTCGAACCACTCTCTGTCCTTTCCGGTTACCGTTGGAACCAGGGTATGGGGTATTATCTCGACGTGAAGGATGCCTCAGCCACCTTCTTCTTCGACTGTTTGCCCAAGGGTGTGCACGTGTTGGAGCATGCTTACAGAGTGTCTCGCGCAGGCACATACGAGGCTGGTATAGCCTCTGTACAGTGTGCTTATGCTCCTGAATTTGCGGCTCATTCGGCTACAACGCGTATCCATATCACCCGATAAAGTAAAAAAAACAGTTATTTTGCACGGTTTGTGGAAAGAAATCACTACCTTTGCTCATCCATGAAGCTAAAGTATGTATCGAATGAAACGACTGATTACCCTTTTTTATAGCTTGTGCGTGGTTCTTGTTGCCACGGCACAGGCACGCTTTACCTCAAACACTGAGTTGATTAACCTCGGACAGATTGAGTGGAAGCATCCGGCTACGGTGCGTTATCTCATTACCAATACGGGTGACAAACCTCTGGTGCTGACCGAGGTGGAACCTGACTGCGAATGCTCCTCGGTGCAGTGGACGCAGACTCCGATTGCCCCAGGCGAGAAGGGGGAGGTGAGTGTCACCTTTGATGCCCAACTGCTCGGACGCTTTCTGAAGTCGGTGGCCGTGATGACCAATGCAGAGCCTTATCTGGTCTATCTCCGTCTGGCAGGCGAGGTGGTGGCCGAAATCAAGGACTTCACTATTACGCATCCTTATCTTATCGGAGAGATTCGTGTGGACAGGAACAGTCTGGAGTTTCCTGACCTGTACCGAGGTGAGACACGTCAGCTGCAACTTGGCGTGGCTAATCTCTCTGGCCGTCCTTATGAACCGGTGCTGATGCACCTGCCCTCATACCTGGAGGCTAGCTGTAAACCCTCTGTCTTGCAGCAAGGTGAGAAGGGAGTGATTACCATCACGCTCCATTCTGACCGGTTAAGTGATTTGGGACTTACACAGTCGTCGGTCTATGTGGCTCGCTTCACGGGCGATAAGGTTTCCGAGGAGAATGAATTGCCCGTATCAGCCATTCTCTTGCCCGATTTCTCCCACCTCAGTGAAGCAGAGCTGGAACGTGCCCCGCTGATTCGCCTCTCCATGGAGGAAGTGGATATCCGACAGCTTTTGTCCAAGAAGCAGAAGGCCAAGCAGGATATCATCGTGACTAACGAGGGACGTACCCCGTTGGAGATCAGCAAGCTGCAGGTATTCCACCCCGCTGTGAGTGTGGCCTTGAAGAGACAGCTGCTCCAACCTGGCGAATCTACTCGTCTGCGTGTTACCGTAGATCGTCGTAACGTGAGCAAGTCGCGTCGTCCGCTACGACTGCTCATGATAACCAACGACCCTCAGCATCCTAAGAAAGAACTTAATATCCTGGCCAGATAGCGGGATAACAAGATAATAACCGTATAACCCTAAAACTCAATGATATGATGGAACATCCCGAGAACAGTGAAGAGTATAAAGGATTGGTAGTCAATGCCGGAGTGGAGCAACCATCGTCCGTCAATCCTTACCTGAAGCGTAAGCCTCGTAGGCATCAGCCCACAGCGGGCGAGTTTGTAGAAGGCATCCTCAAGGGCAACGTCACCCTGCTTAGTCAGGCGGTGACCCTCGTGGAGAGCGTGCGGCCCGAGCATCAGGCGCTGGCTCAGGAGGTCATCGAGAAGTGCCTGCCTTATACGGGACATTCAGTGCGTATCGGTATCAGTGGTGTGCCTGGGGCAGGAAAGAGTACGTCGATTGATGCTTTCGGATTGCACGTACTCCAGCAGTATGGCGGCAAGCTGGCTGTGCTGGCCATAGACCCGAGCAGCGAGCGGAGCAAGGGCAGCATCCTGGGCGATAAGACGCGTATGGAGAAGCTGGCCGTCCACCCCGATTCCTTCATTCGCCCCAGCCCCTCAGCCGGTTCGCTGGGTGGTGTGGCCCGCAAGACGCGTGAGACGATCTTCCTCTGCGAGGCCGCAGGCTTCGACAAGATTTTCGTGGAGACGGTCGGAGTGGGTCAGAGTGAGACGGCTGTTCACTCCATGGTCGATTTCTTCTTGCTGATACAGCTCTCGGGCACGGGTGACGAGCTGCAGGGCATTAAGCGAGGCATCATGGAGATGGCTGACGGCATCGTCATTAACAAGGCTGATGGCGACAACCTGGAGCGAGCAAGGCTGGCTGCTACCCAGTTTCGCAATGCCCTCCATCTCTTCCCAGCCCCAGAGAGCGGTTGGACTCCGCAGGTACTCTGCTACTCTGGCTTCTACAATCTAGGCATCAAGGAAATATGGGATATGATATACGAATACGTTCGCTTCGTGAAGGACAACGGCTACTTCGACTACCGCCGCAATGAGCAGAGTAAGTACTGGATGTATGAGTCCATCAACGAGCAGCTACGCTCCAGCTTCTACCGGCATCCCGAGGTGGAGGCCCTCTTGCAGCTCAAGGAGAAGCAGGTGCTCGAAGGCCGTATCTCCTCATTCATAGCAGCCCGCGACCTTCTCGACACCTACTTTCAGGCATTGAAGGAGTAATAACATACTCTATTTTAAGCTATTTATAGCCCATTTTTGCTGTCGTTTCCGTCGTGATGAAAATAGATTTTCATTGCGATGAAAATACTTTTTTATCCTGCTGATAACAGCTTACCAATGAAATGAAAAGAGCCTATATACCTATATATAATATAACGTGAGTTCGACGAAATTTAATTGATTGAAAATTTGGTGATTAGCGAAAA
>JBJEKT010000107.1:0-10705 GCA_051878775.1 Bacteroides sp. | reverse complement strand
AGGACAAGGATGGGCACAAGGTACGATCAACGTGAAAGGCCAGGTGCTTGACGAAGGGCAGATTCCCGTAATCGGCGCTTCTGTACTCGTGAAAGGAACACAAAAAGGACAAATTACCGACATCGATGGTAACTTCAGCTTCGAAGGCCTGAAGAAGACGGACGTGCTCGTCATCTCTTATGTGGGTATGAAGAAGCTGGAGGTAGGCGTAAAGCCTCAAATGAAAGTGGTGCTCCAGGCTGACACGGAGCTGCTGGACGAAGTGCTGGTCGTAGCTTTCGGTGAGCAAAAGAAATCCTCGTTTACAGGATCTGCAGCTGTAGTGGATAGTAAGAAGCTGGAATCCAGACAGGTGAATAACGTGATGGGCGCCCTTGAAGGTAACGTGGCAGGTCTGCAAGCTTTCTCGGCTTCCGGTTCGCCCGATGCATCTCCCACTTTCCGTATTCGTGGTATCAGCTCCATCAACGCGGGTAAAGACCCGCTCATTGTATTGGATGGCGTCCCCTATGATGGCGACTGGAACAGCATTAATCCTTCTGACGTAGCTTCGATTACCGTATTGAAGGATGCGGCATCCAATGCGCTTTATGGTGCGCGTGGTGCTAACGGTGTCATCATCATCACCACCAAGAAGGGTGCACAGGGTAAGGCCACCGTACAGCTCGATGCCAAGTGGGGCGTGAGCTCGCGTGCGCTGCAGCGTTACAAGACCATTGATGATCCGCGCGAGTACATTGAGACCTACTATCAGTCACTCTACAATTACTTCACCAACGGACGCGGCATGTCGGCTTCGGCTGCTCACTCCACAGCCAATGCTACACTTTACAAGAGCTCGGCTGAGGGTGGTTTGGGCTACCTCCCCTTCACAGTTCCTGACGGAGAATACCTGATTGGTACGAATGGCCGCTTGAACCCCAATACGACCATCGGTCACCGCGTATATAATAATGGTAAGGTCTATACCATCATGCCTGACAACTGGATTGATGAGGCTTACCGCAACTCCTTGCGTCAAGAGTATAACCTCTCGCTGACAGCTGGCGGTGAGCGTAGTCAATTCTATGCTTCGTTTGGCTTCCTCGATGCCGATGGTATCGTGGTCAACAACAACTTCCGCCGTTACACTGCTCGCTTGAAGGCCAGCTACAAGGCTTTCGACTGGTTGAATGTAGGCGGAAACGTCAACTTTACGCGCTCCATCTCTAACAGCGCTGATGAAGATGCTACGGGTGGAACCAACATCTTCAGCCAGGTGGCCAACATGGCCCCCATCTATCCGGTCTATATCCGTGATGGTGAAGGCAACATCTACTGTGATGAGAACGGCCCCGTGGGTGATTATGGTGATGGCTTGACTTTAGGAAGCAGCTATGTACGTCCCTACCTGAAGCAGAGCAATGGAATCACCGATGCCCGCCTCAACTACTACAACACCATCCAGACTGATGTCAACATGAATGGTTTCCTTGATATCGACATCATCGATGGCCTGAAGGCTACGCTCAACGGTAGTGTCTATACCAACGGCTACAACTCAACCTATACGCAGAACCCCTTCTACGGTTTTGGTAATGCCAGCTATCCCGGAGGTTATGTAGGTAAGACCCAGTATAACTATTATGCAGTCAACTTCCAAGAACTGCTGAAGTACAACAAGAGCTTTGGCAAGCACAACATCTCTGTGCTGGCTGGTCATGAGAACTATACTCACGACTACAACTACATCACCGGTAGCCGCAAGAATATGTTCTCTTATTTTGGCAACCATGAATTGTCAGGTGCCACGACAATGATTGACAACGGTTCATACAGCTCCAAGTATAAGACGGAAGGCTGGATTTTCCGTGCACTCTATGATTGGGACAGCAAATACTTTGCTCAGGTGTCTTACCGCCGCGATGCCTCTTCGCGTTTCCATCCCGACCACCGCTGGGGTAACTTCTACTCCTTTGGAGGCGCTTGGCTCATCAGCAAGGAGAATTTCATGCAGGATGTGAAGTGGATTAACCACCTCAAGCTGAAAGCTTCGTTCGGTCAGAACGGTAATGACAACATCAGCGATTTCCTCTATACCGATACGTACTCCATCAGCAAGGGCGAAGGCAATGACGTGAGCCTGACGCTGAGCCACATCGGTAATCCGGAAATCACCTGGGAAACAGTGACCAACATCAATGCCGGTCTGGAGTTTGAACTCCTCAAGAGTCGCATCCGTGGTTCAGTAGAGTACTTCTATAGAAAGACCAGCGATATGCTCTGTACGGTACGTGTGCCCCTGTCGGCTGGTTACGCAGGCTTCTCCTCCAACGTAGGCGATATGGTCAATAAAGGTATTGAGATGGAATTGGAGGGTGACATCATCAAGAATAAGCTGCTGACGTGGACCGTGGGTATGAACATGACCCACTATAAGAATGAAATCACCCGTCTGAATGAGGACAACCGATACAACACCTTGAACGGTCATCCGGGCTACACCAGTGGTTCGTACTACTACGGCGAAGGCCTCCCCATGTACACCTGGCGCTTGAAGAAGTATGCTGGCGTGAACGAAAATGGTGAATCCATGTGGTACAAGCACGATGCTGATGGTAACCTGATTACCACGACTAATCCAACGGAGATTACCAAAGACGAAGATTACTTTGATTGCGGAACATCCATTCCCGACCTCTATGGTGGTTTCAATACCAGCCTCAAGGCATTCGGATTCGATGTCAATGTCAGCTTTGCTTATCAGATTGGTGGCAAGGTGATGGACTGGAGCTATGCATCACTCATGTCGCCCCCCACACCGGGTAGCACGGGCTTGGCCATCCACCGCGATGTGCTCAACTCTTGGACGGCTGAGAATACAGGTAGCAACATCCCTCGCTGGCAGTACAACGATATCTATTCTACAAGTACGTCCGACCGCTTCTTGACGGATGGCAGCTGGCTCAGCCTGCAGAACATCTCGTTGGGCTATACGTTGCCTAAGAAGTGGCTTGCTCCGCTGCATGTCAGCAGCTTGCGCATCTATGCTTCGGGCGAGAACCTCGCCTTGTGGAGCAAACGCAGAGGTCTGGATCCTCGTACCAGCACCAGTGGCTCAATGTCGGCAGCACTCTATGCTCCGGCTAAGACCATTACGGGTGGCATCACTGTTCAATTCTAATTTGGAGGAATATCGATATGAAAACATTCAATTTATACAACGCCTTCATGGCTATCCCCCTGGCTGCGGGTTTGATGCTGAGCAGCTGTATGGATACTATCAATCCTACCAACGTGGCCTCGGCTGAGCAAATCCAAGCATCCAGTAACTCCCTCAGCATGCTTGTCGGTGGTCTGAAAACCAAGATGATTGCCGTCAACTCATACGGTAATTCGTCTGGTTCCTATTATATCACGCAGGACTGGGGTTACCCCTGCTACATGTATGTGCGCGATGTGCTCTGTGAGGACTTCCCCACGCCCGACTTCAGCTGGAATTACCAGGCTTCCTATGAAAAGGGTAGTAACTTGACTTCGCATACGGCCTATCCTTATTATTATTACTATACCTTTATTAATAATGCTAACCGGTTGATTGGTCTGATTGACCTGGAGACAGCCAGCGAAGAGGAACGTCACTATGCAGGTATTGCTCGCGTCTATCGTGCGCTCTGCTATTATGACCTCAGCTTCATGTTTGAGTTCAAGCTGACGGGTTATGCTGATCTGGATGCCAAAGCGCAGGAGGTGCTCGGACTGACCGTACCTATCGTGACTGAGCAGACTGATAAGGAACAAACCAAGAACAATCCCCGTGCTCCTTTCTACACCATGTATCGCTTCATCTACAACGATCTGAGCATGGCTGAAGAGCTGCTGGCTAACTATTCACGCTCTACCAAGGAAGAACCCAACAAGGATGTGGTCAATGCTTTGATGGCGCGCTTCTGGCTGACCTTGGCTACGCGCTTCAATCAGTCGGCCGACGACTTGACCGAACAGCTGGCTCACGAAGGAGATGACGATGGCTATAAAGCCCTGGGCATCACCACAGCTAAGCAGTGCTATGAAAAGGCCATTGCCTATGCAGATAAAGTGATTGCTGCCGGTTACTCTCCCCTTACTGAGGCTCAGTGGCACGATCCTGTTACAGGCTTCAACACGGCCAACCAATCGTGGGTATGGTGCATGCGCTTCTCCTCTGTAGAGCAACTGCCTGACTTCTGGAACTCGATTGTTGGTCAAATTAATCCGGAAGCAACTTGGGCTATGCCTGCTTATGGTGGCGCATACCGTCTGATAGGTTCTTATCTGTACGACCGTATCCCCGATGAAGACTGGCGTAAGACAACCTGGATTGCTCCCGAAGATGCGGGTAAAGCGGTTGTGCCCTCCAAATACCAGACGCTGCTGAAGGATGAGAACGCCACCTCATTGGCCGACAACACCAACTTCAGCCGTGTACCGGCTTATGCAGGTCTGAAGTTCCGTTCTGCCTCAGGTGATATGGTTGACCCGTTGGTTGGTATGCTTTGCGACGTGCCCGTGATTCGCGTTGAAGAGATGTATTTCATCAAGGCTGAGGCTTTGGCATACACCGAGGGCAAGCAAGCAGGAGCCGATGAACTGACCAAGTTTGTCAACACCTACCGCTATACCGATGGCAGCTACCAGGCACGAAGTGACTATTATGCCTACTTGCTCGACGACATCCTAATCCAGAAACGTATTGAGTTCTGGGGCGAAGGCATTGTCTATTACGACTACAAACGTCTGAAGAAGGGCGTGCTCCGCACGATGCCCAACACCAACTATCCCGACGACTACCAGCTCAATTCGAAGGATGGCTATGTGGCACCCTGGATGAACTTCTATATTCCCGAAATTGAGCGTTCGTTCAATCAGGGAATCGTGATGAATCCTGACTGTACACCCACTGTACAGCAGTATTGCACCAAAGATGCGGCTAACAAATGATGTAACAAGCAAAATATAGAATTGTATGAAAACATATATGAAACACCTGATGCCCGTCGTAGCCTTAGCCATGGCCTTTACGGCTTGCGATGATACGAACGAATCGGGCTTTGTACCGGCAGAACCGGTGCCCGCTGACAATATGGCGGTCTATTTCGATAATACCAATCCTGAAGAATTCATTATTCTGGCTGGTGAGGAGTATGCACCGACTATCGATGTGTCTCGTCTGAACTGTGAGAAGGCTGCAGTTGTGCCTATTAACATCATTAGTCTTAACTCTGCGCTCTCGGTGCCCGCTCAAGTCGAGTTTGAGGCTGGTCAAAAGACGGCCCAGTTTGAACTGAAGTTTGACAATCTGGAGCCGAATAAGAAGTATGAATTTGACCTTCAGATAGATGAGGCCTATACCAACCCCTATAAGGCCACTCCGGGTGCTGCCCGCTATACGGGTTTCGTGTCAAAGACCTCTTGGGATCCCTATAAGAAGGTGAGGTATTCGATTAATTATAAAGGTGACAAATGGCAGAGTTACGATGCAGTGGTTTATCGTCTTGGTGAGATGAACCGTTACCGCATCGAGAAGTTCCTGGGTACCGATGGTGATTTCACCTTCTATCTGGGTGGTAAATCTTCGTACTACGGCTACAGCATGTTCGAACCTTATAATGGATATGAAGATTACCTGGATTCTGAACTCAACTCATTCTACTGGTTTGATGCCAAGACGGGTGACTATCCCGTCATGACCATGGACGATGGTACTGAACTGAGCTACATCTGCGTATGCCGTTCTTGGGGTTCAACTTCCTACAGCTACATCAGCTTCGACCTCAATTACGGTGAGCTCTACTGCTACGAGGTGGCTTATACGGATGGCTCTGCTGAATGGTGGAAATACATGACTTTCTTTTTTAGTGACTTAAATGCTGAATAACGATGAAGACCTATAAGCTTTATACCCTGCTCGCGCTGCTTGGCGCCATGAGCTTCTGCACGTCGTGCGACGACGACGAGGTGGTCAAGACACCGCTTGGTACCACCAGTATCTCTTCGGCCAACTCTACGGTCAGCTCGCTTACCTTTGCTTGGGAGGCAGTTAGTGGCGCTACGCAATACGCCTACGAACTGCGTGACCCTGATGAAGCACTCGTCAAGGGTGATGTGACGACTGCGCTGACGGCTACAATCACCGGCCTGAAGGATAATACCACGTATACGCTTACCGTATGGTCGTATGCTGCGCTTTCCAGCGATAAGACCACTTCTCCCATTGCCAAACTGACTGCTACCACAGCGAAGATTGTGCCGCTGGCTGCTCCCGCTCCTGCTGCTGCGATGCAGAACGGCCAGATGGTGGTTTCATGGGAACCTGTAGAGAATGCCTCTCACTACTCTTACCAACTCTATAGCTTGGTGGATGAGGTAGAAACTGAAATCACCGATAGCTATACCTACGATGCTTCTGTGGCCTTTGAGAAACTTGATCTGGGCACTTACCGATTCTACATTCAGTCCATGAGCGAGCAAGAAGCCTACTCGAACTCCGAGAAGGTGATGATTGAATTTGAGCGCACCAAGCTGGAAGTGAACCGTATCACCGCTACCTATACAGGATTGGACGGTACATCAGGTACAGCCGATGTGGTGAGCTATGACGACGGAAGCTATACCATCGAGGCCTTCCATGGCGCAACGGGCTTCAATCTCGACTTTGCCGTAAGTGCTGAAACGAGCGAAATCTCTATTCTCAACGGTTCTTCTTCCTCTGGTTACAATTATGTTTGGACCGACGATAGTCATTACATAGCTGCCTATACGTCGAATGGCTATTCGGCCTTCGAAGGTGATCTGACGCGTGGTGAAGTGTGGTTCTATGCCTACTATTACGACAAGGATGATAACTACCTTGCTGAAGGCTATTACGACATCGTTTGGGGTGCACCGGCTGTGGAGACCTGGAGTGCAGAAGGTCAGTTTGTGATTGAAAGCTATCCTGATTCGCCCTGGAATGCTACGTTGACAGTGAATGAAGATGGCAGTTACACCATCAAGAATTGGTTTGAAGCGGAGGGATATGACCTCACCTTCACGGTTGATGCTGATGGCAACATGAACTTTGATTCCTATTATGCAGACGACTGGTATTGGTATGTGCCTATTGATGCTGATAACTATGCTTATATCTACAAGCCATATGACGGTGTGTCGTATGCCACCTTCAGTGGAGATAAGAACGGAGGAAGCATCAGCATGTTCGATGGATCGTATAACAGCTACATCACCTTCACCTGGGGTGGTACAAGCAGCGAGCCTCAAACTTGGGCGGCTCCAGGCTCCTTCGTGATGGAGGACTACGAAGACCAACCTTGGGACGCTACCATCAATTACAACGAAGATGGTACCTATACCATCAAGGATTGGTATAATGCCGGCGAAGACCTCAACTTCACCGTGGATGAAGAGGGTAACGTAACCTTCATCAACTGTCAGGAGGATGATTACTACTGGTATGTGCCGATGGGTGGTAGTTATGGCTACGTCTATAAACCAATGGATGGTGAGAGCTACGCCACCTTCGAGGGTGACGAGAATGGTGGTACGCTGAAGTTCTACGAGTACTACAACAAGTACATTACCTTCACTTGGAGTGCAGCCACCAGCAGTGCAGCCAAGAAGGTGCCAGCAGCCCGACCTGCACCTGCAAAACGTTGATTTATTCCGTCAATTAACCATAGAAAAAGCCCGCGAGCAGACAAAGCCCGCGGGCTTTGTCTTTTTCGTAGGGCGTTTTCATTTTGCAGGTAATTTTTTTTCAGCCGGATGATAATCATTTTTCCTCGGGATGAAAAACGTTTTTCATCCTGCTGGTAACAAATGGCTTTGTAGCGGAATATTTTCCGCCCAAATACACCCACTGTTGCGGTATGCAGGGCGGAATATTTTCCGCCCCTACAGATATGCGACTCCATTCAACTAAATTGCATCAGAACCTGTTCGGTTGACTACTCCTGGCCTTGTACACCACATAGAGGTTGACCGCGCTACAATAAAAATCCAAATCTACGATAAAAAATACCTCACACCTCACATTTGCATGTATAACATTGATTATTAGATAGATATGGTGTGAAGTATCGTTTTTGATACTTCACACTATACTTCATGTTATAACAGTCAGTGAATCAATACAATACAGCGAAACGTGAGGTGTGAAGTGTCATTTTCATTTCTCTGTGTTTTTTTGTGATAGACGCAAAAATGCCATTTTTTGAGAACTAATTATCTCCGTTCCAGAATAATTCGCTATCTTTGCGGCGTGTCTGTGGCTCTATGCCGCTTGAAACGACCTTTACCAATGGGAATGAGAATGTGTTTATGCTACATCCGACTGCTGCTGATGATGATGTGCCTCGTGGGGTGCATGGGGTCGTTGTGTGCGCAAAACAATCCCTATAAGATTGATGATGAGCTCTATGCCTACTATGTCAAGGCTTTCCGTCTGCGCTCCCAGCAGGTGGCACTCGCCATGGCCGATACGCTGGCTGCGAATGCCAGGGCCAAGGGCGACCTCAAGGCAGAGTGCATGGCCATGGTTATTCCCTTAAATTATTACTTCTATCTGCATGATGCCGAGGGATTGGCCGTAGTAGTGGCCCGATGCAAGGATACTGCGCTACGCAACGGCTATACGCAGTACTACTACCATGCTTACACGATGGAAATCAATAACCTGCTCAATATGGGACGCCACATGGCAGCCCTGAAGATGACGGAGCAGATGCGTACTGATGCGTTGGAACGGGAGGATAATTTCGGCTTTTTCTGCTGCCTCCGTACGTTAGGTAACCTCTACTTTACACGGCAGGAATACGTCACGTCTGTAATACACTTCAAGGAGGCACTCGACTACATGCAGAAGAACCTTCCTGACCAGGATGTGGGTACAATAGCCTCTACGCTCTCCAACGCTTGCTTTAATTGCAAACGCTATGATGAGGCGTTGCGTTACGCTGAGATGGCCGTGAGAGTAGGCAAGACGGAAAAGGTGGTACTTGACGCCCGCCTTGTCATAGTGAAGTGCTACTTCCAGCAAGAACAGCATGATCGATTCAGAGCCTATTTTGATCAGTATATAGCGCCTGCTAAGATGTCAGGGTATAATGCGAACTACGTGGTAGCCAATGTGTATCGTCTGGCCATTGATGGAAAGTATGCGGAGGCGCATAGCATGATTGAACACATTAAGGAGAAACTCTCGCGCAACAACCTCCATCAAATCCTCTTCTATAGGGAGGGAAGGTATAAGGAGGCGTATGAGTATCTGAGGCAGAACCGTGCGAAGTCTGACTCGGTACGTACTGCACTCCAGACGCGTGACCTGGCTGAACTGAGTGCGGAGCTGGCAAACGAGCAGTTGAAGCATGAGGCGCAGGCATTGCAACTGGCCAATACGGAGCTGAATTTGAAGAATACGCAACTCAACCTGCAGAACACGGAACTTGATTTGCAGAATACTCAGCTCACCCTGCGAAACACCGAACTGGATTTGAGCGACCTCCGAACCCGCTCGGAACTGGACCGTATCAATGCGGAGAAGAACACGTTGCTGCTTGAGAAGCGCGACTTGGAACTCAACAAACTGAAGTCGGCAGCCGATAGGCAGAAACTCATCAGCAACGGCCTCTTCTTCCTGGCCCTGCTGATTGTGGCGGCAGCCGTAATCTATATCTTGCAGCACCATCGGAGCGAACGGCTACTGAAGCAGAAGAACCAACAGCTAGACCAGGCACGTGAGCGGGCCGAAGAGTCGGAGCGGATGAAGACCCTCTTCATGCAGAACATGAGCCACGAGATACGCACACCGCTCAACAGCATCGTGGGATTCAGCGAACTGCTGGCCACTCCGGGCATGGAGCTGGATGATGAGGAGAAGGCGGAGTATAGTAAGTTGATCAGTCACAATGCCGAACTGCTCAGTACGCTCATCAACGATGTGCTCGACCTCAGTTCGTTGGAGAGTGGCCGCTACTCGGTGAACCTTACCCCCACGCACATCAACGAAGTGTGCCATCAGTCGGTGGCCACCGTCATCCATAACGTGCCCCAAGGGGTGCGCCTCTACTTCACTACCGAGGTGGCAGATGACTATACGATAGAGACCGATGCCAACCGCTTGCAGCAGGTGCTGGTCAACTACCTCACCAATGCCGAGAAGCACACTGACCGGGGAGAGATTCACCTCCATTGCTCCCTTAGTGAACGTCCGGGCTTCCTCACTTTCTCCGTGACCGACACTGGTGAAGGCATCCCCGTGAGTGAGCAGGAGCACATCTTCGAACGCTTCAAGAAGCTCAACATCTTCAAGCAAGGCACAGGTCTAGGACTGAACATCTGCCGTCTCATAGCCAAGCGGCTGGAGGGAGAAGCCCTGCTCGACACCACCTATCACGGTGGTGCACGCTTCCTCTTCATCCTTCCGCTGAAGCAGGAAGAGAGGTAACTTTTTTTGTTTTCATTCCTCCGAATGTTTGGCCATTCAGAAAAATGGCGTATATTTGCAGCAAGCAAAATGCGCTTGCCGCAGTTTGACCTATGAATAGTATGATAATATAGTGTGTAAAAACCAAACAAAATTAGAGATAGAAATGGGTAAAGTTCTTATTATCGGTGCTGGCGGTGTAGGTACTGTCGTAGCACACAAAGTGGCTCAGAATCAAGATGTCTTCAACGAAATCATGATTGC
>JBJEKT010000106.1:0-10748 GCA_051878775.1 Bacteroides sp. | reverse complement strand
TGCTGTTTACGGCGTCGGCCGTCAAGGGGTAGTATTCATAGAGGTTAAATACGATGACGTTGCGGAAGCTCAGTCCCTCCTCCTGGTGCATGCGTACGAGCTGGGCATAGACGCTGCGGGGCGATGCTCCTCCGGCCAGGGCCAGTACGCAGAAGCGTCCGGCCTTCTGCTTGTCGCGGATGAGCTGGGCAATGTCGAGTGCAATTTGTCCGGCACCCTCCTCGGCCGACTCATAAATCTCGGTAGGCACCTTTTCCAGTCGGGTCAGTACCGAGCGCTCAAAGGCGTTTTCGGGGCGGTAATAGCGGGTTGAAACCCTATTGAGTGTAATTTGTGAGCTAAGATTTGTTCTCATATTCCGTTGTTGTTTTTAGTTATTAGCCAATTTGTCCACGACCAGTTTGCCCATAGCCCATACGGCGCGTACGTTGAGTTCTTCGTCCATGACGAGGATGTCGGCATCCTTATCCTTCTGGAGCGAGCCTTTGCGGTCGCTTACGCCCATGATGCGTGCGGGCGTTTCGCTGGCCATGCGTACCGCGTCGGCCAGAGGAATTTCGGCCTTCTGCACCATGGTGCGGATCAGACGGTCCATGGTGGCTACACTACCGGCCAGTGCCGAGCGGTCGGCCAGCTTGCAGACACCATCTTCGATGATGACGCGTGGGTCGAAGGCCTCCTTGCTGTCGCTGGCTGCGCAGGCCAGGGCGTCGGTAATCAGGCAGGTGCGCTCTACGCCCTTGATGCGATAGACCAGGCGGAGGATGGTGGGGGGCACGTGGATACCGTCGGCCACAACCTCTACGGTCATGTCATCCATCAGGTAGATGCTCTCCACGGTACCTTCGTACTTGTACTCGCGGCGCTTGTGGAATCCCGGCATGGCGTTGTAGAAGTGGGTGGCGTGGCTGTAGCCGGCCTCGAAGGCGGCATGGATGTCTTCGTATTCAGCCTGTGTGTGACCCACGGAGGCGAGGATACCCTTGCCGGTGATGTATTTACCGAACTGGATGGCTCCGGGCAGCTCAGGGGCGGCGTCCCAGCGCTTGATGCAGTCCCATTTCTCCACGATGGGGATGTACTCGTTGGGGTCGGGGTCCTTGATGTTCTCAGGCATCTGTCCGCCGGCCATCTTCATGTTGAAGTAGTGACCTTCCAGGTGGAGTCCCAGGATGGGGCTGTCTGGCTCGGCCATCAGCTTGGTGCAGGTCTCGGCGGCAGCCTCAATCATGGGCACGGTGCTCGATGAGAGGGTGGGGAAGATGGAGGTGGTACCGTACTGCATGTGGGTGGCAGCAGCCTTGCGGAAGGCATCCTCGCTGCCCTCCATGAAGTCACGTCCGCCTCCGCCGTGAGCGTGAATCTCCACGCCGCCAGGCAGCACGTACATGCCTTTCACATCAATCAGCTGTGCGCCGATTACGGCCAGGTCACAGTTGGTCACTTCCAGTATCTTACCGTCTCTGATCAGAACAGAGCCATCTTTGAGCCACCCCTGCGGGGTGAGGATTTTTGCATTAATAAGTTGAGTCAACATAGGATTTAGTGGTTAGTTATGTTTCACCCGACAAAGTTAGCGCTTTTTCTCGAACCGATTATCCATTATACCTGCTTTTTTTAATTAAATACACTAAAAAAGCCTGTTAGTATATTAAATGCCCTTATTTTCTCTTTGAGGATGAACAGAATCCGGGTGGAATGCGTTATATTTGTCCTGTTGCAACTTGTAGCTTGTAGCTCATAGCTTGTAGCTGGTAACTTAAATAAAAATGTAATTGCATGAAGAGCTTAAAATGGGAGGCGATCATTGTCGCCGTGGGATTGCTTCTTTTGGGCAATCAGTTGAGAAAGGGAATTTCGGAGTTCATCGCCAAGGACCGTATCGTGACCGTGAAGGGATTGGCCGAGATGGAGGTGCCGGCTGATAAGGTGGTGTGGCCGTTGATGTTCAAGGATATAGGCAATGATCCTGCTGTCCTCTACGCCAACATCAACAAGAAGAATCAGGCCATCGTGGCATTCCTCAAGAGCCGTGGCATCCAGGAGGAGGAGATCAGCATCGCCGCTCCTGAGATTATCGATATGGAGGCCGAGCGCTATGGGGCGCAGAACGTGAACTATCGCTATAATGCTACGTCGGTCATTACCGTGACTTCGAGTCGTGTGGAGGCTGTACGGCAGCTGATGGGCGAGCAGGCTGAGCTGCTCAAGCAGGGCATCGCCATCACGGGGGGCGACTACCGCTACAACGTGACCTACAGCTTTACGAAGCTCAACGACGTCAAGCCCCAGATGATTGAGGAGGCCACCCGCAATGCCCGTGCTGCTGCCGAGAAGTTTGCCAAGGATAGTGACAGCCGTCTAGGCAAGATACGCAACGCCTCACAGGGCCAATTTGTGATTGAAGATCGCGACAGCAACACGCCCTACATCAAGAGTATTCGCGTGGTGACTACCGTCAACTACTACCTCAAGCAGTGAGCTGCTGATGCTGGCGACAAAACCATACGCGTAGTAAAATGTTTATACTAAATAGGCATCCCGCAAGGATTCTTATCCTTCGGGATGCCTTCGAAACGACTTCGAGAGTCCCTCTAGAGGGGCTCTTTTCTTTTTTCTTGTCAGTTATTATTTGGCACGTTCGCGACGCAGGATGTTCTGCATCTCGAAGATGATGTCGGGATGTTCAGATGCAACGTTGGTTCGCTCGTCCTGTTCCAGGCTGATATGGTAGAGTTGAGGAGTGCTCAGGTTGCCGGTCTCAATCTTTGGTCCCCAGGGAATCATGGCCGGGCCATCGCTGGGTTCGATGTATTTCCACTCCTTGCTGCGCACGGAGAGGACATGGTTCGAGGCTAACTCAATCACCCAGGGACGGTCAGTAGCATCCGTGCCCAGCAGGTTACCCAGACGGTTCTGACTGTCGGGGGCTGAGCCTTTGGGCAGGCGGGCCTGAAGCAGGCTACCCAGCGAGGCCATCCAGTCGATGTGCGACATCAGCACGTCCGACTCCTGTCCACCCTTCACCCGGGCAGGCCAACGTACGATGGCAGGCACGACGGTACCTCCCTCGAAGGCGCTGTACTTATTTCCGCGCCATGGGCCGGCAGGTTGGTGGCCATGGAGCAGCTCTTCGGCCTGGTCGTCATAGCCGTCATCCACCACGGGACCGTTGTCGCTCGTGAGGATAATCAGCGTGTTGTCGGCCAGCTTCATCTCTTCCAGGGCCTTCATGAGCTCACCAACACACCAGTCAAACTGGGCAATGGCATCGCCACGGAGTCCCATGTTTGTCTTGCCACGGAAACGGGGGTGAGGGAAGCGGGGCACGTGGACGTCATTGGTGCAGAAATAGATAAAGAAAGGTTCATCCTGATTGCGACGGATGAAGTCAATGGCGTGTGAGGTGATGGAGTCGGCAATATCTTCATCTTTCCAGAGTGCCTTGCCGCCGCCCTTCATGTAGCCGATGCGTCCGATGCCGTTCACGATGGAGTAGTCGTGGCCATGGCTGGAGCGGAGGTTGTAGAGCAACTCAGGATTCTCCCTGCCCGTAGGTTCGCCGGGGAAGTTCTTCTGGTAGCTTACCTCGATGGGTGCTGAGGGATCGTAGTTGGCCACCTGTCCGTTCTGGATGAAGACGCAGGGCACGCGGTCGGCTGTGGCGGCCATGATGTAGTGTTCGTCAAAGCCGATGTCGGCCAGTCCGCAGGGCAGGGGAGCATTCCAGTCCTGCTTGCCCGTCTGGTCGCCCAGGCCCAGGTGCCATTTGCCGAAAGCGGCCGTGTGGTAACCGGCTGCCTTGAACATGTCGGCCATGGTGTATTGCTCGGGCCGGATGATCATGCCCGCGTTGCCTGCCGCCACGTCGGTATCAGGTCGTCTCCAAGCGTACTCTCCCGTCAGGAGTGAGTAGCGTGAGGGGGTACTGGTGGCCGCTACGGCATGGGTGTTGGTGAAGAGGATGCCCTGGGCAGCCAGGCGGTTGATGTTAGGCGTCTCCACATTCTTGGCTCCATAGCATTGCAGGTCACCATAGCCCAGGTCATCGGCCAGGATAACAATGACGTTGGGTGATTTCTCCTGAGTCTGTTTTCTCTTCCCCTCTTCTGCTTGGGCAGGGGAGGCCACCAGTTGGCTTACTCCAGCTGAGAGGCAAGATAATAGCCATAAATTATTCTTCATGTTTGTTAAGAGGTTATGTGTTAGGATGATTTTTTGCTAATTTACAACTTATTCCCCTATCAGGGTATTTTTTGGAAATATTTCTCAAAAAACAGGATCTGGTAGTCGATGGAGTTGTGCCAGTAGGTCTTGTTATGACTACCGGGACGGGTGATGAAGTCGTGCTCAATGCCCTGCTCCAGCAGCTTCTGGTGGAAAGCCTTATTGACCTCCAGGAAGAAGTCCTCCTCGCCGCAGTCGATGATGAGGGCCAGGTCGTGGTTTTGTAGCCTATTCACCTGGTTGATTACCGTGTGCTGCTCCCACACTTCGGGGTTGCTCTCTTTATCGCCCAGTTGCTTGCTCATGTTCCAACTGTTGGGGAAGGGGCGGATATCCACACCACCGCTCGTGCTGCCTGCGGCACCAAACACCTCCTTGTGACGGATGGCGTTCCATAGGGCTCCGTGTCCACCCATGCTCAGTCCCATGATGGCGCGACCTGTGCGGTCAGCTATCGTGGCATAGTGGGCATCCACATAGGCTATCATCTCCTGCGAGATGAAGGTCTCGTAGCGGGATTCAGGGCATTGCGGGCTATCCCAGTACCAACTTTCCTGTCCGTCAGGACAGACGAAGATGAGGCCCTCGCGGTCGGCAATCTGTGGCAGATTGGGCTTGATTTGCAGCCAGGCGAAGTGGTTGTTGCCGAAGCCGTGGAGCAGGTAGATGACGGGGCAATGGGTAGGTGTATTGCCTAAGGATTGGTCTGGGGCAATGACAATCATGTCGATGCCACGTTTCATGCCCTGGCTTTGTACGGTCAGGGTGTCGATACGTGCTGCCCGGGCAGGTATAAGGAACAGGCTTACAAGCCAGAGAACCCAATAGATTGCTTGTTTTTTCATCGTTGCAAAGGACTGTTTTTTATAGTATGACATGATGTTTGGTGTGCAAAGATACACTTTTTTTCTTATGAATGCTTGTGGGGGTCGGAAAATTAACCTATTTTTGAAGCAGAAATGCGTGAAGTAACTAATTCTCTATTTATCAAATAAAACTAAGTAACTATACAACCCTCCACTTTGACAGCTATTTCACGGATTAACTGAAATCAGCTTAATCGTGCAGGGAAAGCTCAGGACAAACTGATGTCCTGGGCTTTTTTTATGGCCTCTCTCCCTGAAATTCTCTCGGTGGATTCATGACATACCACCTGCTATGTGAAATATAAACTATCATATTGTGACTACTAAATGAAATACTCTTTCAATCTGTAAGCAAAATCCTCTCTCAGCTACTGAATAGAAATTTATTATGCTTTTTTATGGAAAAAAGAAAGTAAATTTTTGCTTAGTGAATACAAAATGTCGTATCTTTGCAGCGTTTTAAGGCAAAAGGATTAAACCAACAAAGTTTATTGAGCAAAATGACAAGGATAATAGAATTTACTAAGATGCATGGGGCGGGCAACGACTACATCTATATTAATACGATGCGTTTCCCGCTTGATAAACCCGAACGTTGGGCCGTGGAGTGGAGCAAGTACCATACGGGCATTGGCAGTGATGGCCTCGTGCTGATTGGTCCTTCGGATAAGGCGGACTTCTCGATGCGTATCTTCAATGCGGATGGTTCTGAAGCCGTGATGTGTGGCAACGCTTCGCGCTGCATCGGGAAGTATGTCTATGAATATGGACTCACCACAAAGACCACTGTCGAGCTGGAGACCTTGTCGGGCATCAAAATTCTTCACCTTCATCTGGATGAGGCCAACCGTGTCAGTACCGTGACCGTCGATATGGGTGCTCCTGCTGATGAGCCTGCTGACTACGATGGCCAGGGACTGAAGCCTATGCGTGAGCAGCCCATCTTTGCCGGCGACCACCGCTACGTAGGTACCACAGTCTCCATGGGTAACCCTCACCTCGTACTCTTTGTGGATAATCTGGCTAACATCGACCTAACGGCAGATGGTCCATTGCTGGAGCATCATCCCCTCTTCCCTGGTCGCATTAACGTGGAGTTTGTAGAACCACAGGCTGACGGAAGCCTTCGCATGAGGGTGTGGGAGCGCGGTTCTGGTATTACTCAGGCCTGTGGTACTGGAGCTTGTGCCACGGCCGTAGCAGCTGCCTTGACGGGTCGCCGTCCTCGTCAGTCGCGCATCGTGATGGATGGCGGTATGCTCGATATCACCTGGGATGAGGCTACTGGCCACGTGATGATGACCGGTCCGGCTACCATCGTATTCGACGGAAAAATGGAAATAATAGAATAAACAACATCAAAAACAACAAAAGATATGGCATTGGTCAACGAACATTTCCTCAAGCTACCGGGAAGCTACCTCTTCTCCGATATAGCAAAAAAAGTGAACAGTTTCAGAATCACCCATCCCAAGCAGTCGCTTATCCGGCTGGGTATCGGCGACGTGACGCGCCCTCTGCCGCAGGCCTGCATAGAGGCCATGCACAAGGCTGTGGAAGAGTTGGCCAGCGCCAGCACCTTCCGGGGGTATGGTCCAGAACAAGGGTATGATTTCTTGATTGATGCCATCATCAAGCACGACTTCCAGCCGCGTGGCATTCACCTTACGCCGAGTGAGGTCTTTGTGAACGACGGAGCTAAGAGTGATACGGGCAACATTGGCGACATCCTGCGTCATGACAACAGTGTAGGAGTGACTGACCCTATCTACCCCGTCTATATTGACAGTAACGTGATGTGCGGACGCGCCGGTGTGCTCGAAGCTGACGGAAAGTGGAGCAACGTGACCTATATGCCCTGTACGGCTGAGAACAACTTCATCCCAGCCATTCCCGACAAGCGTATCGACATCGTCTATCTCTGCTATCCCAACAATCCCACGGGCACTACGCTCACGAAGGAGCAACTCAAGAAGTGGGTGGATTATGCCCTGGCCAACGACACGCTGATTCTATTTGATGCAGCCTATGAGGCTTTCATTCAAGAAGATAACGTACCGCACAGTATTTACGAAATCAAGGGTGCCAAGAAGTGTGCCATCGAGTTCCGTAGCTTCTCCAAGACGGCTGGATTCACCGGCGTACGCTGCGGTTATACCATAGTACCTAAGGAACTGACTGCAGCCACCCTCACGGGCGACCGTATCCCATTGGGCAAGCTCTGGAACCGTCGCCAATGCACCAAGTTCAACGGTGCCAGCTACATCACTCAGCGGGCAGCCGAAGCTATCTATACCCCCGAAGGCAAGCAGCAGGTACGTGCCAACATCGACTACTATATGGAGAACGCCCGCACCATGAAGCAGGGCCTCGAAGCCGCCGGACTCAAGGTGTTCGGCGGCGTAAACTCTCCTTACATCTGGCTCAAGACTCCCGACGGTATGGGTTCCTGGAAGTTCTTCGAGCAGATGCTCTACGAGGCCAACGTGGTGGGTACCCCAGGTGTAGGCTTCGGCCCGAGCGGTGAGGGGTATATCCGCCTTACCGCCTTCGGCAGCCATGAAGATTGTCAGGAGGCCATGAAGCGCCTGCGTAAGTGGCTGATATAAAATCCCTCCTAATTATAAGAGATTAAGGTGACGGACAGCTTCTCCTTGCCGCTGTTTGCCGTGGCCACCTGGAATCCCCGCACAGAAGGAGCCTATTTCACAGTAGGAATGAGTTTCTAAAAGGATTAATTAAATTTTTAAGGTATGAAAAAGATTGAAGCCATTATCCGTAAGACCAAGTTCGAGGACGTGAAAGACGCCTTGCTCGAAGCGGACATCGAATGGTTCTCTTACTACGAGGTGAGAGGCATTGGTAAATCCAGACAAGCACGCATCTACCGTGGCGTGATGTATGACACCAGCTCCATTGAGCGCATATTGATCTCCATCGTCGTGCGTGATAAAAATGTAGAAAGGACCGTACAGGCCATCCTGAAGGCCGCCCAGACCGGGGAGATAGGTGATGGACGCATCTTCATCATCCCCATTGAGGATGCCGTCCGCATCCGCACAGCCGAACGGGGAGACATTGCCCTCTACAACGCCGAACAGGAAAAGTAAATCCGCGCAGCACATAAACCACAAAAACCACATCAAACGTACAACGTAAACAATACACAAATATGATAAACAAAGAAAAGACATATGCTATAGCCAAACTTTGGAGAGCTGGTGCTCTGCTCATGGCACTCTGTTTGGCCACAGACCTCTATGCACAAGAACCTGCTGCAGTCCCTGTGGAGGTAGCAGCGGATACTACAGATGTCATTGCTGAACAGGCTAATGGAATCAATACCGTTTGGATGCTCCTGGCAGCCATGCTGGTCTTCTTCATGCAGCCGGGATTCGCCTTGGTTGAGGCCGGCTTCACCCGAACGAAGAATACGGCCAATATCCTGATGAAGAACTTTGTCGATTTCACGTTTGGCTCGTTGCTCTTCTGGATCATTGGATTCGGGCTGATGTTTGGCGCAGGCGACTTTGTCGGGATGCCGCACCTTTTCGATAGCAGTTTCTATGACAGCGGTGCCCTGCCTAACGAGGGATTCCTCATCTTCCAGACCGTCTTCTGTGCCACGGCGGCCACGATCGTGTCAGGTGCCATGGCCGAACGCACCAAGTTCTCGATGTACCTGGTCTATACACTCTTTATCAGCGTCTTGGTTTATCCCATTTCAGGCCATTGGACCTGGGGAGGAGGCTGGCTGATGAATGGAGAGGAGGGCTCATTCATGATGAATATCTTCGGTACGACGTTCCACGATTTTGCCGGTTCAACCATTGTGCATAGCGTAGGAGGATGGATTGCCCTGGTGGGAGCTGCCATTCTTGGACCTCGTATTGGTAAGTATGGTAAGGATGGTAAGTCGCGTGCTATTCCTGGTCACAACCTGACCATTGCCGCCTTGGGTGTCTTCATCCTCTGGTTCGGTTGGTTTGGATTCAATCCTGGTTCGCAACTGGCGGCTGCTACGACTGATGATCAACTAGCTATCTCACATGTTTTCCTTACCACCAACCTGGCCGCATGTGCCGGTGGTTTCTTCGCCCTGGCTGTCAGCTGGCTGAAATATGGTAAACCCTCTCTCTCACTCACGCTCAACGGTATTCTGGCTGGATTGGTTGGTATTACTGCCGGTTGTGATTGTGTATCGGCTACGGGAGCCGTATTGATAGGTGCTATCTGTGGCGTACTGATGATTCTTGCCGTTGACTTTATTGATAAGGTGCTCAAGATAGATGACCCTGTAGGTGCCAGCTCAGTACATGGAGTCTGCGGCTTCATGGGCACAGTGCTTACCGGTCTCTTCTCAACGAGTGAAGGGCTCTTCTACGGAGCGGGTTGGGGATTCCTGGGTGCTCAGCTCTTCGGAGCCTTGATGGTGGGTCTTTGGGCTGCATCGATGGGCTTCATCATCTTCAAGGTATTGGATAAAATTCATGGATTGCGTGTACCTTGCCGCATTGAGGAAGAGGGACTTGATATCTATGAGCATGGAGAAAGTGCTTATAACAACTGATTGCATATAAACTTAATAACTAACAAAATCATAAACTCATAACATTATGTCAAAATTAAGATTCAGAGTTGTAGAAACGGCGTTCAAGAAGCGCGCCGTAGAGGTTCAAGTGCCGAAGGAACGTCCTTCGGAATACTTTGCCAAGTACGTGTTCAACAAGGAGAAGATGTTCCGCTACCTGCCCAGCAAGGTGTATGCCAAGTTGATAGATGTAATCGATAACGGAGCTCCCCTGGACCGTAGCATAGCCGACGAGGTGGCTGCCGGCATGAAGAAATGGGCCACTGAAATGGGCGCCACCCACTATACACACTGGTTCCACCCCTTGACTGAAGGAACGGCCGAAAAGCACGATGCCTTCGTGGAACATGATGGCAAGGGTGGCATGATGGAAGAGTTTACCGGCAAGCTGCTCGTACAGCAGGAACCTGATGCTTCCAGCTTCCCCAATGGTGGTATCCGCAATACTTTCGAGGCTCGTGGCTACTCGGCTTGGGATCCCTCCTCACCGGCGTTTATTGTTGATGATACACTCTGTATCCCCACTATCTTCGTGGCCTATACCGGTGAGTCGCTCGACTACAAGGCTCCCCTGCTCAAGGCGCTCCGTGCCGTGGATAAGGCTGCTGTTGAGGTCTGCCACTACTTTGATCCTGAGGTGAAGAAGGTCTTTGCCTACCTGGGATGGGAGCAGGAGTACTTCCTGGTGGATGAAGGCCTTTATGCCGCCCGTCCTGACCTGTTGATGACGGGACGTACCCTTACCGGGCATGACTCGGCCAAGAACCAGCAGTTGGAGGACCACTACTTTGGTGCTATTCCTCCCCGTGTAGCCGCCTTCATGAAAGACCTCGAAATTGAGGCTCTTAAGTTAGGCATTCCTGTCAAGACGCGCCATAACGAGGTCGCTCCCAATCAGTTTGAACTGGCTCCTATCTTTGAGGAGTGTAACCTGGCCGTGGATCACAACATGCTCATCATGTCCTTGATGCGTAAAGTGGCCCGCAATCACGGATTCCGCGTGCTGCTCCACGAGAAGCCCTTCAAGGGTGTGAATGGTAGCGGCAAGCACAACAACTGGTCGC
>JBJEKT010000105.1:0-10783 GCA_051878775.1 Bacteroides sp. | reverse complement strand
ATTTGTTAAGTTACTGATTTACAATTATGTTATACAACATATTTTTTCATCCTTACGTAACAGGCGTTGCAGCGGGGTTACGTCAATCTACCTTATTATATAATATATAGATTGTGCTACCCTAGTTGTCACCCATAACACGCTGATTAGCATCAAATGCGGCCACATAGCAACAAAATGGTGCAATAAAACTTTCGCATGGAGCAAGAAAGCCTTATCTTTGCACGCACAAATAGTCTATCAATTATACGTTATGCATTACGACAATCACCTACTGATATACGACTTTCCAGGGTTGAAAAGTGAGGTCATAGCCTTCAGCACCACCCGTTCGGGAGGATGTAGCTGTGGGAATTATGCCAGCATGAACTGCACATCCTACACGGGCGATAACCCCAACTGTGTGGAACGTAACAGGCAGTTACTGTGCGACATGCTGCCACAACGTCCCCAAGAAATGATTATCCCCTACCAGACGCATGGCATCAACTGCCTCGATGTAAATGACTGCTTCATGAGCTCCTCACCTGATCAGAAAAAGAGCAAGCTGCAAGGAGTAGATGCACTCACCACCAACCTGCAAGGCATCTGCCTCTGCATCTCCACGGCCGACTGCATCCCTGTGCTCATCTACGACAGGGTGCATCATGCCTGTGCCGCCATTCATGCCGGCTGGCGTGGTACGGTGGAGCGCATCGTCAGTCACACACTGGAGCAGATGCAGCAGCGGTATGACACGGAAGGCAAGGATTGCCTGGCTGCCATCGGCCCGGGCATCTCGCTCAACGCCTTCGAGACAGGCGATGAGGTCTATGAAGCCTTTGCCACTGCAGGCTTCCCCATGACACAGCTCTCCTTCCGACATCCCACCACGCAGAAAGTTCACCTGGATCTACCAGCTGCCAACCTGCTCCAGCTTCAGGAATTCGGCATCCCTGAGTCACAAATCGAACAGTCACACATCTGTACCCTCAGCCAGCACGAACAGTTCTTCTCCGCCCGCCGTCTGGGCATCAAGTCTGGCCGCATCCTCACCGGCATCATGCTGGGCTAAGATTAATCTTGCATTATATCAAGCAGTCGAGATAGAATCTCATAGATTTTTTATAACTTTAGATAAGATAGGCTGCACCTCGGAAATACAAAATAATGCAAGCATTCTTTTGTTATTTCTCTCGGCTTGCACTATCTTTGCAGCGAAAGAGATGATGTGGAACTAAATAAATGGAAAGTATGAGCACAATCAAGCAGCTACCTTACGGCGTATCGGACTTTGAATCCGTAATGAAGGACAACCTGTATTACGTGGATAAGACCATGTATATCCCCCTGTTGGAAGACCAACCGCGGAACCTGATGTTCATCCGTCCTCGGCGATTCGGCAAGAGTCTGCTGCTGAGTATGCTCAAGACCTACTATGATAAGGCCAAGAAAGACCAGTTCCAGGAGATCTTCGGCTCGCTCTGGATTGGTCAGCACCCCACTCCACTGATGGGTCGGTATCAGGTGATGCACCTGGACTTCTCGCAGATAGGGGGCACTATCGACGAACTGGAAAAGAAGTTTGATGAATACATGTGCTTTCTGCTTAATGACTTCGTCCATAAATATGCAGATGATTACCCTGACTACTTCATCCAGGAGTTCTTTGAATGTAAAACTTATACAGGAAAACTGATTCAAATCACCACGACAGCCAATAAGCTCCGCATCCCGATGTACCTCATCATCGACGAGTATGACAACTTCACTAACGTGGTGCTCAGCGAGAAGGGCGAGGAGGTTTATCACAAGATGACCCATGCCGAAGGATTCTACCGTGATGTATTCAAGAAGTTCAAGGGCACCTTCGAGCGCATCTTCTTCACGGGAGTAAGCCCCGTGACGCTCGATGACCTGACCAGCGGGTTCAACATCGGTTGGAACATCTCCACCCTCTTCTCTTTCGACAAGATGCTCGGCTTCTCCACGGAGGATGTGCGCGAGATGTTCACCTATTATAAGGAGGTAGGCAAGCTGCCTGCCGACTGCGACATTGAGGCCATGATAGAGGAGATGAAGCCCTGGTATGACAACTACTGCTTCGCCAAGGAGTGCCTCACGGACGACAACCGTGTGTTCAACAGCGACATGGTGCTCTTCTACCTGCGCAACTACATCATGTACAAGTCCTCGCCTGAAAACATGCTCGACCCCAACACGAAGACTGACTACAACAAGCTGAGGAAACTCATCCAGCTGGACCGGCTGGACGGCAACCGCAAGGGTATCCTGCGCAAGATTGCCGAGGAGGGAGAGATTGTCAGCGAAGTGCTCCCCTCCTTCCCAGCCTACCAGCTGGTCAGACCGAGCATATTCGTCAGCCTACTCTTCTACTACGGCATGTTGACTATCAAGGGGATGCGTGGGGCACGTCCCATCCTCGCCATACCCAACAACAACGTGCGGATGCAGTATTACAACTTCCTCATGGAGGAGTACGACAGACATTGCAGCATTGAGGTGAATGAGCTTCAGGACGGCTTTGACAGCATGGCTTTCGACGGCCAGTGGCGCGAAGCCCTGCAGTACATGTGCGACTGCTACCAACAGCTCTCCACTGTGCGCGACTCCATCGAGGGTGAGCGCAATATCCAGGGATTCTTCATGGCTTACCTGAGTCTCTGCAGCTACTACATCACAGCCCCCGAGCTGGAGCTGAAGCATGGCTACTGCGACTTCTTTCTGCTGCCCAACATGACGCACTACCAGGCCAGCCACAGCTACATCCTTGAGCTGAAGTACCTCTCGAAGGCCAACTACACCGAGGCCGCAGCCCAGGCACAGTGGAACGAAGCGGTGGAGCAAATCAACCGCTACGCCGCAGCCCCCCAAGTGGAAGCCCTCCGCCAAGGTACGCAGCTCCACAAAGTCATCATCCAGTTCTGCGGCTGGGAGGCTGTCCGCACGGAGGAGGTATAATCAGCGCACATGCTTGCTAATTGTAACAATCGTAGCAGATAACATATACCCCAGTACCAGTAGGCTGAAACTCCAGTACCAGATAGCATACACTCATCCGGGTACTGGCTGAAGAAAACCGCAGAGAAGGTTCTTCATCAATTTAGGCGCTTCATCGTAAGCATCCACTTGTAGGGGCGGAACATATTCCGCCCAATAACACCCACAGTCACGGTATTCAGGGCGGAAAATATTCCGCCCCTACAATGACGATGCATGGGGCATCCCATTATGCAGAAATAAAATGATTTAAATTCGTATTCAGCACCTAAATTGATGAAGAATCCGCAGAGAAAGAAAATAATCCTTCACCCTTCACTTTTGGACCTATTACATTGATATACAGTAGAATATAAGGTGAAGGATGAGGTGAAGGATAAAAAATGATCCTTCACCTGTTAATTTATTAGAAATCAAAGAATTAGATAGCTAAAGTGAAGGATGAAGGATATAATGCATCAGCAGCGAATTTATACCGAAACGTCGCGTAGCAGATTCTGTTTATAGGCTTTGTACACCTGTTCAAAGCTTTTGCACAGATGTTCAAAGGCTCTGCACACATGTTCAAAGGCTTTGAATGGACGAGTTAACGCGATGCAGAAGACATCTTAACCGGCATTCCTGAAGAGTAAATACTTCAGACGTGAGGAGTTAACTATTCAGCCGTGGGGAGTTAACTATTCAGGCGTGAGGAGTTAACTCCCCAGGTGTGAGAGACAAACCGGGGAAGTCGAGCAGAAAAAATCACCAATTCTGCTTGCCGTTTCAAAACAAATAGTTACCTTTGCAAAAAAAAGAAAGGAAGACATACTGATGTTATTCGATTTACTGGACTTATCCTCTTCAAATTCGGACAATAACGGATATACTTTGCATGGAGAAATAGCATAATGACCTCATTATTCATATTACAACTGGTTTGCTGTACGGTGTCAGCCTTGCTGGCCTTTCAGCTAGCGTTTACAAGCCTGCAGGTGAGATGGAAAGTGCGGCGGTATGAGGTGTCGAGATGGTTGCTGTGTACGTCCATGCTTCTGTTCTCAGTCCATTTCCTCTTGCAGATGACCCATGGACTGCGAGCCCAGGGAGCAGACGTGGGCGCTGTATTCAACATACTATTCTATACCCCGGTATCATTTGCAGTCACCCTTTCGATTGTCAACATCGAAAGCACGGCCAACAGGTTGCGCCGCTATTGCCTGCACGGCACTGAGGCATACGTACTCATCGTTGCCGTCTTCATCATTGGCGTGCTGTACAACCGCAGCCTGCACATAGGCAACCTGCTGTATGTCATGCTTGGACTCTTCATCATCAGCATGGTCTATTTCATTGTCGTCATACGCCACGAGACGGCCTGGCGGACAAAAAGCCTCATGCAGAATTCCGGCAGCGACCTCATTCCCTACGTGCGATACTCCCGGGCCAGCATCACGCTACTGTATTTCACGGCTGCCCTACTCCCCATTACCATCCTATACAACACCTTATTATTATATATAGGGCCATTGATGCTGCTCACCATCGTTATTTTCACGCAATCGTTTATTTCCTTGGGATACTACGTCATGCCAAAAGAGAAAACCGAGGAAAATAATGAGGAGGAGGAGCACGAGAAAAACAAAGAGGACGGCTGCACTGACGTCAATGCTGCGACCATCATGGCGGTATGCGAGACTGCCACTAGACTGTCTGATGTAAGAAAGCAACAGATAGAGCAGGGGCTCAGCCAATGGTGCGCGGGAAAGCACTACCAGAACTGCAACGCCACGATCTATTCACTGGCCGCAGACATTGGCTGCAATAAGAATGAGCTGACAGAATACTTCAACCAGTCTGGACACACCAACTTCCGCACATGGCTCAGCGATATTCGGTTCAACGAGGCCATGCGCATGATGAAGGCTTTCCCTGCCTACAGCAACGATGCCATCTCAGCAGAGTGCGGATTCTCTTCACACACACAGATCTACCGCCTCTTCAAACAGAAGACAGGCCTTTCGCCCAGCCAATGGCGCGACAAATTCGCATAAAAGCCCCTCCCCCAACCTGCAAAAAGCGGTATGAGGAGAAGATACTTAGGAGTAATTTTTGCCTTATAAGGTGTTGCATTCCAACGAATGCAACACCTTTTTTGTTATAAAAGCAACAACCATCTCACCAATGCAACGGCCTTCATTGTACGAATTACAATAACTTTGCAGAACAAAGAAAAGAACATGAAAGAGACAGCGACAGAATTTTCCGCCTACATACCTGAAGCAAATGCCATGATGGTCATCTGCATCGTAGTGATACTGTTTACAACATTCATCATCTTTATGATGGTACGTGACTATCGCCTTTATCTCGAAAGCAACTCGAAGCGGAAATTCAGTCTCTCCGATTTCATCAAGCGGGAACAATTCTACCTTTACCTGATCCTGTTCTTCTATTTTTTATTCGCCGCCGATATGTGCGTACAATATATATTAGTCAAGTAATAACTAACTAAATAAAAAATAACACTATGAGCAAAATTCTCAGACATGCATTGTATTTCAGTCTTGCCACTATTTGTTTGGCAGGATGCACTGACCATGACACACTTGCTACAGACGACAAGGGCAACAACGAGGTGTATAAGTCGGAAAAGCCGGCAAGGAATCCTTATCTCGCACAAGAGACCTACAGCATTACTCACTTCAATTCGGCACAAACTGATGCGTTTGCCTATGCTGTCAAAGACGGTATCTACAACGTGAACCTGTCACAATGCCCATCGACCTGGAGCGGGCCTGTCAATCTGATGACACTCGCCTCCACATCACCCGACTATATGTGGGGCATGAGCAGCGACCGCGTTTCTTATCTGCGCGTGTCAGACGGCAAGTTTGAACGACTGGCGGAATGTGCTCTGCCAGACGTGAGACAGCGCACGCAGGAAGAGTTGCAAAGACTCAGCGCCACCTACGAATCATACAGCCAACTGGAAGAATCCGTGACCTCCATTCTCGGTGCACAGCCACAATTGTCAATCTCCAACGGAAACTACGTTCTCTGTGACAAAGACAATTATGTCTATTCCAATGCCGGCCGTAAACTGGCCCGTTACAGACTGAAAAGTGAAGCAAGGCCAGAGGAGGGTATCGAACAGGTAAACCTGATTGACCTTACCCCATACATCCCCGGCTCTTATACTCTTGTCGGCGTATCCATGACATACGACGGCTATTTGGTCGTAGCGGCACAAAAAGAGTTGTTGACACTGACCAGGGAGCTGACGGTCATTGATACATACAATCTGCCTGAAGGGCAAATCCTTACCAATTCCATTTCGCTTGACGAACATTCGATTTACGTAGCAAGCAACAGCACAGTACCGGACGGCAAAGGCCTCATGCAGAGAATCGTCTGCAAGGACGGCAAACTCTCCAATGCCACAGCTGACGGAGCATGGTCTGCTGAATATGACGGTGGTCCGATGGCTCCATCCATCAAGCTCGGCTATGGTACAGGCTCTACACCCACACTAATGGGATTTGGCAGCGATGAGGACAAGCTGGTTGTCATTACTGACGGCGCCAAACGCATGAAGCTTACGGCATTCTGGCGTGAAGGAATACCGGCTGATGCCAAAACAGTGGATGACAAAAATCCCAGAATAGCTGGTATCTTCAGCATAACCTGCGGACTTCCTGCCTCTACTGAATGGATTCAGTCGGAACAGTCGGTTGTGGTAGGAGGCTACGATGCCTTCGTCGTGAACAATATCAATATCCCTGAACAAAAGGTAAATGACAAAATAGTAGGCGTATTGGCCATAGGGCCTGTTCTTACTGGCCCAAAGGGCGTAGAGTGTGTGAGATGGAACACTGAGTCCAATGAGTGGGAAGCCCATTGGACCCGCGCGGACATCAGCTCAGTTAGCATGATACCTGCTCTCAGCACTACGTCAAGCATGGTATTCGTCAATGGCTGGTACGACGCGACCGGATGGGAGGTTACTGGACTCGATTGGGCCACGGGTACGACACGCCATCAGGTAAAACTCGGCAAGGACAACCGGGGGAATGGGGCTTACGCCATCATCCAATATTTTCCGAATGGTGACTTATTGTTCAATTCCGTGGCTGGTCCGATTCGGGTTGCCTTGAAATAAATAATGTACGAACGTCAATCAATAGTCAATCATCAAAGAAGAAATTGATATGTATAAAAAATTACTTTCACTCTATTCATTCACTACAATGGCAGCATTGCTTGTCTTCAGTTCGATGATGGTATCGTGTTCCAATGATGACAGTGATACCGACCCTATACCTGCTCCAGTCCCAAAGGAACAATGGAGCAAGACGCTGAAAGGCAACGGCGAGGAGTTGGGTGCCTACCCCGACCTGTATGTCAACTACTGGGAATACACGTACAACCTGAAAGACCACAAGGATAAGGTGATATGCTTCAAGGGCGATTTCCCGCATTGCCGCTATTTCAGCTTCTCTCTGTACAACGATGACACGGGAGATGTCATAGGCGGCATAGACGACAGGAATATCATCCCTGACGAAGGTTGTGAGAATCCTTTCCTAAAGACGATAACTGGAGAGCAGTCATTTACGGTCTGTGTGGTTCCATCGACAATAGACGAGCAGACCATCAGCAGATTAGGATTGCGCAACGTCTGCCGGGTAGATGCTGATGTCGAGCGTGTGGCTGTTGTCGTGAGGGAGTATCTCGGTACGAACTCGGCAGGAACAGAGTCGGACGAGTACGGAGGAGTTGATCTCCCGGCCATCACAGCCATCAACATCCATACTGGAAAACAAACGGCCATCCCGGAGCATGTGGCAACGAATGTGAACAAGATTACATCGAAGGTGTTCACACAGAAGTCTGACGAGAATACCACAATGCCCTTCTTCCTGGCACCCGTGAGCCGTTACTATCCCAACAACTCTACAGCTTATCTGTATGCGCGTACCCATCTTCGCAGCGACTCGGTATTGGTGTTCCGTTTCATTCCCGCCCCTTACCCCACCAAGCCGGAGGAATATGCCTCCTCCGTCACTCGCTATTGGTCCATTTGCCTTGGGTCATGCTCCGACACACGCTCCTACTATTCGATATGCGACAAGGATGCCCATTTCGTTCCAGGAGAAAAATCCACTTTTGTAGTCTGCCTGAAGAACAATCCACGGCTTTCAGAGATTCGCGCAAAGGTTGATATGATGAATAACCGTGGAGAACATATGAACCTCTTTGTTTGGGACAGTGAAAAAATCAATGTTGATGGCAAACCCATCGGCGAGGTCTTTGCCGTCATGTACCGCAACATCCTACCCGACTCCACATGGCCCTATTCCATTGCCAACATGCTACCTACGGCTTATATGGATGCCGATGGAGAGCCTATCGATCACGTGACACAGCCAGACAGGCAGCTTGCCCACCTTGCCCTCGGCGACTATGGACCATTGGGGGTGAAGTATGCGACAAAAGATTTTCTTGAAGGAAAGAGCGAATAATAGTCGCATCCGCATAAAAAAATTAGTTGGGGCAACAGGTAGTCAGCGGATTACCGCTCGTGACCTGTTGCCCCAACCTATTATGGCTTGCAGGGATTATTCTGCCAGGATGCCCAGTTCAGCACCGGAAGCGTAATCCTGTCCGTTCTGAGCGCTGAGGCCCATGAAGCGGAAGTAGCGTGCCTTAACGGGCTTCTCGAAGAGCACCTTCTTCTGCTCCTTCGTATTGGCAAAGGTGCCACTGTGGATGGGTTCGCCCCACTCCTTGCCATCGTTGCTCACATAGACGCGATAGTCCTTGATGTCACCATTGCTGCCTTCCTGACGGGGGAGGTAGGTGAAGCCCTTGATGTTCTTTGCCTCACCGGCATCCAGATCTACCCAGTGAGGATACTGAGCCACGGTCACGGAGTACATCGTGTGCCAGTAAGTGGTCGGGTCGCCATCGGTCAAGTACTTGGCACTGCCATCTTCCTCGCTGCTGGCATAAACCACCTCGGTAGCTACGGTCTCGATTTTGGGGAACGACATGGAGAGCTGGATGTTGGGTTGGTCCTTATACCAGGCAGTGATTACACCACCCTCAGAGAGGGCAATGGGCTCACCGGTATAGGTAGAAGGCTTCTTCTGCTTGCCTACCTTATAGAGTATGTTGGCATTGGCCAGCATCGAGCTGATGGTCACCTTGCCGACACGGTCGCGGCTGATGCAAAGCGGCATGTAGCCGTCGGTAGCCACCTGAGCCGTCTGGTTCACCTTGGCCTGCTCTACAGGACGGATGATGAAGCCGAAGGTCTGGTTGGAGGCCTTTACGCGGTCGGGCTCCAGCGGGCCACCCTGTCCGCAGCTGTTACCACCCAAACCGGTTACGCCGAGGTCGAGATGGAGGTAGGTATCACCGGGAGCGGGCAGCTGATAGGGGTGTCCGGCCAGCGTGAGGTCATGCTCGGAATAGGGCAGTGCCGTGGTGGACATGCTCTCCTTGGCTACAAACAGTACGCCTTGACGACCATCGGTCAGCGCGGCCCAGCGAACCTCTTCGTGGTTACCCATGCTCTGCGGCTTGGGGAAGTCTGCAAACTGCTCCTTCACCGTGCTGCGGTATTCGGCAATGAACTGACCCGTCTTACGGTCAGCATAGTTCTCCACCGGTCCACGACCGTAGTAGGTGAACTGATCCAGCTGCTTCGGTACGCGCACCAGGTAGCCCAGACGAGGCAGGATGAAGTTGGGCATGTTGGAGGTAATGGAAGCCTCCAGTTCAATGGAGCCATCCTTATAGACGGTCCAGATCTGATGGGTCGTGAACTTGAAGTCATCTTCGCCGAAGGGACGGTCAGTCAATTCCTCGATGCTGTTGCGACCCGAGCTGGTACCACCCAGGATGCGTGCTGCATTGGGAGCCTGTGACTCGACCATGAACGAGAAGACCTGGCTGCCCTCCTTGCCCTGGAATACCTTGCTGCTGATTACCTTATGCTTCAGGTTGTGCAAGCCGCGAGCAAACCATTGCGAGTAGAACCAGTTGTCGTTGTTGGTGAAGGCACGGAAGGCATCGAGCTTGGGGCCGTTGCCATCGATAATCACCTTCTTGCCGTTGTAGCTCAGGCTATAGAGCGTACCTGTCTCCATGTCGAAGCAGGCTTCGAAGTTTTCACCCGTTACGGTCTGCAGGTTGGCGTTCGCCTTGTCGGCAGTCAGCTGGATAGCGGGAGCATCCTTGCTGACAGCGCTGATGAGCGGACGTTGTCCGGCAGCCTTGACGAGCAGCTGCTCCTCGGCCTGTACGAAGCCGGCCTTGGCCCAAGGCTTATCTTCAGCCAACTTAAACTGGATGGTGACGAAATATTCGTTTTCCTGCGACAACTTGCTGTATTCATAGGGGAGAGTGTATTGCTGACGGTCGCGCGGACCTACGATGTTGCGCGGGCCGATGACCGACGTATTGCTATCTACCAGCTTACCATTCTCATAAAGACTCCACTCCATGACGTAGTCTGTCAAGGGGATGAAGTAGTTCTTGTTGAACACCTCAAAACGTCCCTTCGTCATATCCACAGCCTTCACACCGATGTTCTGATAGACCTTCTTCACCTCAAAATACTGAGGTTTCGGAGTCATATCACCAAAGATGATACCGTTCATCACAAACTGTCCGTCGTTGGGCGTATCGCCGAAGTCACCACCATAGGCCAGGTAGCGCTGACCCGTCTTGGAGTCGTAATTGTAGAGCGACTGGTCAATCCAGTCCCAGATGGCACCACCGCAGAAGAAGTTGG
>JBJEKT010000104.1:0-10791 GCA_051878775.1 Bacteroides sp. | reverse complement strand
GAGCCGCTAGCCAGACTTGAACTGGCGACCTACGCGTTACGAATGCGTTGCTCTACCAACTGAGCTATAGCGGCGGTCAATGTTCCTTCTTGTTTACGGGGTGCAAAGATAGAGGATTCTTTTCATATACAAAAATTTTTCGACAGAAAAATGCGCTTAATTTACATAAATGATGATATTCTTCTCTCTTTGTATTAAATTAGGAGTTGAAAATGTGGCATACTGAAAAATAATTGCTAACTTTGCAGCCGTTTACAATAATAGGAATTGCAACTAATAATCAGAAATTTAATCACTATTTATGCGTAGATTATTCACTCTATTCCTCTTGGCCTTCACACTGACCAGTGTGACGTGGGCCCAGACCATGACCGACGATCAGGTGGTGGAGTACGTAAAGAGCGCCCGCAATGCAGGGAAGTCTCAACAACAAATTACCCAGGAGCTGATGCGAAGGGGCGTAACAAAAGAACAGGTACTGCGAATTCAGAAGAAGTATCAGAATGCTGGTGGAAGTGGAGAGGCCGAACAGAACGTCGCTAATCTAAACCGCACCCGCGAAATGGCTGAAGATACGCCAGCTGGCGAAGCTGGAGCACGTGTAGCTGCTACTCCAGCAACGGCAGTCCAGATTTACGGACACAATATCTTTACCAATAACCGGCTCACTTTTGAACCTAATACGAACCTCGCCACACCAGCTAATTACAGACTTGGCCCTGGTGATGAGGTGATCATTGATGTATGGGGTACATCAGAGACGACCATTCGTCAGACGATTACTCCCGAAGGTAGTATCCATGTCACCAACCTTGGTCCGGTCTATCTGAGTGGAAAGACTGTCAACGAGGCCAATGCCTATGTGCGTCAGGAGTTCGCCAAGATTTATTCCGGCATGTCGGGGAGTGAGCCTACCACGGAGATTAAGTTGACGCTTGGCGCTATCCGTACCATTCAAGTCAATATCATGGGCGAAGTAGCTGTTCCAGGTACTTATCGTCTCTCTTCCTTCTCTACGGTGTTTCATGCACTCTATCTGGCAGGTGGCGTGAATCAGATTGGTAGTCTGCGTAACATCAAGGTGATTCGTGGCAAGAAGACGTTTGCCGAACTGGATGTCTATGACCTGCTGATGCAGGGCAAGATGGTGGACGATGTGCGTCTGCAGGAGGGCGATATCGTGATGGTGGATACTTACGAGGCATTAGTGAAGATTTCCGGCAAGGTAAAGCGCCCCATGTACTATGAGATGAAGAAGAGTGAAACCGTGGCTACGCTGATTCAATATGCCGGTGGTATGATGAGTGATTCCTACAAGAAGGCGGTGACCTTGGTCCGTAAGAGTGGTCGTGAATACCAGATATTTAATGTGGATGACGTGGATTATTCGGTATTCAAGCTGGATGACGGTGACGAGGTAAATATCGGTGCTGTCCTTGACCGTTTTGAGAATCGTGTGGAGATTCGCGGTGCGGTTTATCGTCCAGGGCTTTACCAGCTCAACGGTACGGTCAATACGGTGAAGGAACTGATAAAGAAAGCAGAAGGCGTATGTGGCGATGCGTTCTTGAATCGTGCCATTTTGAACCGTGAGCACGAAGACTTGACGCACGAGACGATGCAGATTGACCTGCGTGGTCTGCTCAATGGTACGGTAGTGGATATCCCCTTGAAGAAGAATGATGTACTCTATATTCCCAGTATCCATGATTTGCAGGAGGCACAGACGCTTACCATCCATGGTCTGGTGGCCCGCCCGGGTACATATGCCTACACGACCAACATGACCATTGAGGACCTCGTCCTTCAGGCAGGAGGTCTGCTCGAAGCTGCTTCGACTACGAAGGTGGAGGTTGCACGCCGCAAGAAGGATGCACGTAGCTCAGCATTCACTACCACTATTGGTGAGACGTTTACCTTCGATCTGAAGGATGGTCTGTTGTTGGGTGAGGGTAGTGATGCTTTCCATTTGGAGCCTTTTGATGAGGTGTATATCCGTAAGAGTCCTGCATACTTCCGTCAGCAGAATGTCTCTGTACGTGGTGAGGTTCTTTTTAGTGGAAACTATGCGCTTTCTAAGAAGAATGAACGCTTGAGCGACTTGATTGAGAAGGCAGGCGGTATCACTCCTGATGCGTATGTACAGGGTGCCCGACTGATTCGCCGCATGACGGAGGAGGAAATTCAGCGCCGTACTGATGTGCTGAGAATGTCCAATAAAGGCTCTGACTCCATCTCGGTCGAGAAGCTTGATTTAGCTACGACCTACTTTGTTGGTATCGACCTGCAGGAGGCCTTGCGTCGGCCGGGAAGTGATGCAGACATGGTGCTCCGTGAAGGAGATGAGTTGTTCGTCCCCGAATATGTCAGCACCGTGAAAATCAATGGTGCAGTGATGTATCCTAATACGGTATCCTACAAGAAGGGTGAACGACTGAGGTATTACATCAATCAGGCGGGTGGCTTTGGCAATGGTGCCAAGAAGCGCAAGGTTTATGTGGTTTACCTCAATGGTACGGTGTCGCGTGTGAAGATGAGTTCCAAGGATATTGAACCGGGTTGTGAGATTATTGTGCCTACCAAGGATAAGTCAAGTCGTATGAGTATCCAGGAAGTATTGGGCATTGGTACTACTACCGCCTCACTGGCTGCTGTGATTGCATCGATAGTAAACTTAATAAAGTAAACAACAGCGATGAACGACGATAAGAACATGCAGCAACCTCAGCAGTTGCAGGCTCCCGAGGAGCAGGAGATTGACCTGATGGAGATGGCCCTCAAGGTGTGGGCTGAGCGTAAGTGGGTCATCAAGATGTGTTGTATAGCCGCAGTGGTCGGGGTCATTGTAGCTTTCAGTATTCCCCGTGAATACTCCACTACGGTGACTTTGGCCCCCGAGACTGGCGGAAAGAGTGGCGGCGGTATGAGCTCGTTGGCCTCTATGGTAGGTATCAACCTCTCTGCTTCACAGGGAGGAGATGCGCTCTCTCCCGATCTTTATCCTGATATTGTGAACTCTACGCCCTTCTTGATTGACCTGTTTGACGTGCGAGTACAGGATAAGAAGTCACGGATTGATACCACGCTCTATGCCTATATGGATGAGCATCAACGCGCACCGTGGTGGGGAGTTATCCTTTCTGCACCCATGAAGGTGTTGAGCTGGACTCTTTCTCTCTTCCGTGAAAAGGAGGAAGAGGGCGATGGCAGTGGTAAACTGGACCCATTTCGCTTGACCGTGGATGAGGCTAATATCGCCAAGGCTTTGAGTACGCGTATCAGTGTGTCTGTGGATAAGAAGACGGGGGTTACTACACTCTCTGTCATGATGCAGGACCCGCTGATTTCGGCTTCAGTGACTGACACCGTGATGCGTAACTTGCAGCGTTATATTACAGACTATCGTACCAACAAGGCTCGTCACGACCTATCGTTTGCTGAAAAACTTTATCTGGAAAGTAAAGTGAACTACGAAAATGCCCAAAGTAAGTATGCCAGCTTTGTGGATGCGAATAAGAATATTGTGCAGCTGAGTTTCCGCGTGGAGCAGGAGCGTCTGCAGAACGAGGTGAACCTGGCTTACCAGAACTATTCACAGATGTCGCAACAACTCCAGATGGCTAAGGCGAAAGTGCAGGAGATTACGCCTGTCTATACCGTGGTGCAACCAGCATCGGTGCCTCTGCGTCCTACCAAGCCAAGCAAGGTCATGGTGCTGGCAGGCTTCATCTTCCTGGCTTTTGCAGGCTGTGCCGGATGGATTCTGTTCGGTCGCGATTTCTTGGTTAACTTGAAGAAGCAACTCAAGGGAGAGCCCGTATAATAACTACTTACAACAGGAAGGGGGCTGAAAACAATTCAACATGTTTTCAGCCCCCTTCCTGTTGTAATGTACTATTTAATCAAACAGCTTCTTGAACCGTTTAAAGATACGTTCTTTCACGGAGCCGTTGGGCTGGAAGTTGTCCGACTGCTGCATCTTCTCCAACGCCTTCTTCTCCTCCTTGCTGAGTGTCTCGGGCACGTAGATGCTGATGTTGATGAGGATATCTCCCTTGCCATAGCCATTTACGTCGGGCAGGCCCATGCCCCTCAGACGGAGAACCTTGCCTGGTTGCGTACCTGATTCTACCTTGATTTTGGCTTTACCATCGATGGTAGGTACTTCTACGCTGCCACCGAGAGCTGCTGTGGGGAAGTCGAGAAGCAGGTTATAGATCAGGTCGTTCTCGTCACGTATCAGCTCCTTGTCTGGCTCTTCGCTTACTAGGATGAAGAGGTCACCCGGTACGCCGTTGTGTTTTCCGGCATTACCCTTGCCGCTCATGGAGAGCTGCATGCCCTCGGCTACTCCGGCAGGAATCTTCACTGTAACTACCTCTTCGCCCATGACGATGCCATCGCCACCACACTCCTTACATTTGTTCTTGATAATCTTACCTTCGCCATTGCAGTTGGGGCAGACCGTACGCGTCTGCATGGTGCCGAGTATAGTCTGCTGTTTGCGGATGACGCTGCCTGAGCCATGACAGGTGGGGCAGGTCTCCGTTCCTCCGTCTCCTTCTGCACCCGTGCCGTGGCAGTGGGAGCAGGGCACATATTTCTTCAGCTTGAATTTCTTCTCCACACCGGTAGCTACCTCCTTCAGGCTGAGGCGCACTTTGACGCGAAGGTCGGTTCCTCGGTGTACGCGGGCTTGTGAACCACCGTTTCCACCGAATCCACCGAATCCGCCGAAGCCGCCGCTGAACCCAGAGTGTCCACCAAAGATGTCACCAAACATCGAGAAAATGTCGTCCATAGACATGCCTCCTGCACCTCCGAATCCTCCGAACGGACCACCGTTGCCAGCAGCTCCGCTTACACCTGCGTGGCCAAACTGGTCGTAGCGTTGGCGTTTCTCAGGGTTGCTGAGCACCTCGTATGCTTCGGCTGCCTCCTTGAACTTCTCTTCAGCCTCCTTGTCTCCCGGGTTCTTGTCAGGATGGTACTGAATGGCCTTCTTGCGGTAGGCCTTCTTTATCTCATCGGCTGTGGCTGTCTTGGGCACCTCCAGCACTTCGTAGTAATCTCTTTTCTCCATACCTCTTTCCGTTTTAATGATTCATCCACACACTACTTTCTTATTCGCCTACTACCACTTTGGCATGGCGTATCACTTTGCTGTTCAGCGTATATCCCGTCTGTACGCAGTCCACAATCTTGCCTTTCAGTTCAGCTGCGGGGGCGGGAATGATAGCCACTGCCTCGTGGAAGTCGGTGTCGAGTGCCTTCTCCTTGGTGTCGATGACCTTCACGCCATTCTTTTCGAGCGTGGTCATGAACTTCGTATAGATCAGTTCTACACCTTCTCTTACAGCTGCCACGTCAGTGGCCTGCTGCATGGTCTGCAGGGCGCGTTCCAGGTCGTCGATGATGGGCAGGATGCTGCTGATGCACTTCTCTCCACCGTTGAGGATCAGTTCGGCTTTCTCTTTGTTGGTGCGCTTACGGTAGTTGTCAAACTCAGCCGAGAGGCGCAGGTACTTGTCCTTCTGCTCCTCTATGGTGGCGTTGGCCTGCTGTAGTTCAGCCTGCAAGCGCTCCTCTGCGCTCAGCAGGGGTTGCTCATCGGCAGTCTGCTGTGCTTGCTCTTTGCTTTCACACTGGGCCTCCTCTTGTGCCGAAGCAGCATTGGCCTGTACGTTTTCTTCGTTGATGGGTTGTTCTTTCAGTTCTTGCGACTCCATATTAATTTGTTTCTTATGATTATGCTTACGATGTTTCATATCTCCTCCATGAAAATAGGTTGAGTATTCACTCATTGTCAGCAAAAACTTTGCCAAAAGGGCAGTAAGTGGAGGTGAAATGTGCTTTTCTGCGCTTTTCCTGTCAGAATGTCAGTAGGCACGGTGTAAATGTGGGGAAAAAGTAGTATCTTTGCCCCCGTTTTTCTGAGAATAGCATATATAAGAATAGTATAGCGAAATATAAAAGTATAGTGAAGAGATGATTACAGTATCCAATGTTTCGGTTCAGTTTGGTAAGCGTGTATTGTTCAATGAGGTTAACCTCAAGTTTACGAGTGGTAATTGTTATGGCATCATCGGTGCCAATGGTGCGGGAAAATCGACCTTCCTGAAGACCATCTCTGGTGAGCTTGATCCTACGACTGGCTCCATTACCCTCGGCCCTGGGGAACGGTTGTCTGTGTTGAGTCAGGACCACTTCAAGTGGGACGCTTACACGGTGATGAACACGGTGCTGATGGGACACACCGTGCTTTGGGAAATCATGAACGAGCGTGATGCCCTCTATGCCAAGGTCGATTTCACCGATGAGGATGGGCTGAAGGTATCCGAGCTGGAGGAAAAGTTCGCCGAACTGGGCGGCTGGAATGCCGAGAGTGATGCTGCTGCGCTGCTGAGCGGCCTGGGTATCAAGGAAGATAAGCACTACGTGATGATGAGCGAGCTCAACAACAAGGAGAAGGTGCGTGTGATGTTGGCTCAGGCTCTGTTTGGCAACCCCGATAACCTGCTGCTCGATGAGCCCACCAACGACCTGGATATGGATACCGTGACCTGGCTGGAGGAGTATCTCTCTAACTTTGAGCATACCGTGCTCGTGGTCAGTCACGACCGTCACTTCCTCGACTCGGTCTGCACCCATACCGTGGATATTGACTATGGTAAGATTAATCTCTTTGCCGGCAACTACAGCTTCTGGTATGAGTCGAGCCAGTTGGCCCTGCGCCAGTTGCAGAACCAGAAGGCTAAGGCCGAGGAGAAGCGTAAGGAACTCGAGGAGTTCATCCGCCGCTTCAGTGCCAACGTGGCTAAGAGCAAGCAGACTACCAGCCGCAAGAAGATGCTTGAGAAACTGAACGTGGAGGAAATCAAGCCTTCGTCACGTAAGTACCCTGGCATCATCTTCACCCCTGAGCGTGAACCGGGTAACCAAATATTGGAGGTGAGCGGACTATCTAAGTCGCTTGACGATGGTACCGTACTCTTCCGTGACGTGAACTTCACCGTGCAGAAGGGGGATAAGATTGTCTTCCTCTCCCATGACCCTCGCGCTATGACTGCCCTCTTTGAGATACTCAATGGGAATATGCAGCCAGATGCCGGTAGCTTCAGCTGGGGTGTGACTATCACCACGGCCTATCTCCCGCTGGATAATACCTCTTTCTTCGACACTGACCTTAACCTGGTGGATTGGCTCAGCCAGTTTGGTGAGGGTAACGAGGTCTATATGAAGGGATTCCTAGGACGTATGCTCTTCTCCGGTGAGGAGGTGCTCAAGAAGGCCCGTGTGCTGTCAGGAGGAGAGAAGATGCGTTGCATGATTGCCCGTATGCAGCTGCGCAACGCCAACTGTCTGATTCTGGATACCCCCACCAATCATTTGGACTTGGAATCCATCCAGGCTTTCAACAACAACCTGAAGATCTTCAAGGGTAATATCCTCTTCGCTTCACACGACCATGAGTTCATCGAGACCGTAGCCAACCGCATCATCGAGCTGACCCCCAACGGTATCATTGACAAGATGATGGAGTATGACGAATACATCACCTCCGATCACATCAAGGAGCTGAAGGCGAAGATGTACCAAGCCTGAGCAGTACGCTCTCTTATTTGACGTAGATCAGTCGGTCCTTGCCGTCGCCGAAGAGGTTGTCGCCCAGGGCAGTGATCCGATTGCCGTGGGCGGCTACATACCGCAGGTTGTCACAGCCGATGAAGGCACCGTATGCAATGGCGGTCACTGAGGCTGGCAGGTGAAGCGTGCCGCACAGGCGTCCGCAGCCACTGAAGGCGCGTTGACCGATGCGCTCCAACTGCTTGGGCAACTGGACGCGCAGCAGGTACTTCTTCTGCGTGAAGGTGAACTCAGGGATGAGTGTGGCATCGCTATCTGTCAGGTCGATGGAGACCAGGTTGGGCATGTAGTCACGTATCAGCTTAAAGTCTGCCTCGTCCATCTTGCCACTGACCACCAGGAAGTTGACATCCTTGGGCTGTATGCCTTGCTTCACCAGTTCGCTGCCCAGGCTTTGCTGAGCATTGAGTGTCAGGGAGACGTAGCAGGGCTCACCCTCTACAAAGGCGAAGGTGTCCCAGCGGGGCTTCGTGCGGTAGCTGTCGCTGCTTCCCAGCGGCACAAAGATGGCCGTGATGCTGTCTGCCAGTGCCTCGGGCAGCAGGTTGGGGGCTGACTTGCGGCGAATCTGGCAGATATGCAGGTTCTTGCACCCCTTGAAGGCCGCATCTTCGATGTTGCGTATCTTGTCCGAGAGGATGATGTGCTCCAGCGTCTCCTTGCCTACATAGGTGGAGTCGCTCGTGCGCCGGCAGAAGGCGTAGGCGGGGATGACGTTAGGAAGATAGACATAGTATGCATCGGGATGCGTACCATGCTTACCCACGTAGTTGGCGATGCTCACACCCGAGAGGTCGAGCGCCTTGAGGGAGGTGAACTCGTCGCGCAGGTGGCGGAAATCGATGGCATTGATGCGCCCCTGCAGCGTGAGATGGGTAATCTGGTTTGCCTCCTCTTCGGTCAGCAGCTCCACCATCGTGCCTGGTTTAGCCACATAGAGTTTCTTCACTGTTTGTTGTGCATGGGTCGTGGCGCAGAGCATCAGCAGCCCCATCATCATGTAGCTTAACATCCCTTTTTTTCTCATTGTCGTATCGTTTTTATATACCTTAATCTTATATTTGACCTCTCGTGGGTCAGCATTCATGGCTTTTAGTTCCAAATTTGGCGTAAAGATACGTTTTTTTTCGCTGGATATTGCTCTATTTCATCCTTTTTTTATAGCTTTGTGGAGTTTTCAAGACAATTTAATGAAGAATAGAATATGGAGAATCGTATATGTCAGTTGTTTGGGATACGTTACCCCATTGTATCGGGGGGAATGGTGTGGTGCAGTGGATGGCGGCTTGCGGCTGCCGTGAGCAATGCCGGAGGCCTGGGGCTGCTGGGTGCAGGCTCGATGCACCCGGAGGTGCTTCGTGAGCATATCCGCAAGACAAAGCAGGCCACGTCGGCCCCCTTTGGAGTCAATTTACCCTTGATGTATCCCCAGATTGACGAGGTGATGCAAATCCTGGCTGATGAGCAGGTAAAGGTGGTGTTCACGTCGGCTGGCTCACCTAAGAAGTGGACGGCATGGCTTCATGAGCATGGGATGAAGGTGGTTCATGTGGTCTCTTCGTCGAAATTTGCCCTCAAGGCAGAAGAGGCAGGGGTGGATGCGCTGGTGGCTGAAGGATTTGAGGCCGGAGGTCACAACGGACGTGAGGAGACCACTACGCTCTGCCTGATACCAGCCGTGCGTGCGGTGACCAGCTTACCGCTGCTGGCTGCCGGAGGTATCGCCACGGGCGAAGCCATCTATGCGGCTATGGCGCTTGGTGCTGAAGGCGTTCAGATGGGGAGTCGCTTTGCCCTGACAGCCGAGAGTTCAGCTCATGAGGCCTTTAAGCAGCGTTGTCTGCAGCTGGAGGAGGGAGATACCAAGTTGCTGCTCAAGCAGCTGGCCCCTACACGTCTGGTGAAGAACAAGTTCCGTGACGATGTGGAGCAGGCTGAGCTGGCTGGTGCTTCGGTTGAGGCACTGCGCGAACTGCTCGGCAAAGGACGTGCCAAGCGAGGTATCTTCGAGGGTGACCTGGATGAGGGGGAGCTGGAGATTGGTCAGGTGGTGAGCCTTTTCAAAGGCACGGAGGTGGCATCTGTTGACGAGGTGATGGCGCAGCTGATACAGGGTTATCATGCAGCTGCCGAACGGATGGCCTCACTTACGTTATAATAGGGATTTCTAAGCATATCGACTATGGAAGAGATTGCATTTCATCATCAACTGCCTATCCAGTTGCGTTTCAACGATGTGGATAAGTTTGGTCACGTCAACAATACGGTCTATTTCTCCTTCTATGATTTGGGAAAGGCTGAATATTTCCAGGCCGTATATCCCGAGGTGGACTGGGAGCGCGATGGCATTGTAGTGGTGCATATTGAGACCGACTTTCTGGCACAGATTGGTGCGTATGAGCCGATTGCCGTCGAGACCGCTGTGACGGCTATCGGTACGAAGAGTTTCGACCTGCTGCAGCGGGCTGTCAATACCGCCACGGGTGAGGTGAAGTGTGTCTGTCGCTCGGTGATGGTGGCCTTCGACCTGGTCCGCCGTGAGTCCAAGCCCCTGGATGAGGAGTGGATTGAGGCCATCTGCCGATTCGAGGGGCGTGACCTGAGGAAGCACAAATAGGCTGCCGCTGTCACACTCAGAAAAAACGTGGAATAAAAAACGATTTTCATCACGCAGAAAAAGAATTTCCATCACGTAGAAAAAGAATTATCATCCTGCTGATAACAAATTACCTACGTGATGGAAAGAGCTTGGAGTGACCTTGGGCTTCAGCTGCCTGTTGGGCTATGCGCTTCATACCGACTCTATCCCCCTGGCTAAACTCTATCGTTGCTACCAAATTGCTACTGAAAGTACAGAGAGTACTTGGGTCTCTACCCGTCTCAAGTAACTTCTTGCTCTTTTCGTCCTTTAATCTGACATTTTATCATTATTTAAGCAAAAATTCCCCGTTTATCGTGCTGAATTGAAAAACTTTCCCTATATTTGCAGCGTTAAACGATGACATTTTGTTTATGTGTTCATTGTTAACAGGCATATTAAACCTTTTTTAGCGTAATATTATGAATATTGAGCGTATTATGGCTTCTCTTGAGGCCAAGCATCCTGGTGAAAGTGAGTACCTTCAAGCTGTGAAGGAAGTGCTG
>JBJEKT010000103.1:0-2478 GCA_051878775.1 Bacteroides sp. | reverse complement strand
GCAGTTTCCAGGTCGCCAATCTTCAGACCGCAGTATCTGCCCAGTTTGGTCTGCAGGTCCTTCAAGTTCGCAATTTCCTGAGCGTTCATGCCGTTCAGATAAACCTCGTAGGGAGTTTTTACCTCGAGCAGGCAGAAAGGAGCACCCGACTTGGCGGTATCGTTGCGCGTAGCCATCTCAAACTGAGCACCGTTGCCGAAAGGCACATATCTCAGTGAGTCGGCGTTGAAGCCCTTGGGGAACACCGTATCCTTCACGGCTACCCACATGGTCTCACGCTTGAAGTTCTCCAAGCCCCATTTCTTCACTTCGTCGTACTTGCCCGTCTTCTTGGCTTTCTCAACGATGGCGATGGCTTTCTTCTCGGTCAGACCATCTTCGAGCTGCTTGTCGTTCAATTCACCCTGCTTGAAGATGAAGGGCAGACTGTCGTGCTTCACGAAATCAATCAGCGAGTCGAAATTGTTCGTGTACTGCTGATTGTGACGGGTACGATACTCTGCTTGCGCCTTACGGATGTCAATCAAGCGAGCGATAACCGCAGCATCTCTGTGCTTTTTCTCTTGTTCAAAGTCGATAGGACCCATGATGCTGGCGTAGCAGATATAGACCAAAGCCAAGGCACAGAGACCTAAAACTACATTAAAAACTGTTTTCATGATAAATATGTTTTTTTTAGTTGTTATATTCGCACCGCAAAAATAAAAGAAATAATTTTAAAAACGATAATTCCGCTCAATTTTTTGTAGAGTAACAATGATAAATAACTATTTGGAAAGACAAATTAAGGAATATTTTCCTTATCAGCCCACTTTTGAGCAAGATTTGGCCCTAAAAATGGTGGCAAAGTTCCTTGTTTCGACCCAAAGCGAAACGCTCTTTTTGTTGCGTGGATTTGCGGGAACAGGCAAGACGTCGCTCGTCGCTGCGCTGGTGCAGGCACTTGATGCCTTGAAGCAAAAGTGCGTCCTTTTGGCACCCACCGGAAGGGCGGCTAAGGTCTTTGCACTCTATGCACACCACCCTGCTTTTACCATCCACAAAATGATTTATCGGCAACGCAGCTTCGACAACTGTACTGACAACTTTACGCTGGCCGACAATTTGCAGAAGCATACCCTCTACGTGGTGGACGAGGCGTCGATGATAGCTAACGATGGTCTCTCGGGATCATCTTTTGGTACAGGCAGGTTGCTCGACGACCTGGTGCACTATGTCTATTCTGGTGAAGGATGTCGTCTGCTGCTGATGGGGGATTCGGCGCAATTGCCGCCCGTAGGGGAGGAACTGAGTCCTGCACTCTCGGCCGATGCACTGCGAGGCTATGGACTACAGGTGGAGGAGATGGAGCTCACGCAGGTGGTACGACAGAGCGAGGCATCGGGTATCCTATGGAACGCCACACGACTGAGGGAGATGATTGCTGCTGAGGAGTGTTGGTCTTTGCCTAAGATTCGCATCACGGGCTTTCCCGATGTGCGCTTGGTGAATGGTAACGAACTGATAGAAGTCATCGAGGAGTGCTACAGTAGAGACGGCGAGGAGGAGACTATCATTGTTTGCCGGAGTAACAAGCGAGCGAACCTATATAATATAGGTATAAGGAACCGCATCCTGTGGCGCGAAGAGGAGTTGGAGTCGGGCGACATGCTGATGGTGGCTAAGAACAATTACTACTGGACGGAGCAGGAGGAGCAGAGTAGCAGTCAGGAGCGTCTGCCCGACTTTATTGCTAATGGTGAACGGGCGGTGGTGCGCCGTGTGCGGCGCAGGCATGAGCTATATGGCTTTCGGTTTGCCGATGTCTGCATCACGCTGCCTGATTATGACGATTACCCCCTGGAAGTGACCCTCCTGCTGGATACGCTCCATAGCGAGGCACCTGCTTTAACCCGTGAGGAGGGCGACAGGCTCTTTCAGCAGGCGATGGAAGATTATGCTGACATTCCGCTGAAGCGCGACCGGATGAAGAAGATGAAGCAGGATCCGCACTACAACGCCCTACAGGTGAAGTATGCCTATGCCGTGACCTGCCATAAGGCGCAGGGTGGGCAGTGGCGCAACGTCTTTTTAGATCAGGGCTACCTTTCGGAAGAGTATCTGACGCCAGATTATTTCCGCTGGTTATACACGGCTTTCACTCGTGCCACAGCAACGCTCTATCTGGTGAATTATCCGAAGGAACAGACGGAGTAGGCCTCCGCCTGCCGCCAAGGTTGCTGCTCCACCAACCTTGGCGGCAGGGCGCTGGCCACAGACGTGCGCCGCCTACCAGCTGCCGTGCTCCTGGCTCCAGTTGGCTTTGTACCAGTTGTAGGAGTCCTTACGGGTCTTGCGGTCGAAGGTCATCATCCCCTTCATGTTGCGGGCAGGCATACTGCCCCGCATGGAGGTGTACCTCAGTTCGGGATAAGAAATAGTCAGCCTTAATTCCGCAACACTTTGATTTAACTTTATTTATAAGTTCCTGAGCAACAA
>JBJEKT010000102.1:0-2493 GCA_051878775.1 Bacteroides sp. | reverse complement strand
CCCGCCAGGTCATCGGTCAGGGCATGGATGTCACCACAATGCTCCAACACGTCGGCACTCAGTTCCTCCTCCTTGGAGAGCTTGACGACCTGGTCGATATAGATGCGGGCCTCGGCGTAGTTGCCCTTCTCAAAAAGAATCCAGGCGTAGGTGTCGAGGTAGGTTGCGTTTTGCGGTTCAGCCTTGACAGTGCGGTAGCTCATCTCCTCAGCGCGGTCCAGATCACGGCGCTCCAGGGAGAGGTAGTAGGCGTAGTTATTGAGTACGCTGATGTTGTCGGGATGGTACTCCAGGGCTTTCTCGTAAGCAGCATAGGCCTCTTCATCGGCTCCCTGCGAGTGACTGCAATCGCCAATGATGGCGTAGAAGTCGCTCACCAGCTCCTTCGGACTCTTCTCATCTACATGGAGCAGGGCCTTCTGGCAGATGGCTTTAGAGTCGGCTTCACGCGCATAGTGGTTGTAGGCGATGGCCAGGTAGAAGTAGAATTGCAACATATCGGGATTGCTCTCTACACCCGCCTCGCAGAGCGAGGTAATCTCCTCATAGTCCTCACGCTTGGCTGCCTCAGAGAGGAGCATCAGGCGTGAAGCCGTGTTAGTGGGGTCGATGTCAATCACCTTGCGGAGCACGGGGAGCGACTGCTCAGTCATCTGCTTGGAGATGAGGTATTGGGCGTAGAGCATGGGCAGAGAGGCATCATCGGGGTCGTCAGCCATGATGCGGTCAAAGAGGGTGATGATGCGGGTACTGTCACCCGCAGCCTGCTCGTTCTCCACGATGAGGCTCCGCATCACGCCCAGCTTAACCTGGGGCTCTACCTTATTATTAAAAAGGAGGGAGTCTATCTGCTGGTCGTAATGCTCCTTGTCACCTACCTGTTCGTAGTAGGTGGCCAGGGCATAACGAGCCTGTGCGTTGCTGGGGTCATCGGTAAGCACCTCGCGGTAGAGGCGATAAGCTTCGTCGTTGCGCCCCTTGAGCAGGTTGAAGTCTCCCAACAGCACACGGTAGCGAGGTTCGGCTGGGTACTCCTCCACCAAGGCCAGGATTTCACGTTGCGCCTTGGCCTCATCATCCATCTGCAGGTAGATGCGGTACTTCTCCATGCTGATGCGTTCACTCTTGCCTGTCTGCGCCTCGATGCGGTTGAGCACATGGATGACCTGCTCGTACTGACCATTACGTCCGTAGATGTCGAGGAGGCTGTAGAGCGGCTCCAGGCTGCGACGGGGAAAGCGTTCGGTCATCTCCTCGTAGAGCTGTTGCGCCCGTTCGCTCTCGCCCTGCTCCATGCAGAGATTGGCCAGGGCGTGGATGTACCAATACTCATCAGGAGCAGCCTCCACAGCGCTCTCCAATGAGGCGATGGCCTCCTTGGGCTGCTTGAGAAAGAGGTAGTATTGCGACAGCCGGTAGTGTGCCGAGGCAGCATAAGGGTTGATGGAGAGGCAGTGCTGCAGGAGGGAGAAGGTGACATCGTAATGCTTCAGGTATTCCTGACGGACAGCCTCCAGCAGGAAGTAGTCGTAGCGCTGCTGCTCCTCGGGGGTAAGCGTCACCACGGGGCGCGAGGCCTTGGCGTGCTTGCGCTTCTTGGCCTTCTTCGGCTTCTTCTGCTTAGGCTGAGCAGCAAGATTGGTGGCCACAACAGGCGTTGCACCCGCCACAGCACCTACCAGAGCTGCTGTACAGCCTTGGAGCAGCAAACCGGCACAGCAGAAGATAAGCCACATTTTCGTTCGCATCATGCTCATCATGTTCTTCTCAGCTGATGGTTATTGTTTACCAGTGTGACCGAATCCTCCTTCACCTCGGGCGGTCTCATCGAGGGTCTCCACAGGCTCCCACACCACCTGCTCATGACGTGCCACCACAAGTTGTGCGATGCGTTCGCCATCTTCGATGACGAAAGGCTGGTCAGAGAGGTTGACCAGGATGACACACACCTCACCTCGGTAGTCGGCGTCGATGGTTCCTGGGGAGTTGAGCACGGTGATACCCTTCTTCAGGGCCAATCCACTACGGGGACGGACCTGCGCCTCATAGCCTGCAGGCAGGGCCATGAAGAGTCCCGTGGGCACCAGGCAACGCTGCAGGGGAGCGAGCGTAAGGGGCGTATCGAGGTTGGCACGCAGGTCGAGGCCAGCCGAGAGTGGCGTGGCATACTGCGGCAACGGATGCTTTGACTTATTGATTAACTGTACCTTCATTTCGTAAACGTTTTGATTCAATTTGCGAAAGTACAGCTTTTTGTGCAAACCAAGAGGACTTTTACAGATATTTAATAAAATCTCGAATTATCAACGCAATGAAAATACCATTTTCATCGCGAGGAAAATCATTTTTCATCGCAAGGAAGAGCTATTTTCATCCGCATGAAAAGAAATTACCATCGGGATGTAAACAAGCTAACACCGATAAAAATGATAAATACCTTGTAGTCTAACGCTTTTGGTTGACTACTTCAAGCCTTATTTTTAAGGTTGGTTG
>JBJEKT010000101.1:0-10933 GCA_051878775.1 Bacteroides sp. | reverse complement strand
AAGTAATTCTTCTAACTCTCTTGATTTCAAAGAGGTATATTCCTTATACAGATTTTCTGAAACAGTTTCTCACCGAGAACGCCTCACGTCACGCCTACCGCCTGTCGATGAACGACTTCCGTCAGGAATCCTGGCTGACAAACCTCCCTCTTTACGCTGCTGAACGTATTCTGTCTATTGATTGTCCTGTTCATTAGAAATAACTGTCGGATGCTCGAAAAAAAATCCCGCTGCAAGGTGCTATTGTACACGTTGCAGCGGGATTGATTTATCTGGATAGGTAGTGGATTACAGCCCTAAGTCCTTGAAGGTGCGGGGAGCGGGGACGCCGGGGAGGGGCTTGCGCTCCTTGAGCTGCTGCAGGGCCACCTCAATGGCCTTGAGGAGCTGCTGGTCCTCGCCTGCGGCCTCACGGATGGGGTCATTGTCTATCAGGATGTCGGGGTCCACTCCATGGTTCTCCACAATCCACTGGCCCGTCTTGGCATCGTAGTTGGTGAAGAAGGGGACGCGGATGTCGGTGCCGTCCAGGTAGGGAAGCGAACCGCTGATGCCCACAATGCCGCCCCACGTGCGGGTACCTATCACGGTGCCCAGCTCGTTGGCCTTGAAACTCCAGGGGAAGAGGTCGCCGTCACTGGCCGAATACTTGTTGATAAGCAGTACCTTAGGTCCTACATGCGTGGCATCGGGGATGGTGCCCACCTGCGTGGAGGTGCGCGACATGGTCATGCGGTAGGGCTTGCGGAGCAGGCGCTCGATGATCATGGGAGAGACGTTGCCACCACCGTTGGCGCGGTCGTCGATGATGAGAGCCTCCTTATCAAGTTGCGGATAGAAGTAGCGGGCAAACTCATTCAGGCCTTCGGGACCCATGTCGGGGATGTAGATGTAACCGATGCGGCCACCGGAGGCCTTCTCTACAGTGGCGATGTTACGCTGTACCCATTCGTAGTGGGTCAAGGGGTATTCGTCGGCAATAGGCTTCACCACCACCTTGCGACCACCTTCGGCAGCACGGCTGTTGACGGTCAGCTCGGTGAGCACACCGGCCTTGCCAATGAGCAGCTTGTAGATGTTATCGACGCTCCGGGTAGATACGCCATCCACGGCGGTGATGTAGTCACCCTCACTGATGCCCAGCCCGGGCTCAGCCAGCGGCGAACGGAGTGACTCGCTGTAAGGTGCGCCCTGCAGGATGTGACCGATGCGGAAGTAGCCGCTCTTATCGGCCTGCAGCTCGGCACCAAGCAGGCCCATGGGGATGCGTTGTGCCTTGGGGTACTGACCCGGGTTGACGTAAGCGTGACCGCAAGCCAGCTCGGAGATCATCTCACCGATGACGTAGTTGAGGTCGAGGCGGCTCTTGACGTAGGGCAGGAGTACAGCATACTTTGCCTTGATGGCCTTCCAGTCCACGCCGTGCATGTTCTCCAGGTAGAAGCCGTCGCGGTAAGCACGCCAAGCCTCATCGAAGATTTGTGCCCACTCCTGCGGATAGTCCACAGTAGCTACCAGCTGCGAGAGGTCAACGGCCTTCTCTGCATTGAACCGGCCCGTAGGGATGCGGTCGGCCACGTAGATCTTGCCTTCACGACGCGAGAAGAAGAGGGCACGCTCACCGCAGACGCTCATCTGCGCATCGCTCACCTTGCTCTCTTCGCGGCTCTCAAAGTCATACACCTTGGTGCCACCGCTGCTGTACCAGAGGCGCTTGCCGTCGCAATAGAAGTTGCCGTAGTAGCCAGCGCCCACAGGCAGCTTGACGATGCGGGCGGTGAGGCCCTCGGCATCCACCTTCACCTCGGCAGGGGCTTTCTTACTGTCGGCAGCCTCCTTACCGGCTCCCTTGCCAGGAGTTTGTCCCTTGCCGGCTGCTTTGCCTGCCTGAGGTGCAGCCTCCTCGGCCGCGCCCTTCACCTCGGAGTCGCGCGGGAGCAACGGAGAGGGGGTCTGCTTCTGCAGCATGGCGATATAGATGCCGCCCATGCGGTTGTAGATGTGGTTCCACTCCAGGCGGCCGTAGCTGGGATTGAAGTCGCGGTCGGCACTGAAGATGAGGTATTTCCCATCCTGGCTGAAGGCGGGTAAATCAGAGTTGTACCAACGCTCCGTGACGGCAATCTCGCGCTTCGTGGCCAACTCATAGAGATAGACCACGGACATCTGGTTGGCTGCGGGACGGGTGTAGCTCAGCCAGCGGCTGTCAGGCGAGACGGCTACACTCCAGAACTCCTGTTCGGGGCAGGTGAGCAGCACCTCCTTCGCCGCCGTAACGGCATCCACACGCACCAGGCGATTCTTGCGGTCGGTATAGAGAAGCCACTTGCCATCGGGCGTCCACTGGATGGAGCGGATGTAAGTGTCGTTGTCCTTGGTCAGCTGGCGCGGCTCACCCCCTTCGGCTGCCTGCAGCCAAAGCTCGGTCTCACCGGTGCGGTCGCTGATGTAAGCTATCTGCTTGCCATCGGGACTGACCACGGCATCGCGCTCATGGGCTCCAGGGGTGCGAGTGAGGCAGCGGGTAATGCCCTCCTTAACGGGGACATCGAACACCTCACCACGGGCAGTGACATAGACGCGCTGACCATCGGCACTCAGGTCGGCAGCCGTAATCCGGTCAGCCACATGGATGCGCTCCGTACGGGCCTGCAGGTTGTCGGCATGGAGCGTGATGTGTATCTGCTCGCTCTGACGCGTCTTGGGGTCGAACTTATAGAGGTAACCGCCCTTCTCGAAAACGATGAGCTTGCCGTCCGTGGAGGGGAACTTCACGTCGTAGTCGGTGAAGTGGGTCACCTGCTCCGTCTGACGGGTGCGGGTGTTGTAGCAGAAGAGGTTCATCGTCATGTTGCGGTCACTGGCAAAGAAAATCTCCTCGCCAATCCACATGGGGAAGATGTCCTGGGCGATGTTTTCAGTGATGTTGGTGACCTGCTTCTGCTTGGCGTCGTAGATCCAGATGTCGTCAGCCATGCCGCCCCGGTAGTACTTCCAGGTGCGGAATTCGCGGAACACGCGGTTGTAGGCCAGCTGCTTGCCGTCGGGCGAATAGCTGCAGAAGCCTCCCTCGGGCAGGGGGAGTGCGGTGGCCATGCCTCCCTGGGGCGATACGCTCCAGAGCTGTCCGATGAAGCCATCGCTCGTGCGGTTACGGAAGAGAATCTGCTTACCGTCGGGGCTCCAGGTCATCACCACATTGTTGGGGCCCATGCGGTCGCCCAGGTCATCACGTTCGTTGGTCTGCGTGTAGGTGAGGCGCATTGGCTCACCCCCTTCGGCAGGAATGGTATAGACTTCGGTATTGCCATCATACTGTGCGCTGAAGGCCACGGTGCGGCCATCGGGCGAGAAGCGGGCAAAGATTTCATTGCCCACATGGGCCGTGAGGCGACGGGCCTCACCACCAGCTATTGGGGCGGAATAAAGGTCGCCAGCAAAGGAGAAGAGGACCACCTCTCCGTTGGTAGCGGGAAATCGCAGCAAGCGGGCCTCGTCAGTGGGTACCGCCGTAGCTGCCTGGGCCGCCATGAGCAGCCCCATCAGAAGTACATTTCTCTGTTTCATCGTATATAAATTTTGGAATAATCATCTTGTCTATTTCAGCTCGGAGGGACGGAGACCGAAGGAGCGGCAACTCAGGTCATCCACCTGGACGGCCCAGACGCGGACGTTGCGGATGGCTGGGGGAGCCATGCGGCAATCGTTGTCTGTGTAACGGCGCATCAGGAGCTGGAGGATGCGCTCCTTCTCATCGTAGTCGTCAATCAGCTCCACCGTGCCACGGCACACCACGCTACGACTCTTCATACTGTAGCTGCAGGCTATCTGCTGGTGCATATAGACCAGCTCATGGCCCTCGCAGAAGGTGATGCAAACCCGTGGATGGGCCGTGACCATGGCCTCCTTGCTTCCTCCGGCGCCGGAGTGCAGGTAGATGGTATCGCCCTCGCGGACGAAGTTCATGGGGATGACGTAGGGGTTACCCTCCAAGTCGGTCAGCCCCAACAGGCAGTAGGGACACTTGTTGATGATGGCCGTGATTTCAGCCTCATCGGTTATCTGTATCGTTTTCACTTCTTTAAAACTAAAAATTAAAAACTATATTTTGTAGCTAATCACTTATCACAGATGGCGAAGTCTAGCTGCTTGCGTTCCAGGTTGGCGCGGGCTACCTTGATGGTGAGCTCATCGCCCAGGCTGTAGGTGTGGTGCTTGCGACGTCCGCGCAGGCAGTAGTTCTTCTCATCAAACTCGTAGTAGTCATCATCGAGGTCGCGGATGGGAATCATGCCTTCGCACTTGTTCTCGTTGAGCTCTACGTAGAGGCCCCACTCGGTCACACCGGAGATGACACCCTGATAGATCTGTCCCACATGCTCGGTCATGAACTCTACCTGCTTGTACTTCACGCTGGCCCGCTCGGCAGAGGCGGCGAGCTGCTCCATCGCACTGCTGTGCTCACAGAGGGCCTCGTACTTCTTCTCCGTCACCGTGTGGCCGCCCTCATCGAGGTACTTGGTGAGCAGGCGGTGTACCATCATGTCGGGGTATCGACGGATGGGGGAGGTGAAGTGGGTGTAGTAGTCGAAGGCCAGGCCGTAGTGGCCGATGTTATGCACGGAGTAGCGGGCTTTCTGCATGGCGCGGATGGAGACGGTCTCTATCAGGTTCTGCTCCTTGCGGCCCTGCACCTCGTCGAGCAGGCGGTTGATGCTCTTCGATACCTCGCCCTTGCTGCCCGACGTACGAATCTTGTAGCCAAAGCGGGCAATAAACTGCGACAGGTTGTCGAGCTTCTCGGGGTCGGGCAGGTCGTGGATACGGTAGGGGAAGACCTTGGCCTTCTTGCCCTTGCTGACGCGGCCTATCTTCTCGGCCACAGTGCGGTTGGCCAGGAGCATGAACTCCTCCACCAGCTTGTTGGCATCCTTTGATACCTTGAAATAGACGCTGAGGGGCTTGCCCTTCTCATCAATCTCAAACTTCACCTCGTAGCGGTCGAAGTTGATGGCGCCGGCCTTGAAACGGTTCTCACGAAGCAGCTTGGCCAGCTTGTCGAGTTGCTGGAGCTCCTCCACGTAGTCGCCCTGCCCACTCTCCAGTCGCTCCTGCGCTTCCTCGTAGGTGAAGCGACGGTCGCTCTTGATGATGGTGTGTACCACGCGGCTCGCCTTCACCTCGGCCCGCTCGTTCATCTCGAAGATGACGCTGTAGGCCAGTTTCTCCTCATCGGGGCGGAGGGAGCAGAGGAAGTTGCAGAGGCGCTCGGGGAGCATGGGGATGGTGCGGTCCACCAGATAGACGGAGGTGGCACGCCGCTCGGCCTCGCGGTCGATGATAGAACCTTCGTGGACGTAATAGGTCACGTCGGCAATGTGTACACCCACCTCCCAGAGACCGCTCTCCAGGCGACGGATGGAGAGGGCATCATCAAAGTCCTTGGCATCGCGGGGGTCGATGGTGAAGGTGGTCACGCCACGGAAGTCCTCGCGGCGGGCTATCTCCCCAGCAGGAATCTCCGTAGGGATACGGTCGGCCGCCTGCTCCACCTGCTTGGGATAGACGTAGGGCAGGCCGAACTCAGCCAGGATGGCGTGCATCTCGGTGTTGTTCTCACCCGCCTTACCCAGGATATCGACCACCATACCGAGGGGGTTCTTGGCCTTCTCGGGCCACTCCACCACCTTGACCACGGCCTTGTCGCCGTTACGCCCACCCTTCAGGTTCTCCTTGGGGATGAAGATGTCGTTGGCCAGGGTGCGGTTCTCTGTCACCAGGAAGGCATACCCACGGGTCACCTCCAGCGTACCGATGAAGGTGTCGTTGGCCCGCTCCAGAATCTCCACCACCTCGCCCTCGGCCATGCGTCCGTGGCGCTTGGCATAGTAGGCTATGCGCACGCGGTCGCCTGCCATGGCATGGGCTGAGTTACGCTCGGCAATGAAGATGGGTTCACCCCCCTCGTCGGGGATGAAGCTGTTCTTGCCGTTGCTCTTGCGCTGGAAGATGCCCGTCATCTCCACACCACGGCTATTGAGTTTGTATCGGTGCTTCTCCACTTCGCAGAGATACCCATCCTCGAGCAGTTCGTCCAGGATGTCCATAGCGAGCATCTTGAGGGGATGCGTATTGAGACGGAGCTGCTCAAAGAGTTGCTTGAGCGAGATGACTACACCCTGCTTGAGGTGGAAGAGGTCGAGCATGGCCTTTACAAGCTCCTTCTTGGTCATCCGCTTGCCGGCCTTCTTGTCTTTCTTTTTACTCATACGAATACGGTTTTTGTGATTTTGAGATACAAAGAAAACGATTTTTTATGAGATAGGTTGCCTATTTAGACTCTTTTCTACATAATTTCACTCAACTTGCATGTTCTTTCAGCAAAGAACCGTATATTTGTAGCGGAATTTGAGCTACACGTGTAGCTTGTAGCCCGTAACTTATAACTAAAAAAATGACGATGAGCAATGATAAAGAGCGAGAAAAAAGGATTTACCGCGTCACGCTGACAGGCAGCGTGGTGAATCTGCTGTTGCTGCTCTTCAAGTTTGCCGCCGGCATATTGGGACATAGTGCAGCCATGGTGGCTGATGCGGTGCATTCTCTCTCCGACTTTGCCACCGACCTGATTGTGATAGCCTTTGTGCGTATCTCCTCGAAGCCCGAAGATGCACATCATGCCTACGGCCACGGGAAGTACGAGACGCTGGCTACGGCCATCATCGGTACGGTGCTCTTCGGTGTGGCGGTGGGTATCTTCTGGAATGGAGTGACCGCCATCTACGACGTGATCTGCGGCGAACAACTGACGCAACCGAGTATGCTGGCACTGGGGGCTGCCCTGCTCTCCGTGGCCCTGAAGGAGTGGACCTATCGCTACACCATCCGTGTGGGCAAGCAGGTAAGGTCGGCTGCCGTGATAGCTAACGCCTGGCATCACCGCAGCGATGCCCTCTCTTCAGTAGGTACCACAGTGGGTATCGGTGGTGCGGTACTGCTGGGCAGCTACTGGACGCTGCTCGACCCGCTGGCCGCCGTGGTGGTGAGCCTCTTCATCGCCCGCGTATCGGTGAAGCTGCTGGTGCCCTGTGTGGATGAGCTGCTGGAGAAGTCGCTCTCGCCCGAAGTGGAGGAGACCATCCGGAACATCATCCTGAAGCAGCCCGGTGTGAGTCAGCCCCACCACCTGCGCACCCGTCGCATAGGCAATGCCGTAGCCATCGAGGTGCATATCCGCATGGAGGGCTCCCTGCCGCTGACCGAGGCCCATGCCGCCTCAACCAGCATCGAGCAGCAGCTCAAGAAGGAGTTTGGACCCAATACCTTCATCAGCATCCATGTAGAACCGCTTAAGAATTAATAATTAACAATTTAAAATTAACAATTAGCCATTTATAATTGACGATTATTTTAAACTGAATGCGTTTTTAATTTTAAATTTTAAATTGAATAACATGATGCAGCCAACACGCAAGATATTGATTACCGGTGCCAGTGGATTCATTGGCAGCTTCCTGGTGGAAGAGGCCTTGAGGCGTGGGTTTGAGACCTATGCAGCCATTCGCGCTACCAGCAGCCGAGCCTACCTGCAGGACCCGCGCATCCACCTCGTGGAGCTCGACATGGGGCATCCCGAGCGGCTGGAGCAGCAGCTCCTGAAGCAAGCGGAACAGAACGGGGGGGCCTTCGACTACGTGGTACACTGTGCGGGGGTGACCAAATGCAACGACCCCGCCGACTTTGAGCGGGTGAATTGCCAACAGACGCGCACCCTGGTGGATACGCTCATCCGCCTCGGACAGATGCCGCATCAGTTCCTCTTCGTCAGCACCCTGAGCATCTTCGGCCCTATCCATGAGGAGGAGTTTACCCCCATCCGGGAGGAGGACACCCCCTGCCCCAACACCGCCTACGGTATCAGTAAGCTCCACGCCGAGCAGTACCTGCAGTCGCTGCCGCAGCTACCCTACGTCATCTTCCGTCCCACGGGGGTCTATGGCCCGCGCGAGAAGGACTACTTCCTCATGGCCCAATCCATCCAGCAGCACGTCGATTTTGCCGCCGGATTCGGCCGGCAGGACCTCACCTTCGTCTATGTGAAGGATGTGGTGCAGGCCATCTTCCTGGCTATGGAGAAGGGGGTGACCCGACGGGCCTACTGCCTCTCCGACGGGAGCGTCTATGCAAGCCGCACCTTCAGCGACCTGCTGCGCCGTGAGCTGGGTAATCCCCTGGTGATTCGCTTCAAGAGCCCGCTGTGGCTGCTGAAGCTGATCTGCAACGTAGCTGGCTGGATAGCTGCCCGCCGAGGCACCGCCAGCACGCTCAATCCCGACAAGTACCGTATAATGAAACAACGCAACTGGCAATGCGACATCTCCCCCGCCATCAAGGAACTGGGTTACTGCCCCGACTACAACCTGAGTCGCGGCGTGAAGGAGACCGTGGCCTGGTATAAACAACAACAATGGCTTTAGATTTATTCAAAATAACCGACGAGGGCAAAGGGCTCTTTGCCGTAGAGAAGATTTCGCTCCTCTACAACCTGCTCACGTCCATCCTCATCGTCTGCCTCTACAGCCAGATGGATCATCCGGGGCAGATGCTGATAGACCGTGTCTGCCTGGCAATACTCACCTTCGTGCTGATGTACCTCTACCGGCTGGCACCCTGTAAGCTCACCGCCTTTGTGCGCGTGGCCATCCAGATGTCGCTCCTCTCCTACTGGTACCCCGACACGTTTGAGTTCAACCGCGTCTTTCCCAACCTGGACCACCTCTTTGCCTCGGCAGAGCAATGGCTCTTCAGTGGACAGCCGGCCGTGTGGTTCTCCCTCCGCTACCCCGAGCTCTGGGTGAGCGAGGCGCTCAACATGGGCTACTTCTGCTACTATCCGATGATTCTCGTGGTGGTGGTGTGGTACTTCCTCAGGCGGTTCGACCTCTTCGAAAAGGTGTCGTTTGTGGTGGTGTGCGGCTTCTTTATCTATTACCTCTTCTATATCTTCGTCCCCGTGGCCGGACCGCAATTCTACTTCCCTGCCATCGGTATGGACAGGGTGCTACAGGGCAGTTTTCCCTCGATAGGCGACTACTTCCACCACCACCAGGAGTTGCTCCCCGGACCGGGCAATGCACACGGCTTCTTCTACAGCCTGGTGGAACACTCGCAAGAGGTGGGCGAACGACCTACTGCTGCCTTCCCCTCCTCGCATGTGGGCATGAGCACCATCCTGATGATTATGGCCTGGCGAGGCAGCAAGCGGCTCTTCAGCCTGCTGCTGCCCTTCTACCTGCTGCTCTGCTGTGCCACGGTCTATATCCAGGCGCACTACCTGATTGATGCCCTGGCCGGATTCGTATCGGCCTTCGGCATCTATATCCTGGTGACGTGGATATACAAACGTTGGTTTGCCACCCCACTCTTCCTATCCCATAGCCTCTAAAGGGAGCGTCTCGAAGATGCGGTACAGCTCCTCCTGGGTCTCAGCACGCAGCATGGCGATGCGGGTCTCACGGAAGTTGGGTATCCCCTTGAAGAGGGGACTGGCTGCCAAGTGACGACGCACGTGGAGAATGCCTCGGCGCTCATCGAGCAGCCGCACGCTGTCCTCCACCTGCTGCCGCAACACGTCCAGACGCCACTGGGCTGACAAGGGGGGCAGCAGTTCACCCGTGGTGAGGTAGTGCTTCACCTCCTTGAAGACCCAGGGGCGGCCAAAGCTGGCACGGCCTATCATGATGGCATCCACCCCGTAGCGGTCAAAGCACTCACGGGCCCGCTCAGCGGTGGTCACGTCGCCATTGCCGATGATGGGGATGTGCATACGGGGGTTGTTCTTCACCTCACCAATCAGGGTCCAGTCGGCCTCGCCCGTGTACATCTGTGCGCGGGTACGTCCGTGGATGGTCAATCCCTGGATGCCGCAGTCCTGCAGCTGCTCGGCTAAATCCACAATCACCTTGTGGCTCTCATCCCACCCCAGACGGGTCTTCACCGTGACAGGTACCTTCACCGCATCCACCACGGCCCGCGTAATCTCCAGCATCAAGGGGATGTTCTGCAGCATCCCCGCGCCGGCTCCCTTGCCTGCCACGCGCTTCACGGGGCAGCCGAAGTTCAGGTCGAGCACATCGGGCCTGGCCTGCTCCACGATACGGGCCGCTTCCACCATCGTAGCTACATCACGCCCATAGATCTGAATAGCCACGGGGCGCTCCTCGTCACTGATGCGCAACTTCTGCTCCGTCTTCGTCACCGAGCGGATTAACGCATCGGCGGAGACAAACTCCGTATAGACCATATCGGCCCCGAACCGCTTGCACATCAAGCGGAAAGCAGGGTCAGTAACATCCTCCATCGGGGCCAAGAGTACCGCCTCACGGGGCAGCTCTACATTTCCTATCTTCATCTGTTGTTTTCCTCTGTTTTGGGGTGAATATGCACAATTGCGCTGCAAAAGTAGTAAAAGAGGTTGGGATTTTAAATAATTCATTGTACTTTTGCCGAAAAAGAGACAGCATGACCACACATCGCATAGAAGATTTTGAAATCATGGCCCCCGTGGGGAGCCGTGAGTCGCTGGCCGCAGCCATCCAGGCGGGGGCAGACAGCATCTACTTTGGCATCGAGAACCTCAACATGAGGGCCCGCTCGGCCAACACCTTCACCATCAATGACCTCAAGGAGATAGCCCAGACCTGCGAAGCCCACGGCATGAAGAGCTACCTGACGGTGAACACCATCATCTACGATGCAGACCTCCCGCTGATGCGCACCATCATCGATGCAGCCAAGGAGGCAGGCATCTCGGCAGTGATTGCTGCCGACGTGGCCGTGATGAACTATGCCCGGCAGATAGGACAGGAGGTACACCTCAGCACACAGCTCAACATCAGCAACGTGGAGGCGCTGCGCTTCTATGCCCAGTTTG
>JBJEKT010000100.1:0-10940 GCA_051878775.1 Bacteroides sp. | reverse complement strand
CGAGCGGAATACAAAATAAAAGCTTGCTTTTGTTTTTATTCCCGAGGTGCAGCCTATTTTATCTAAAGATAGTGCAAACCGAGCGGAATACAAAATGAAAGCAGGAGGAATATGCTTTTTTCTTCAGCATGATCCTCCTGCTTCTATTTGTTTATGCGGCCCGAAGGCTGTTTACTTGGCGTAGCTTACGGCACGGGTCTCGCGGATGACGGTAATCTTCACTTGACCAGGGTAGGTCATCTCGTCCTGTATCTTCTTGGCGATTTCTCCCGAGAGGCTCTCTGTCTGCTTATCGTCAATCTTGTCAGCACCGACGATGACGCGCAGCTCGCGACCGGCCTGGATGGCGTAGGTCTTCGTTACACCGGGATATGACATGGCCAACTGCTCCAGGTCGTTGAGGCGCTTGATATAGGCTTCTACAATTTCACGACGTGCACCGGGACGTGCACCTGAGATGGCATCACACACCTGTACGATGGGGGCAAGCAGGGTGTTCATCTCCACCTCATCGTGGTGGGCACCAATGGCGTTGCAGATGTCGGGCTTCTCCTTGAACTTCTCGGCTAGCTTCATGCCGTAGAGTGCGTGAGGCAGTTCGGGCTCCTCGTCAGGCACCTTGCCGATGTCGTGCAGCAGACCGGCACGCTTGGCCTTCTTGGGGTTTAAGCCCAGTTCCGAGGCCATCACGGCACAGAGGTTGGCCGTTTCGCGGGCATGCTGCAGCAGGTTCTGACCATAGGATGAGCGGTACTTCATCTTACCGATGATACGAATCAGTTCGGGGTGCAGACCGTGGATACCGAGGTCAATCGTGGTGCGCTTACCGGTCTCGATGATTTCCTCTTCCACTTGCTTACGAACCTTGGCTACCACCTCTTCGATGCGGGCGGGGTGAATACGTCCATCGGTCACCAACTGGTGAAGGGCCAAGCGGGCAATCTCACGGCGTACAGGGTCGAAGGCTGAGAGTACGATGGCTTCAGGCGTATCATCTACCACAATCTCCACGCCGGTAGCGGCTTCGAGGGCGCGGATGTTACGTCCCTCACGGCCGATGATGCGGCCCTTGATTTCATCACTCTCGATGTGGAATACCGTCACGCTGTTCTCAATGGCCGTTTCGGTAGCCACACGCTGGATGCTCTGTATCACGATGCGCTTGGCCTCCTTGCTGGCGGTGAGCTTGGCATCGTCCATGATGTCGTTGATGTAGCTCTGAGCCTGCGTCTTGGCCTCCTCCTTGAGGGATTCCACCATACGCTCTTTGGCTTCCTCTGCTGACAGGCCGGAGATGGCCTCCAGCTTCTCAATCTCCTGACGCTGCAGGTGCTCCAGTTCCTCTTTCTTCTTATCTACGATGGAGAGCTGTGACTCGAGGTTCTCCTTGATGGCCTCGGTCTCCTGCTTCTTGCGTTGCAGCTCCTCCTGCCGCTGGCTCAGGACCAGTTCGCGTTGCTTGATTTTGTTCTCGGCCTGCTGGATTTTCTGATTACGCAGGGCTACCTCTTTCTCCAGGTCAGCCTTCTTGTTCAGGAATTTCTCCTTCACTTCCAGTAACTTATTCTTCTTTATTACTTCGGCTTCGGCTTCGGCGTCCCGGATGATGGCATCGCACTTCTTCTTCAGTCCTTTCTTGAAGAAAAGGAAGGAGGCCAACCCACCGACGATAAAGCAAGCCGCTGACAATCCAATGGTTATTATCATACTCATCTTACTTAATTAATTAGTTATATATAAATAAAAAGCACCGCATGAAAAACGGCCGTCCGTCCTCTTCTACTGAAGGGCTGCGGATAGACGCCTTTCGTACAGTGCGTGTAGTTTCGTTCATCGAGCCGCCCAAGGGCGGGGCGATAGGTTATGTCTTTCTTGGCATTACTGTTCTGAGTCGGTCGTATCGGCTGGTTGGGGCCGGTTGAGCTGGTCAAAATAGTTGTCCAATACCTGGTTCAACGCTGCTATCTTGTCCACAAAGGGAGCCGTGTCGTTGCGCTTACTGTTTTGTAAGTTCTCCAGGGCGAACTGATAGGCCACCATGGTGATGAGCTGCACAGTAGGCTGGTTAGGAAAATGGCTCCTATACGCGTTTAACCGGTTCTCCACTTGCTTAGCAGCGCTCCTTACCATCTCTTCGTCCTCACGGTTGATGGTCAGCGGGAAGCTGGAGCCTGCCATCTGCAGGTTGATTTTTATCTTATCGTTCATACATCCACTTCATTCTATTGGTTCAATAAGGCGATGCATTTATCGACTTCACGCACTAACTTTGACAATCGCTGTTTGGTCTCTTTCACATCGCTACCTTCCAGGCTGATTGTCATCGCCGATTTTAGATTGGAATACTGGCGCTCCAATCGATTGTTGTCTGCCATCAGTCGTTTCAATTCCTCATCTTTCTTGTCTAAAAGATGCCTGAGCTGCGCGTTTTCCTTCAGCTGCTGGTCGTGCAGGAAGAGCAAATGGCGCAGTTTGGTCTCAAAGGTTTCTAATAGCTTCTTTTCCTCGTCTGTCATTGTTACACCAATTTCTAAGCCAAAATTGTACACAAAATTACAATTTTGTTGTTTATCTCCAAAATTTTTTGCAAACAATCTGCAAAATTTTCTTCGTTTTTTGCAAATTCAGCTGTTTTGAGCGCTCCTTTTTGTCTGAATAGGGGCAAAAGGGGTGTTTTACTGCTGGCTTGGAGTGTAATGATAAACCTCTCGGTAGAGCGTCTGCTTCACCTCATCAAACACCTCTTCTTCGCGCAGTGCTCCCCACACCATGATATGCATGGGCAGCAAACCATCACCCTCTCTGTAGGGGGGCTGCAGGTAGGGATTCCCCCAAAGCTGAAAGCCGTGGCGCTGGTAGAAGCCGATGCGGCGGCGAGCCATCTCTTCCGTGGGCTCTTCCACCTCCAGGACGATGGGGCGCTGCAGATGCGCTTGCAGCAGCTGGAGGAGGCGCCCGCCGTAGCCGCCATTGCGTGCTTCGGGTGCTATGGCCAGATGCTCCACGTAGCAGAAGGAGCCGAAGTCCCAATGGGTGACAAGGCCTACGGGGCGGTCATCATTCAGGATGACCTGATTGTGAAACGCTTCTACCTCATCGGTATAGCGCTTCCACTCCACTAAGGGGCGATACTCTTCGGTAGGGAAGGAGAGGGTGAGCAACTGCTCTACAAAGGGATAATAGGGAGACTTGCTACTGTGCAGTCGTTTGATTTCTATCATTATTGGGGAAATTAGGTTCTTGGAAAAATGGATTCAGTTACCAGGGCCAAGTATCTTAACATAAAAGGCCAAGTATGTTTAGATACTTGGCCTTCTATCTAAAGATACTATTCTGGGTTTATTCGGTATAGAATTCTATCAGGCGGCGCAGGGCACGTTGGCATACGGGGCAGAACTCGGGGTGCTCGTTGGTGCGCATACGGCAGTTGAAGGCGGGACGGTAGATACCCTTGGAGGAGTAACCACCTCCTTCATAGACACCCACGGGGTGCTTCTCCTTCTGATTGACCGGCGTGGGGTTGGGCGTGCCCTTGGGGAGCATGTCTTTCCACTTCGAGTCAAAGTTGACCTGCGTGGTGATGTTCTGTTCCCACGGCTCTACATCGAGAGGGTAGCTGTCGGTCATCACGTCGTCATCGTAGAAGTATTCGTCGGCCAGTCCGCCGAAGCTGTGGCCAAACTCATGCACCACTACGGGACGGAACATGGGGTGATGGGCCGTGGTGAGGGTGTAGGAGTTGTAGATGCCGCCACCGCCATACTCATCGGTGTTGGCCAGGATGATGATATGCTCGTAGTCGATGCCGGCCAAGGCGTCATGGATGGACTTCACCTGCAGGGTAGTGAGGTAACGGTCGGAATAGAAGGTGCTGAAGTGGGAGCCGAAGGCGGTCTGCTTCCATTGGCCCAGTCTCGGCACACTTACGCCTGAATCGAGCGAGGGGGAAGCCACGGCCACCACGTTGAACCGCTTCTTCATGCTCTTGAAGGGCTCGTGACTGAAGAGGGCATCGCAGGCTACCTGGGCATCCTTATAGAATAGCTCCATCTCCTGCTCGGTGTAGCCCTCGGCGCAAATGGCGATATCCACACAACGGTCGGGCTCACCGCTCTTGACCAGGTATTTATGGGGCGTGATGCGCTGGCCCATGGCGTGTATCAGGATGTCCTTGGGATCTACACGGTGGGTCATGGCACTCATTACCTGATGGCGGGAATTGAGCAGGCTGACCTTGACGCGTACGGGTTGCTTGGGGAAGGGTACGAGGAAAGTGGCCTCAAACGACTTGCGCGTGGTCTGCGCTTCGTCCGTAGAGAGCCATTCGCTGAAGAGAGAGGAGAAAGAGGTGCGGTAGATCACTTGGCCTGTGGCTTCATCGCTCACCTCCACCTGGCCGTTGCCCTCCAGGGGCAGTTCGCCCAGGCGATGTTTGCGTCCAGCCCATCCCTCCCAGGAGGAGAGTTTGTCCAGGCTGATTTCCTGTCGGGTGGCATCGCCGGTAAATAGGTAGTCTATACGTAGGCTCTTCTCCTCAAAGAAGGCCTGAAACTCTTGGGCATGGCTGCTCGTGCAGAGTGCAACCAGCACGAATTGAAGCAGTAATAAACGTTTCATAAATGTAGCTTGGATAGGTTTTGCATATTTATAATATGGTGCGAAGATACGACAAAAAGCTGAAACTGCAATTTTTTTCCAAGAAAAGTTGGAAAAAGGTGTTGGTTTGAGGATTTTTGCGTAACTTTGCAACTGCACTTAACTTTTAAACAACAACTATCATGGGACATCAGTTGGATTCATTGGATGAACAGATATTAAAAATGATTGCGGGCAATGCCCGTATTCCTTTCCTGGAGGTGGCCAGAGCTTGTAATGTGTCGGGGGCGGCTATCCATCAACGTATCCAGAAACTTACCGGGCTTGGCATCCTCAAGGGGTCAGAGTACGTGATTGATCCAGAGAAGATTGGCTATGAAACGTGTGCGTATGTAGGCATCTACTTGAAGGACCCTTCGACGTTCGATGAGGTGACTCGTGCTTTGGAGTCGATTCCCGAGATTGTGGAGTGTCACTTTACGACGGGCAAGTATGATATGTTCATCAAGCTTTATGCACGCAATAATCATCACCTGCTCAGTATCATCCACGATAAGTTGCAACCACTGGGCTTGTCGCGTACGGAGACGCTCATCTCCTTCCATGAGGCCATCAAGCGACAGATGCCTATCCTTACCAGTGAGGATGGGGAGGAATGAACGGCAGGAACTAATCGTCATGCACTTACCGGCGTCGGTAGGTCACAAAAGCATAGTCATAGGGGTGCTTCTCGTCTTTGGGCTGAGGCACCCTCTCTTTTTCCACCCATACGTTAGGGTCAATCTCAGGAAAGAAGGCGTCCACTTGGGGAGCCTCGGCATCAATCTCCGTCAAGCAGAGCTCGTCGGCCAGCGACATGGCCTGGCTGTAGAGGCTGGCTCCTCCGATGATATAGATTAGCTCGTCGGCAGCGCAATGGGCCAGGGCTTCGTCGAGCGAGGCAAAGCGTTCGGCTCCGGTACACTTCAGGGCGGGGTTGCTGCTGAGTACCACGTTACGTCGGTTGGGCAGGGCTCCTTTGGGGAGCGACTCAAACGTGCGGCGGCCCATCAGGATGGTATGTCCTGTGGTGAGGGCTTTGAAGCGTTTCAAGTCGTTGGGTAGCCAGAAAAGCAACTTGTTCTGGAATCCGATGCCGCGGCGGCGGTCAATGGCTGCAATGATACTGAGCATGCTTGTTTTAGTGATTAGTGATTATGTTTAGGGATTAGGTTCCTATCCTATTACTTGTAGCTCGTAGCTATTATACCGAGACTTTGCCGGCGATGTGGGGGTGGGGGTTGTAGTTCAACAGTTCAAAGTCTTCGTACTTAAAGTCGAAGATGCTTTTCACTTCGGGGTTGATTCTCATCTCGGGCAGGGGGCGTGGCTCACGGGTCAGCTGCAGCTTCACTTGCTCCAGGTGGTTGAGGTAGATGTGAGCATCGCCCAGGGTGTGAATGAAGTCTCCAGCTTTTAGCCCGGTGACCTGAGCCATCATCTGGAGCAGGAGGGCATAGGAGGCGATGTTGAAGGGCACACCGAGGAAGATGTCGGCACTTCGCTGGTAGAGCTGCAGGCTCAAGCGGCCGTTGGCCACATAGAACTGGAAGAAGGCGTGGCAAGGGGGTAGGTTCATGTGGTCGAGGTCTGCCACATTCCAGGCGCTCACGATGATGCGTCGGGAATCAGGGTTGTGCTTGATGGTCTCCACCGCCTCGCTGATCTGGTCGATGAAGCCTCCATCGTAGGTGGGCCAGGAACGCCATTGGTAACCGTAGATATGTCCCAGGTCACCGTCAGCATCGGCCCACTCATTCCATATCCTCACCCCATGCTCTTGCAGGTACTTCACGTTGGTGTCTCCCTGCAGGAACCAAAGCAGCTCGTAGATAATCGACTTGAGGTGCAGCTTCTTTGTGGTGAGGCAGGGGAAGCCCTCCTCCAGGTTGAAGCGCATCTGATGGCCGAACACACTGATGGTGCCCGTGCCGGTGCGGTCGCTCTTCTCGCAGCCTTCGGTAAGTACTCGGTTCAGCAGGTCAAGATATGGTTTCATGGGGTGAGGATAGGATATGGTTTTTTGATTATTAGTACATGGTGAGTAGAATCATCTGTCCCGCCAGGATACGCAGGAACATGGTGAGCGGATAGACCGTGGAGTAACCTACGGCAGGGGCGTCGTTGCCGGCCGTCTGGTTGCTGTAGGCCAATGCGGGTGGGTCGGTGTTGCTACCGGCTATCAGACCCATCAGCGTGAAGTAGTTGATCTTGCAGTACCAACGGGCTATCAAGCCAATGATGAGCAGGGGGATGACCGTAATCAGGAAGCCGTAACCCACGTAGAGCAGGCCGCTACCTTCTACCACTGTCTGTACGAAGTGCTCACCGGCCTCAATACCTACGCTGGCCAGGAAGAGTACAATACCTATCTCACGCAGCATCAGGTTGGCGCTCATTGTGGTATAGGTCACCAGGTGCAGCTTGTAGCCAAAGCGTCCGATCAAGATGGCCACTACCAGCGGACCGCCAGCCAGGCCCAGCTTGACTGGAGTGGGCATACCCGGAATAGCGAAAGGCAGGCTACCGAACAGGATACCCAGGAAGATACCTACGAAGATGGTGATAATGTTGGGCGTATCGAGGCGCTTCAGCTGGTTACCCAGTACGTTTGAAACGCGATCTACCGCATCCTGCTGACCTACCACCATCACGCGGTCACCCACCTGAAGTGTCAAGTTGGGGTCGGCAAACAGGTCCATACCTGAACGGTTGACACGGGTGACGTTCACACCATACATGCTGCGGAAGTGCATGTCACCCAGCTTCTTGCCGTTGATGTCCGACTTCGTAATCAGGATACGTCTCGATACCATAGGCATGTCCTGTTGCTCCCAATCGACATGAATCTCGCGACCGATGAAGGCGGTTACTGCCGGTGCATCCTCTTCACTGCAGACAATGAAGAGCTGGTCGCCGATGTTGAATGTTGTCTCGTGATTGGGGATGCTGACATGTCCTTCGTGGCGGATGCGGGAGCAGACAAACGGACGTCCCAGAAACTCCTTCACCTTGATGAGTGTCTTGCCCGAGATGGACTCGTTGCGCACCTCCAGGTGCAGGATGTGGGGCTTGTGCTTGTTGCCGCTCTCCTTGGCGTGGAGTTCCTCCTCTTCTTTCTTGAAGTTGACGCGGCAGATGTAGCGTACGGCGATGATAGAGCCGATGATGCCCACTACGCCGAGCGGATAGGCACAGGCGTAACCCAGGGCAATCGGGTCACCCGTATAGTTAAGCTGGTTCAACGCTTCGTTGGCCGCACCAAGACCCGGGGTGTTGGTCACAGCACCGTAAAGGATACCTACAATCATCGGCAGGGGAATCGTACCATCGGCATAGTAGATGATGAGTGCGGTGGCAATGTTGAGCACCACAATGCCAAAGGCCAGCGCATTGAGCGTCATGCCTCCCTTCTTGAAAGAGGTGAAGAACGACGGACCTACCTGCAGGCCGATGCAGAAGACGAACAGTATCAATCCGAACTCGCGGATGAAATGGAGAATGTGCGTATCGCCTGTAAAGCCGAAGTGACCCATCAGGATGCCCATGAAGAGCACAAAGGTCACTCCCAGCGACACGCCGAAAATCTTAATTTTGCCCAATAGCACACCTATCGAGATGACGAAGGCGTAAAGCGCTACGATGTGGGCCACAGACGAAGAGTCCCAAAGAAGTGTTTGTAACCAGTCCATAAAACTACAATTTTAGTGTTCAGTTATATTCGAAAACGCCTGCAAAGTTACGGATTCTGCCTCATGTGAGCAAGATGTGATAATAAAAATATCTAAATTCGCTTTTCATTCATACATTATTTATATATTTGCATGTCCCTAAGCAGAAGGTGACAGAAAGCGTATTTAAACATTACACTTTTTAATTTTAGATAAACTATGGCAGACAAAAATGAAAAACTCTTCTCCGACTTTCAACCTGTTTCCACCGAAAAGTGGATGGAGAAAGTGACAGCCGACCTGAAAGGCGCTGATTATGAGAAGAAACTTGTTTGGAAAACAAACGAAGGTTTTAAAGTGAAACCCTTCTACCGCATGGAGGACCTCGAAGGACTGAAGACCACAGAGGCACTCCCGGGTGTGTTCCCCTACCTGCGTGGAACGAAGAAGGATGGCAATGCTTGGCTCGTGCGCCAGGAAATCCGTGTGGAGTCTCCCGCTGAGGCCAACGCAAAGGCGAAGGATGTACTGAACAAGGGTGTCGATTCGCTCTCCTTCCACATGAAGGCCAAGGAGCTGAGCGAAGCCTACATCGAGACCTTGCTCGACGGCATCTGTGCCGAGTGCGTGGAGCTGAACTTCTCTACTTGCCAGGGGCATGTGGTGGAACTGGCCAACCTGTTGGCTGCTTACTTCAAGCGCCACGATTACGACCTGACTAAACTGCGCGGCTCCATTGGTTACGACTATATCGGCAAGATGCTTACCCGTGGCAAGGAGAAAGGTGACCTGGTGGCTACCGCCAAAGCTCTGATTGAGGCTACGGCCGAGTTGCCCAAATACCGCGTGATTAACGTTAACGCCCTTTCGCTCAATAATGCTGGTGCGTACATCTACCAGGAGCTGGGTTATGCGTTGGCTTGGGGTAACGAGTACATGCAGCAACTCACCGAGGCTGGCCTCCCTGCAGCTCTCGTGGCCAAGAAGATTAAGTTCAACTTCGGTATCAGTAGCAACTACTTCCTGGAGATAGCTAAGTTTCGTGCTGCCCGTATGCTGTGGGCCAACATCGTGGCTGCCTACCAGCCCCAATGCCTGCGCGACTGCCCCAACAAGGGTGCTAATGGCGAATGTCGTTGTGCCGCCAAGATGCAGATACATGCTGAGACCTCTACGTTCAATCTCACCCTGTTTGATGCCTACGTCAACCTGCTCCGCACGCAGACCGAGGCGATGAGTGCTGCACTGGCCGGTGTAGATTCAATGACCGTAGTGCCCTTCGACAAGGCTTACCAGACTCCCGATGACTTCAGCGAGCGTCTGGCCCGCAACCAACAACTCCTGCTCAAGGAGGAGTCGCACTTCGACAAAGTGGTGGACCCCGCTGCCGGTTCGTACTACATCGAAAACCTGACGGTGAGCATCGCCGACCAGGCCTGGAAACTCTTCCTCGCTGTAGAGGAGGAGGGTGGTATGTATGCTGCTGTCAAGGCGGGTAAGGTGCAGGATGCCGTTAACGAGAGCAATGCCGCACGCCATGCTGCGGTGGCCAAGCGTAAGGAAATCCTGCTTGGCACCAACCAGTACCCCAACTTTACAGAGAAGGCTGACGGCAAGCAACCTGTGGAGGCTACTTGCTGCTGTGGTGGCAAGGAGAGCAGCTGTGAGAAGGATACCAAGGTGCTTAATACCAGCCGCGCAGCCAGCGAGTTTGAAGCTCTTCGCCTGGAGACGGAGCGGAGCGGTAAGCGTCCCAAGGCCTTCATGCTCACCATCGGTAACCTGGCCATGCGTCAGGCCCGTGCACAGTTCTCGTGCAACTTCCTGGCTTGTGCTGGCTATGAAGTAGTCGATAACTTAGGCTTTGCTACAGTGGAAGAGGGCGTAGAAGCTGCCCTGGCTGCCAAGGCTGACATCGTGGTGCTCTGCTCGAGCGATGATGAGTATGCCGAATACGCCATCCCTGCCTTCCAGAAGTTGGATGGCCGGGCCATGTTTGTGGTAGCAGGTGCTCCCGCTTGCATGCCTGAGCTGCAAGCTGCTGGTATAGAGAACTTCATCCATGTTCGCGTCAACGTCCTGGATACCCTGAAAGCATACAATAAGATTTTATTATAATTGTAGAAACCATGAGACAGAATTTTAAAAATCTCGATATCTATGCTGCCTTCCAGCCCACTGACGGCATGGAGTGGCAGAAAGCCAATGGCATCCAGCCCAACTGGAAGACGCCCGAACACATTGAAGTGAAGCCGGTATATACTAAGGAAGACCTCGAGGGCATGGAGCACCTCGACTTTGCTGCCGGCATTCCGCCCTACCTGCGTGGCCCATACTCAGTGATGTACACCCTCCGTCCCTGGACCATCCGTCAATACGCCGGATTCTCTACGGCTGAAGAGTCGAATGCTTTCTACCGCCGCAACCTAGCCAGTGGTCAGAAAGGTCTCTCCGTGGCCTTCGACCTCCCCACACACCGTGGCTACGACCCCGACAACGAGCGTGTGGTAGGTGATGTGGGTAAAGCGGGTGTATCTATCTGCTCGTTGGAGAACATGAAGGTGCTCTTCGATGGCATTCCCTTGAACAAGATGTCGGTGTCGATGACGATGAACGGTGCCGTGCTGCCCGTCA
>JBJEKT010000099.1:0-2516 GCA_051878775.1 Bacteroides sp. | reverse complement strand
GGCCATCCACTCGCGCAGTACGTTGAGGTAGATGGTGCGCATGTCAATCTTCGACTGGTTGTCGGCCTCCATGCGCAATGTCACTTCGCTCTGCGTCAGGTAGCGGCTGGTGCTGCCGGGGAAGCCCATCACCATGGCGTAGTCATTCTCTTCCACACCTTTCAGCGAGATGGGGAAGAACTTGGGAGTCTTCAGAGGCACATTGCTGGGGCTGTATTGGGCTGGCTCGCCGTTGGCATCGGCATAGATGCGAAACATCGAGAAGTCACCCGTGTGGCGGGGCCACATCCAGTTGTCCGTCTCACCGCCAAACTTGCCCACACTCGAAGGGGGAGCTGCTACCATACGCACGTCGCTATACACTTTATAATAGAACAGGTAGTACTTGTTGCCTGCATAGAAGGGGAGGGCCTGGGCACTGATGCCTGGTTTGCCCTTGAGGTCGCTCTTCTCCAGCTCCTCGTTGGCGATGCTTCTCAGGAAGCTGTTAGTCATGGCATCAGTCTCACTCACCTTGCCTGCCTTGATACGCTCGTTCACCAGGTCGGTGATATCCACGATGCGGTGTACGAAGCGGAACTTCAGTCCGGGGGTAGGAATCTCCTGCTCGCGGGTCATGGCCCAGAAGCCGTCGGTCAGGTAGTCGTGCTCCACGCTGCTATGTTGTTGGATAGCACCGTAGCCGCAGTGGTGGTTGGTGAGAATCAATCCCTCGGGTGAGATAATCTCACCGGTGCAGCCCCCGCCGAAGATTCCTACGGCATCCTTGAGGCTCACGCCATTGGGGTTATAGAGGTCGTCAGCTTCCAGTTTCAAACCTTGTTTTTTCATCAAGTCAATGGAGTTTTGCTGCTTCATGAGTTGAAGAAGCCACATGCCCTCGTCCGCACGGGCAGAAAGGGCGAGAAGGGTAATAAGGCAAAAAGCCAGAACCTTTTGGAGTAAATGTCTCATAGATATCATGTTTTTAGTTATTTCTTCCTCTTTTTGTCGTGGCATCATGCATGCCATTCTTTGTGCAAAAATACGTAAACCGATTCAAAAAACTTTTCTTTTACCTTATATTATAAGAAATATTAATATCTTTGTGCCCACATAATGGCAAAAATTACTGATTGTATGTTTTCTACAAGAACGATTCGTCTGTTTTGCTGCCTGAGTTTGGTGCTTTCCCTGGCTTCGTGCAGCAAGAATTATAAAGTGGTGGGCAGTACCTCCTTGGCTGGCATTGATGGCAAGAAACTCTTTCTCCGTACGCTGAAGGAGGGGGAGTGGGTGGCTGTGGATTCAGCTGACGTGGAGCATGGCCTCTTCAAGATGAGCGGGCCTGCGGATACGGCTCGCATGGTAGCCCTCTTCATGGATGGCGAGAACCTGATGCCGCTCGTACTCGAACGGGGCACGGTGGAGGTGACCATCTCCAACGGCCAGCTGGAGGCTAAGGGTACGCCGCTCAACGACAAATTGTATGAGTTTATCCATAAGCGCAACGAGCTGGAGGCGAAGATTGAAGAGCTGGACCGCAAGGAGGCCCGTCTCGTGCTCGAAGGAGCCGACATTGACGAGGTGCATACCCAAATAGAGCAAGAAAGTGACAAACTGCTCAAGGAGATGAACGGCTATATCAAGCAGTTTATCTCAGATAACTTCACCAATGTGCTTGGCCCCAGTGTCTTCATGATGATGTGCAGCACCCTCCCATATCCTCTGATTACGCCTCCGATAGAGGAGCTGATGAAGAGTGCTCCTGTAGAGTTCAAGGCTGATCCGCTTGTGAAGGAGTTCCTGGAGAAGGCACGTGAGAACAAGACCCTCATCGAGGAGCAGAAGCGCATGCAGGAGCATGTGGCTGCTCAGAAATAAATAGGGTGTCGTTATGCAACTGGTAATTGACATCGGCAATACGGTGGCCAAGCTGGCTGCTTTCCGTGGTGAGCAACTGGTGGAGGTGGCCTATACCTCCAATGAGACCCTGGAGGAGTTGCCTCAGTTCTGTGTCAAATACCCCTTTAAACGGGCTATTTGGTGTTCGGTGGTCGACCTCCCAGCACTGGCGCTCTCCCATATTAGCACGGTACGCGTCCCGTGCTTGCAATTCACTCATGCGGTGCCAACACCGATCCGTAATGCTTATTCTACGCCTGAGACACTTGGACTCGACCGCTTGGCCGCGGTGGTTGGTGCACAGCAAGCTCAGCCAGGGCGAGACCTGCTCGTCGTCGATGCCGGTACCTGCGTGACCTATGAGTTTCTAGATGCTTCGGGTTGCTACCACGGAGGTAACATCTCCCCGGGACTGGAGATGCGGCTTAAGGCGATGCATCAGTTCACTTCACGCCTCCCGCTCGTCACTTCCGAAGGCGAACTTCTGGAGGTGGGAAATAGCACCGAAACAGCCCTTCGGGCAGGTGCAATTTGGGGGCTTCAACGTGAAATAGAGGGCTATATTCGCTCCTTTAAGCATAAATATCCTCAACTTTTGGTTTTTTTAACGGGCGGTTGCCGATTTTCTTTTG
>JBJEKT010000098.1:0-11203 GCA_051878775.1 Bacteroides sp. | reverse complement strand
CGGATATTTGTCAGTCACATAGTCCACCATATGGCTGACTGCATCGGCAAGAAGAAGATTACGTTATTTTATTGAAGAAGCGCATCCTTTACTTTCTTGACGTAGGAGCGTGACACAGGCACCGTCTCCTCACATGCAGACAATCGCAACTGGCAGCCTTGCGAGTTACCACTCACCTGCTTCACTTGACGCAGATTGACCAGGTAGGCTCGGTGGCAGCGGGTCAGTACGTCATAGGGCATGACCTGCTCCTCCAGCTGCTTCATCGTGAGGCGCAGCAACCGGCTCTGCGCCTCGTGCGCTCCTTCGGCCAACCACACCACCTTAACGTAATTGCTGCAGCTCTCCGCATAGAGCAACTGACTGGGCAGAAGGGTCAACTGTGAATCGCGCGTATCGCCCGTCAAGAGCAGCTGTTGCTCTTGCATTTCCTCCTTCGCTGCTTGCGTGGCCTGGTTCGACTCTTTGGGTAGTGCATCAAGGCGCTTCAGCAGCGCTTCGTTCATGCTCATGGCATCCTGGAGATTACGCTTCAGCAGCAGGTTCTGATTCCAAAAAAGAAAAATCGCAGTGGGAAAGGGAGCTAGGAGTATCACCCAGCCCACGCAAAGAACAAGAAAACGCCAGTTGAGGAGCACCCCGAACACCCAGCAGTTGAAACCCCATACTCCCACGGCTATACAGAGTAACATCCCCATCTGCTGCAGGATGTGCCGCCCTACAGTCCAATGGCGTTCAGCATGCCACTCAGGGAAAATCCAGGGCAGTACATAGGCAAACAGCGCCGTGCAGAGGGCTGAGGAGAGCGTGCTGCCCATGATGAACAACCACTGCTTCGACCCGCTCTGCGCAATGCCAAAAGGACGAAAGAGCGCCAAGATAATGAAGATAATCAGCGTCGAATAGACCACTGCCTTCCAAGGCTGACAGAGCGAAGGAAAAGGAGCACGGAGCCAATGGAGGAGTCGATAGAGAAACATAGTCATCCTATTACGCTTTAAACCTCATAACTACCACTTGTAGCTCGTAACTCGTAGCTTGTAGCTAATTCCTCACCGACCTCAATGCGAAGAGGAGCACCAGGGCAAAACCTACCAAAGGAATGGCAAAGGGGAGCGTCAGCAATCCCTGGTCAGCTATCAGCCCCATGAAGAGGAAAGCACAGCCACCCACAGGGGTCATCATCAGCAACGAAGAGGCACGCTTCTTGGCTTTGCCCTCCAGACCATTGAGGGAGAGACTGAATATGGTGGGGAACATGATAGACTCACAGGCAAAGTTGGCCACGAGGGCATAAGTGGCCAGCTCACCACCCAGCAAGATACCAAGCATACACACCACACTACCCAGCGCACAGCCAGCCAACACGCGGGCTGGAGCGATGCGCTGCATCAGCCATGCCCCAGCAAAACGGCCCACCATGAAGATGCCCAGTGCCAACGAGAGCAACTGCGAAGCCTCCACCTTGTCGGTATAGTCCTGCTCGGTAAGGAAGAGCACGAAGTAGCTGTTGATACTGATTTCAGCCACCTCATAGGCGAGCAATGCAGCCAGACCGAAATAGAAATAGGTGGAGAGACGACCACCAACGGAAGCGGCCGAGGTGACCATACCAGCGTCTGAGTCCTCAGCTGAGGCAGTGACCTCAGGCAGCTTAACGCGGGAGAAGATGAGCGCTACACCCACCACCACGCATCCCATCACCAGATAGGGCACGCTGATATCGCCACCACCAAACAGGAAACTACCCACCAGCGCCGGGGCCAACATCGAGCCGAGTCCGTTGAACGACTGCGCCAGGTTGAGTCGCGAAGTTGCCGTCTCGGGCGCACCCAGTTCGGTGACGTAGGGATTGGCCGACGTTTCGAGGAAGGCCAGCCCCACACCGATGATGAAGAGACAGGCTATAAAGGCCTGAAACGTACCCAGCTGCTGTCCCGGGATAAAGAGAAACGCACCGAGGGCAAAGAGCAGAAGGCCCGTCACCACCCCACGGCGGTAACCGAAGCGGGCAATGTACCACCCTGCAGGAACCGCAGAGACAAAGTAAGCCAGAAAGGTAATCACCTGAATCCAGGACGACTGCGTGATGCTGATGTGCATCTCGTCGCGAAAGTGCTGGTTGGCCACGTCGAGGATGGAGCGTGCAAAGCCCCACAGGAAGAAGAGCGAGGTGACCAATACGAAGGGGAGCAGATAGCGTCGGGTAGTCAGTTTCATGGCTTACAGGTATTACGTTTCACCAATTCCATGGCTCGGCTCTCACTGGAGGAGAAGGGGCCAGAGTGCTCCAGCTTGATGGTGCTCACCGCAGCAGCAAAGTGTCCAGCCTCCTCTACCGAGGCCCCTTGGGCACGCCGATAGATGTAGCCCATCGTATAGGTATCGCCACAACCCGTGGCATCCACCAGCAGCAGCGGTTCATAAGCGGGGATATCGTAGAACCGACCGTCGGCATAGATGATGCTGCCAAAGCTGCCCAGTGTCAGCAGCACCTCCTTCACACCCCACTCTGCCAATCGCTCAGCAGCTCGGTGCAAATCCTTCTCACCCGTCAGCACCTCCGCCTCCGACTCGTTCACCTTGAGCACATCCACGTACTTCAGCGCCTCGCGCTTCTCCTGCCAATCCACGGCAAACACCTCTTCGCCACGCACCTCGCGCAGGTAGCCTTGCGCATCCACCACAAGCTGTCCGTGGCCATGGAGGGCACGGAGCGTGTCGAGCGGAAAGTCGTCAGCCAACAGGGAGCCAAGTACGATATAGCGTGCCTCCAGGCCATTCAGCTTCTCCGGCGTAAAGGGATCCGCCTTGTCACGCACACGCTGGTGGCGCTCGTTACGGTTGCTGCTGGTGTAGATGTTTTCGAAATAGACCGTCTTACGGCTGGGGATTACCTCTACATCAATGCCAATACCCCGCATGTCCTCCACGGCATGCATCTCTTTCTCCGCCAGCGAGGTAATCAGCTTGTAGGAGAGCTGCTTGTGTGGGGTGTGAGAGACCCGTGTGGATTGAAACAAGGAGTTGATACCATAAGAAAAGTAATAGGAAGTTCCCCCTGGCATGAACACTGTCTGTGCGGGGGTAACAATCTTGTCCAACGTAATGTGGCCGATACAACAAATATCTAACATATTTAATAAGTCGTTTTAAGTAATATTCCATAAATGGGCTTGCAAAATTACTCATAGTTATTAAAATATGCAAATCCATCCATAGTACGTTGTCCCATCAAGGTGTGATTTATAATTATTTAGTAGATGATATCAAACTTATCTTGATATAAACGGCCAAGTATCTAAAAATAAATGGCCAAGTATCTAAAGATAAACCTGTATTGCTCTTCGATAGTTGTCCGCTAATTCTCTGCTAGTTGTTCGCTACAAGTAGGTTAGAGGTAGGTTACAGGTTCGCTTGCTCTCCGTTGTGGAAGCCAGAACTAGCGAACATGCAACGGAGGAGCATAAGCCACATTGCTGAAAATGTGGCTATTTTTATGCCATAATCTTTTTGCGGATATTCGGACTGATACCAACACATAGAAAAAAAACGAGCGAATTCTCACGAATTCCTCGTCTGCGGAAAGAAAAGCCATTTGGCTTTTCTTTTTTTCTAAAACAACATATAATCCTAAAAAACTACTCTTTTTCTACCTATGAGAAATAATTCCTATTGAAAACACTAATACTCAAAAAATATTACCTTATTACTAATTACCTATCTAATTACACTTATTCTTTATCGTTTCCCAACGACGCTGCAAAGGTAGCGCTTTATAAGAAATCTGCAATAGAAAACGAGAAAAATCTTATGTTATATAACATACTTTTCAATTTTTCACCTCCCTATTTACACTTATTCAAAGACAAGCCCCCGATGCAATGGCGTAATTGCATCGAGGGCAGTCCCCTTTAACACCTTTAAACAAAACGATTATTTCTTCCTTATTTACGGGCCTCGGCGATGTATTCCAGGGCCTCCTTGCACTTAGCCGTCACATAGGCCCAGTCCTCAGCTGCCACCTTGTCCTTGGGGAAGAGCTTTGAGCCCATGCCCACGCAGAACACGCCTGCCTTAATCCATGAAGTGAGGTTCTCCTGTGTAGGCTCTACACCACCTGTCACCATCAGCTTAGACCAAGGCATCGGAGCCAGCAGACCCTTCACCAGCTTGGTGCCCAGCACGTCGCCAGGGAAAATCTTGCAGAGGTCACAACCCACTTCCTGGGCAGCACCTACCTCTGACACGCTACCGCAACCGGGCGTATAAGCCACCAGACGACGATTGCAGATCTTGGCAATCTCAGGGTTGAACAGCGGGCCCACCACAAAGTTAGCACCCAGCTGCAGATAGAGGGCAGCCGTAGCGGGGTCAACAATCGAACCCACACCCATGGCCATCTCAGGACACTCCTTGGCAGCATACTTCACCACCTCGGCAAACACTTCGTGGGCAAAGTCGCCACGGTTGGTAAACTCAAAGGCACGTACGCCACCATCGTAGCAAGCCTTCACCACCTTCTTTGCTACTTCTGCATCCTTGTGATAGAACACAGGTACCATGCCGGTAGAACCCATCTTGTTCAGTACGGCAATCTTATCAAATTTAGCCATTTTTCCTATACCTTAATATATATATATATGTTTTGACAACATGCGATTATCTCTGTACACGACCGCTGGCATCACCACCAGCCAGTGCCTCTACCTCTTCAACGGATACCAGGTTGAAGTCGCCATTGATGGTGTGCTTCAAGGCTGAAGCGGCTACGGCAAACTCCAGTGCCTCACCCTGGTTGGGCTTGGTGAGCAGACCGTGGATGATACCGCCCGAGAAAGAGTCACCACCACCTACGCGGTCGATGATGGGGTTGATGTCGTAACGCTTGGATTCATAGAACTCAGAACCGTTGTAGATCATGGCCTTCCAGCCGTTGTGAGTAGCTGAGAAGGACTCACGCAGGGTTGAGATGACATACTTGAATCCAAACTCCTTGGCCATGGCGGTGAAGATACCCTTGTAACCGGCAGCATCAGTCTTGCCACCCTCTACGTCAGCCTCAGGCTTGAAGCCCAGACAGAGCTCTGCATCCTCTTCGTTGCCGATGCAGACGTCAACGTACTGCATCAAGGGCTTCATGATAGACTGAGCCTTCTCCTTGGTCCAGAGCTTCTTGCGGAAGTTGAGGTCAACCGATACGGTCACGCCGTGACGCTTGGCAGCCTTACAGGCCAGCTTGGTGAGCTCGGCAGCCTTGTCGGAGATAGCCGGCGTGATGCCCGACCAGTGGAACCAGTCAGCACCCTCCATGATGGCATCAAAGTCGAAATCCTGCGGATCAGCCTCAGCGATGGCAGAATGAGCACGGTCGTAAATCACCTTGCTGGGACGCATCGAAGCACCCGTCTCCAGGTAGTAAATACCTACGCGGTCACCGCCACGGGCGATGAAGTCGGTCTTCACCCCATACTTACGCAGCGAGTTGACAGCCGACTGGCCAATCTCGTGCTTAGGCAGCTTGGTTACGAAGTAAGCGTCGTGACCATAGTTGGCACAGCTCACGGCTACGTTGGCTTCGCCACCACCATATACTACATCAAATGAATCAGACTGCACAAAACGTGTGTTGCCCGGAGTGGAGAGTCTCAGCATGATTTCTCCCAAAGTTACGATTTTCTTTGCCATAAATAGATTATTTCGTTTTATAAATAATTAATTTCTCTTTTTTGTTTCAAATTATCACAGGGGAGGAAAAATAGCTTAAATCACAATGTATAAACAGGTTACATCATAAAATCAGCAAAAATCTTTCCTTTCGTGTGCGAGCACAAAGGTACGACTTTTTTTGGAATACAAAAAATTATCGTATATTTGTGACGAAAAATTTAAGATTATTATTGTGTGCGCACACAATAATCGGGTAATTGATGTATTTTATTAACAAAAAAACGAAGGAAAAGAGTCATGGAACGAGTGAGAATTAAAGATATCGCAGCAATGGCCGGCGTATCGGTAGGAACCGTGGACCGAGTGATTCACGGGAGGAGCGGTGTGTCGGAAGAGAGCAAGGTGAGGGTGGAGAAAATCCTGGAGCAGCTCCATTACCAACCCAACATGTATGCCAGCGCCCTGGCATCCAACAAGAAGTACCACTTTGCCTGTCTGCTCCCCCTGCATGAGAACGGGGAGTACTGGAGTGATGTGGAGCGGGGCATCATGCAGGCCACAAAGACCTACAGCGACTTCCACGTCAGCCACTCACTCTCCTTCTATGACCCCTACGACTACCACTCGTTTACCGATGCGGCCAACCGGATCCTGGAGGAAGACCCTGACGGCGTGCTCTTCGCCCCTACCCGCCCCGAGTTTACCGGCCCCTTCGTGGCCCAGCTCAGCCAGCGTAACATACCTTATATATATATAGACTCCAACGTGAGCGAGTATCCCGCCCTGGCCTTCTACGGACAGAACTCCTACCAGAGCGGTATCTTTGCAGCACAGATGATGATGCTTGCAGCCGGTAAGGAGACCCAGGAGATCGTCCTCTTCCGGAAAATCAACGAAGGCATCGTGGGCTCCAATCAGCAGGAACGCCGCGAGATAGGCTTCCGCAACTACATGAGCAACCACTTCCCCGACTGCCGCATCTGGGAACTCAACCTCCATGCCAAACGGAGCGATGAAGACCAGGACATGCTGGAACAATTCTTCAGCAACCATCCCCACCTGCACAACGGCATCACCTTCAACTCGAAAGCCTTCATCATCGGCGAATACCTGGAGCAGAAAGGCATCACCGACTTCCGGCTGACAGGCTACGACCTGCTGAAGCGCAACGTGGAGTGCCTGCGGCGGGGAAGCATCTTCTTCCTCATCGCACAGCAACCCTCCATGCAGGGCTTCAACGGCATCAAGGCTCTGGCCGACCACCTCATCCTCAAGAAAGAGGTGACCCGCGACAACTACATGCCCATCGACCTGCTGACCAAAGAGAACATTGATTACTACTTCATTATGTAACCACTAACAACAAGTTATATGACTACAAAATTCCTGAAAATCAATACGGCAGACAATGTTGCCGTAGCTATTGAGAACCTTCCGAAAGGAGAAATCGTCACCATTGAGGGGCGTGACATCGTACTTCAAGAAGAGGTACCTGCCGGACACAAGTTTGCGCTCCAGGACTTTGCCGAAGGTGAGAACGTCATCAAGTATGGCTACCCCATCGGCCACACCCTGCAGGCCATCGCTCAGGGCTGCTGGATCAATGAGCGCAACCTCAAGACCAACCTGGCCGGACTGCTGGAGTACAGCTACCAGCCGGTAGATGCCTCGCTGCAGATAGCCAACCGAGGACTGACCTTCAAAGGCTACCGTCGCGCCAACGGCGAAGTGGGCATCCGCAACGAAATCTGGGTGGTTCCTACCGTAGGTTGCGTCAACGGCATCGCCACGCGACTGGCCGACTCCCTGCGCAGTGAGACCGGTTGCCAAGGCGTGGATGCCATCATGGCTTACCCCCACAACTACGGCTGCTCACAGCTGGGTGATGACCACGAGAATACGCGTAAAATCCTACGCGACCTGGTACTCCACCCCAACGCTGGCGGTGTGCTGGTGGTAGGCCTGGGTTGTGAGAACAACCAGCCCGACCTGTTCCGTGAGTTCCTGGGGAGTTACGATGAGAGCCGTGTGAAGTTTATGGTGGTGCAGAAGGTGGAGGATGAATACGAAGAGGGCATGAAGCTGCTCCGCGAAATCTACGACATCGCTTCGCAGGATGTGCGTACGGACGTCCCCCTGAGCGAACTGCGCGTAGGCCTGAAGTGCGGTGGCTCCGACGGCTTCAGCGGCATTACGGCCAATCCGCTGCTCGGCCTCTTCAGCGACTTCCTCGTAGCCCAAGGCGGTACCAGCGTGCTGACCGAAGTGCCTGAGATGTTTGGTGCAGAGACCATCCTCATGAACCGCTGCCGCACGCCGGAACTCTTCGACCAGACCGTGAAGCTTATCAACGACTTCAAGGCCTACTTCCTGAGCCACGGTGAGCCCGTCGGTGAAAACCCCTCACCCGGCAACAAGGCGGGCGGTATCTCCACCCTGGAAGACAAGGCACTGGGATGCACGCAGAAGTGCGGCAAGAGCTACGTGGAGGGCGTGATGGCCTACGGCGAACGCCTGCAGGTGAAAGGCTTGAACCTGCTCTCTGCACCGGGCAACGACCTGGTAGCGGCCACCGCATTGGCATCCAGCGGCTGCCACATGGTGCTCTTCACCACGGGCCGTGGCACCCCCTTCGGCACCTACGTACCTACCATGAAGGTATCGACCAACTCGGCCCTGGCCATGAAGAAGCCGGGATGGATTGACTTCAATGCCGGTGTCATCGTAGAGAACGAACCGATGGAGCAGACCTGTGAGCGCTTTATCGACTACGTCATCCGTGTGGCCAACGGCGAACGGGTCAACAACGAAAAGAACGGATACAAAGAGATTGCCATCTTCAAGACGGGTGTAACCCTGTAATACACATGACATTCCTACGGCACAGAGCGACACGTAGCAACGTGTTGTTCTGTGCCTCACGATGAAACCAAGGATAACATATGACTGAAAAAACCTCCGGCAGACGAAGCGGCTTTGCCCTTACCCCGCTTATCCTCTTCCTCTGCCTCTACCTGATTACCTCGCTGATTATCGGCGACTTCTATAAGATACCCATCACGGTGGCCTTCCTCTGCGCCTCCTGCTATGCCCTGCTCACCACCCGGGGCCTTACACTGGAGGAACGCATCGAGCGCTTCTCACAGGGGGCATCCAACAAGAACATGCTGCTCATGGTGTGGATCTTCATCCTGGCCGGTGCCTTTGCCCAGGGTGCCAAGGCCATTGGCGCCATCGATGCCACGGTCAACCTCACCCTGCTGATTGTGCCAGAGCAGCTGCTGCTGGCCGGCATCTTCCTCTCGGCCTGCTTCATCTCCCTCTCCGTGGGCACGAGCGTAGGCACCATCGTCGCCCTGACCCCCGTGGCTGTGGGACTGGCCGAGAAGACCGGCATTGCCCTCCCCATGATGGTGGCCCTGGTCATCGGCGGCTCCCTCTTTGGCGACAACCTCTCCTTCATCTCTGACACCACCATAGCGGCTACGCGCACCCAGGAGTGCGCCATGCGCGACAAGTTTAAGGTCAACTCCATGATCGTCATCCCCGCCGCATTCATCGTGCTCTGCCTCTACACCTTTATCGGACTCCACTCCACCCCCACCGAAGGCCATTACTCCGTGGAAGGCATCAAGGTGGTCCCCTACCTGGTGGTGATCATCACCGCCCTGCGCGGCCTGCACGTCACGCTGGTCCTGCTCCTGGGCATCCTCTGCACCGGTCTGATAGGCCTGCTGACAGGCACGGGATGCTTTGAGTGGTTCCAGGCCATGGGCAACGGTATCACCGGCATGGGCGAACTGATTATCGTCACCATGCTGGCCGGTGGACTCCTGGAAATTATCCGCTACAATGGAGGCATCAACTACCTGATTGAGAAGCTGACCCGCCGCGTGGAGGGGAAGCGGGGAGCCGAACTGAGCATCGCAGCCCTGGTGAGCCTGGCCAACCTCTGCACGGCCAACAACACCATCGCCATCCTCACCACAGGCCCCATAGCGCGTGACATCAGCAAGCGGTACCACCTGGACCCTCGCCGGAGTGCCAGTATTCTTGACACCTTCTCCTGCTTCATCCAGGGCATCATCCCCTACGGTGCCCAACTGTTGATGGCCTCAGGCCTGGCCCATCTCTCCCCCATCAGCATCATGGAGTACCTCTATTACCCCTATTGCATGGGGCTGATGGCACTTTTGGCCATCTTGCTGCGTTATCCACGAAGATTTTCGTAGAAAGAGTTGGTTAATTCAATGAAAGTGACTACCTTTGCACCCGCTATTACGAGATAATGGCATAATTCAAATCATTAATTAAAAACATTTTTAGAAAAAATGGCAACAAAAATCAGACTGCAACGCAATGGACGCAAGGGCTATGCCTTCTATTCTATCGTCGTTGCTACCGTAAAAGCACCACGTGATGGTAAGTTTATCGAGAAGATTGGTACCTACAACCCCAACACCAATCCTGCCACTGTAGATTTGAAGTTCGACCGCGCACTCGACTGGGTTATGAAGGGTGCACAGCCTACGGACACTGTACGCAACATCCTCTCACGCGAAGGTGTTTACATGAAGAAGCACCTGCTGGGTGGTGTAGCTAAGGGTGCCTTTGACGAGGCTACTGCCGAAGCTCGCTTTGAGGCTTGGAAGAACAACAAGCAGAGCGGTCTTGCTGCACTGAAGCAGAAAGAAGAAGCTGCTAAGAAGGCTGAAGCCAACGCTCGCCTGGAAGCAGAGAAGAAGATCAACGAGGAGAAGGCCAAGGCTTTGGCTGAGAAGAAGGCTGCCGAGGCTGCTGCCAAGGCCGCTGAAGAGGCTGCCAAGGCTGCTGAAGCTGCCGAAGCTGCTGCTACTGCAGAGCCCGCTGCCGAAGAGGCTCCCGCTGCAGAGTAAATCTTCTATCCGACCTGCTCAAGGGTTAAAACTATTTTCAGACTCCTCCCTTCACTCCATGATGAAGGGAGGAGTCTTTTTATCTCCCAAATACCCACACGGCTGTGGTATGCAGGGCGAAAAAAAGAGGCAACCCACATCAGAATGGATTGCCTCTCTATAAATGAGATGTTAAAATGTTGATTCTTAAGCCTCTTCAGCAACTACCTCGAAAGGAATCTCTACAGAAACCTCCTTGTGGAGCTTAACCACAGCCTTGTAGCTACCTACTTCCTTCACAGCCTCCTTGACTACGATAATCTTACGATCTACTTCGTAACCCAGCTTAGCCAGCTCATCGGCAATCTGAATGTTGCCCACAGAACCGAAGATGGTGCCCGTAGCGCTAACCTTCGTAGCAATGGTGAGTGATACACCCTGCAGCTTGGCAGCCAGCTCTTCAGCATCCTTCTTGATCTTCTCCAACTTGTGTGCACGCTGCTTCAGCTCCTCAGCCAGCATCTTCTTGGCAGCAGGTGAAGCAATCACAGCCTTACCAGTGGGAATGAGATAGTTACGGCCATAACCAGACTTAACTGTTACAATGTCGTTCTTGTAACCCAGATTGATAACGTCTTCTTTCAAAATAATTTCCATAC
>JBJEKT010000097.1:0-11250 GCA_051878775.1 Bacteroides sp. | reverse complement strand
AGTTGAGCTAAGGAGCCGTATCGTTTTAACGGGTGCAAAGATACGGACTATTTTTTAATCTGCAAACTTTTCAGCCACTTTTTTTGAAAAAAATTATTCTATGAATCGATAGTTGAATAGTTGCCAACCTATCGTGAGGCCTACATTCCACTCCTTACGCGGTGAACTATAGTGATTTAGGTAAGCAGAGATGGCTCCAAAGGGCATTTTGCATACCAAGGATATTTCTCCTAAATATTCCAGTGAAGAGAAAGCTTTTCCGTAATAAGCCTTGTTATTCTCACCACATTTTATCGGATAGATAGGCATGAAGCCATAGAACTCAGTGCGGAAATGGAACATGTCGTTGAACACCCAGATGGGCTTGATACCTGCAGCTACGAACTGATTAGCCCGGAAAGCCTCGTTGTACATCAATTTGCTGTGCGGTGTGGGTGAAAACTCACTCGCATGCATCTTGGTAGCCGTATAGTTTCTTGAGAAGTTCTTGGAAGAGTAGAGTATATCGGCCTGCCAGCCCAAAGTGAAGTGATGGCTTAGCCTATGGTAGGCCTCCTTGGAATAGGAAATCTGGAGCCATGATTGCCACTCCTTGCCTCCTATGCTCACCTGCGAATCCGATGGATTACCTGGCTTGAAGGTCTCATTCCCACGATAGATTTGTGCAATAAGTTTCTCATGATAGCCCTGTGTGGCGTATTGGCGGCTATCCAACGTGCTGCCCCAGAAGCCTACTGAACCTCCGAATAGATTGTACTCGCTGCAATCGGTATGGTCCTTATCAAAATCAATAATATTGGATTGGTAATATTTATCGCTCAGTTCACCATAGCCAAAGCTGAACTCAGCCCGTTTGTTGGCCAGGAATGGGACGGATACCATCAATTTGACAAAGCGCTCCTCCTTGGAGTTGAATGACGGCTTATCGTTTCTGGAAAAGAGCTTATCCTTCTTATAATAGTCGAAAGTGCTGATAGAAGCTATGAACCGGTAGGATGTGGGAATGCGTGTCGGCATATCTATTCGCGCCATGACCTGGGCATTATTGTAGATCTTACCTATCTGGCCGTCCACCACTATCTCCTTGGAGTAGTTATTAAGGTTCTGATAACTTGCACCCAGGTAGATTTGGTTCGAGCTGGTGGTGGATACGCTGCCACCAACCTTGACATTGAAGTTGTTCTCCATTTTCACCTTAAGGTGTAGTTCATAGAGCTCATCCCTGGGGTTATAGGTGGCATGAGGGATAATCTCAGATATCATCTTATCGGCCAACAGGCGGAAATAACCACGCTTAAGTTCTTCATAGCCAAACACTTCATTGGGGTTATCATGAAATTCTCTACGGATGGAGGCTTGCTGCTGCGCATTGGCCCCCTCGATATAGATGTCCCTGAATCGGAAGGGTGGCAACGAACGGCGATAGCTCTGACGCCGCTGGTTGACCTCTTCAAGCGGTACGCGGCGAGGTATCCGCATCTTGATGGAGTCCATCAGCTCCATCGTGCGGCGGTAACCATTGTCGTGAAGTTCGTCCAGCCGGTCGAAGTCCAGCAAACTGACATCATCGTAGCGGAACGTCATCAAGATACCATCCTCCTCGGGAATGGAGTAGTCGGTCTTCTGCATCACCATGTTTTCAATCTGGCTCATCAAGTCATTCTCCGTAGGTTTGCTTGGGTTGGTGGCCACCACACTTCCGATAATTACATCGGGGTGAAAATCCTCACGCATGATGTCCGTAGGGAAGTTGTTGTAGATTCCGCCATCGTAAGCCAGGATGCTGTCTATCTCAATGGGTTTGAACACAAAGGGAAAGCTCATCGATGCACGCACGGCATCGCCCAGGTCTCCCTGGCGCATGATGAGCATCTTCTTGTTATAAACATCGGATGCAATGCATCGAAAAGGGACGAAGAGCCTACGAAAGTCTCCACCCGAAGCGGCGGTAGAGCGGGCAAAAAGCTCCACGAAGACGATGTTCATCTGTATGGGATTGACCACACTGGTAGGAATAATGGATGGCTTGATATTGAGCGAATCCTTGAAGGAGAAACGAATGTTGAAGAACTCAGGTGTGGGTCGGTTCTTCTTGAAGTAATATTCGTACTTCGTCTCCACTTGCCCTGAGTACCAGCGCTTAAAATCGGGTGAGCGCAAGAGGTCTTCCATCTCATCAGGCGTATAGCCCATGGCATAAAGCGAACCGATGATGGCTCCCATGGATGTACCGGTGATGTAATCGATGGGGATGCCGTTCTCTTCCAACGCCCGGATGATGCCAATGTGGGTCATACCCTTGGCACCACCTCCGCTGAGCACGAGGCCCACGCGTTGTGCCTTAACTGGCAGCTGAACACAAAGCACTATTCCGAGAATAAGTATGAGGTATCTGAAGAGTAATCTATGTTTGTCCATGTGAATATAGTCTTATTTATAGAAAACGCCTCAAATATAACGCTTTTGTTTGAAATCCCACGCTTGAGCTGCCTTTTTTTCTTGAAAATTCATCCATTTATATCAAAACAGACTGAACAGTGGGAAAAACAGAACATCATCACTCGTTCGTCTGAAGTGTTTGATGTTCAGCGCTGAAGAGTTTGATGTTCAGCGCTGAAGAGTTAACTCTCCAGGAGTGATGAGTTAACTCCTCAGGAGAACGAAAAAAGATGCCGGAGATCAGGTCTTTCACCATCACTCCGGCATCCATTAATACGGTGTAATAAAGCGCTTTATACTTAGCCTATCAGCTCAATGCTACGTTTCACGAAGCGGGTCAATGCTTCACCCTTCAACATACCGTTTTGCAGCAATGCCAAGTCAATAAGCTGACGTACAACAGGTTGATTGCCTGCAAAATCAGAGAGCAATGCGTTCTTCTTGCCTTTAAGTTCATCCCATTGCTTATCGAGTGACTCCAGCTGATCCTTTTCAGCAGCAGGAATCTCGTCCTGTTTCTTGCCTTCGTGCTGCTTTCTGAGGTTCTTACGCTCGGTATCGAGTGTGTTCATCTGCACGTTCAGGCTGGTCAGGTCGTTGCTGCAAGCTGCTTCTTCCTGCTGGATTACCTCTTTAATCAGTTTGTGATCGGTATTGAGCACGAGGTTAAACATGTCGGGCATCTCGCCATAGAAGCTCATGCCGGCCTGGATGTTGGCCATCTCCTTCATGCGGCGCATATATTCGCTCTGTGTAATCACCACGGGTGCAGCAGTTTCACCCAGGCTCTGAGCTACTACGGTGAATTCACTCTTCTCGATGGCAGGAACCTGACTCTTGAAGAGTGTAGAGAGTTCTTCCTGCTTCTCTTGCGGGAGATTCTGCTTCTCGGAATCGTCCTTCACAATGAGACGGTCAATGACATCACTATCCACACGCATAAAGCGGCTCTTCTCCAGCTTCTGCTCCAGCATGCTCACCACGGCAATGTCAAGCTGTCCATCCATCAACAGCACACTGTAGCCTTTGGCCTCGGCTGCATCGATATAGCTGTACTGCTCATCCTTATTGTTGGCATAGAGATAAATCAGGTTACCCTCCTTATCTGTCTGATTTTCTTTAATCAACTTTTGGTACTCTTCGAAGGTGAAGTGTTTGCCTTCTGTATCGGTGAAAAGGGCAAAATCCTTCGCTCTGTCGTAGAAGTCCTCCTGCGTGAGCATACCATAGTTTATAAAGATTTTTAAATCATTCCATTTCTCCTCATATTGGCTGCGGTCATTCTTGAAGATAGACTGCAGACGATCAGATACCTTCTTGGTGATATAGGTAGAAATCTTCTTCACATTGCTGTCACTCTGCAGGTAGGAGCGAGAAACGTTGAGCGGAATGTCAGGTGAATCGAGTACACCATGCAGCAGAGTAAGGAAGTCGGGAACGATGCCTTCCACCGAATCTGTGACATAGACCTGATTACAGTAGAGCTGTATCTTATTCTTATTCAGTTCGATATTGCTCTTCACCTTGGGGAAATAGAGTACACCAGTCAGATGGAAAGGATAATCCACGTTCAAGTGAATCCAGAAGAGCGGTTCGTCACTCATGGGGTAGAGCGAGCGGTAGAACTCCTTATAGTCTTCGTCCTTCAGTTCGCTCGGTTTCTTGGTCCAAAGGGGAGTGGTTTCGTTGATGATGTTGTCTTCAGCAGTCTCTACCTGCTTGCCGTCCTTCCACTCCTTCTTCTTGCCGAAAGCGATAGCTACGGGCAGGAAGCTGCAATACTTCTTGAGCAGCGATGAGATGCGAGCCTCTTCCAGGAACTCCTTACAATCATCATCAATGTGGAGAATGATATCGGTGCCACGGTCAGTCTTATCGGTCTCTTCAAGCGTGAACTCCGGACTGCCATCGCAGCTCCACTTCATGGCTTTAGCATCCTCCTTCCAGGATTTAGTCACGATTTCCACCTTCTTTGCCACCATGAAGGCTGAATAGAAGCCCAAGCCGAAGTGACCGATGATGGCATTGGCATCGTTCTTATATTTCTCCAGGAAGTCGTTGGCGCCTGAGAAGGCGATTTGGTTGATGTATTTGTCAATCTCCTCAGCCGTCAATCCGATACCGCGGTCAGACACGGTGATGGTCTCTTTATCCAGCGATACATGTACGGTCAAGTCGCCCAGTTCACCCTTGAACTCACCGATTGACGAAAGAGTCTTCAGCTTCTGTGTGGCATCTACTGCATTGGAAACCAGCTCACGAAGGAAAATCTCGTGGTCGCTATAGAGGAATTTCTTAATCACGGGGAAAATGTTCTCAGTGGTTACCCCAATATTACCTTTTTGCATATCGTTTGATTATTTTTGGTTTATATTCTTATTTAATTAGGTTCTTTTCGACTGGGGATAAAACAAAAAAAATGCCAGTGCGCTTTGCACTGACATTTTGGCATATTCTGACAGCAAGATATCAATCAGGCTCTTTTCCATCTGCCACGACGGTCAATCCATCATTGGCTTCGTTGACCATAGCTCTGAGAGGCGTTCCACGCTCCAACGAGTGGGTCAGGATGTATTCGGAGAGGTTGTCTTCGAGGTGGTTCTGTATGGCACGCTTCAGCGGACGGGCACCAAACTGTACATCGTATCCCTTGGAAGCAAGAAAGTCGAGAGCCTTCGCGTCAATACTCAGAGGATACCCTATGGCCTCCATTCGTTGAATAAGTCCCTGTATCTCAAGGTCAACAATACGTCTGATGGAGGATTGGTTGAGTTGGTCGAAGGTGATGATCTCATCCAAACGGTTGAGGAATTCAGGCGAGAAAGTCTTGTTGAGCGCCTTCTGGATTACGCCACGGGCATAGTCACTGTCGGCAGCTGCATTCCGGCTCTGAGCTGTGAAGCCCACGCCACGGCCAAACTCCTTGAGCTGCTTAGTTCCTACGTTGGAGGTGAGGATGATGATGGTGTTCTTGAAGTCGATGGTGCGACCATTGTTATCGGTCAAGCGACCCTCATCGAGTACCTGCAGCAGGATATTAAATACCTCTGGATGAGCCTTCTCTATCTCGTCAAGCAGGACGATGGAATAGGGATGGCGACGCACCTTCTCAGTCAGTTGCCCTCCCTCTTCATAACCTACATAGCCCGGTGCAGCACCGATAAGCCGCGAGACAGTGAACTTCTCCATGTATTCGCTCATGTCGATGCGTATCAGTGCATCCTTCGAGCCGAACATCTGGATGGCCAGTTGCTGAGCCAGATAGGTCTTACCCACACCCGTAGGACCCAGGAAGAGGAAGGTTCCGATGGGACGATTGGGGTCTTTCAGGCCGAGACGGCTGCGCAAGATGGCTTTGGTCACCTTGTCAATAGCTGCATCCTGGGCTATAACCTTGCCTTGCAGTTGCTGCTTCATACCAGCTAGACGAGCACCCTCACTCTGAGCTACACGCTGCACGGGCACTCCGGACATGATGGAGACTACGTTGGCAATCTCTTCTTCACCAACTGTTTGGCATTCTTCCTGGCGGTTTTCTTTCCATTCGTTCTTCATCTTTTCCAGCTCCTGGTTCAGCTCCTTGGTCTTATCACGGTAGCTAGCCGCGAGCTCATAGTTCTGTGCTGCCACAGCCTCTGCACGAAGACTATCTGTCTCGGCAATCTGCTTCTGCTGCATGACAATGGCTGCTGGCACTTCTACATGGCAGAGGTGCATACGCGAGCCGGCTTCGTCGAGCGCATCAATGGCCTTGTCGGGGAAACAACGATCGCTGATGTAGCGCTGTGTGAGCTTAACACAGGCCTCCAGGGCCCGCTCCGTATAGATTACGTTGTGGTGCTCCTCGTAGCGTTGCTTGATATTATGCAGTATATCAAGCGTTTCTTCAGCTGTCGAAGGTTCCACGAGCACTTTCTGGAAGCGCCGCTCCAGGGCGGAGTCCTTCTCGATGCTCTGCTTGTATTCGTTGAGCGTGGTGGCGCCGATGCATTGCATCTCTCCACGGGCCAGGGCAGGCTTGAGCATATTGGCGGCATCCATTGAACCTGCAGCACCTCCAGCTCCAATCAGCGTGTGCACTTCGTCAATGAAGATGATGATGTTGTCGTGCTGCTTCAGCTCGTTGAGAATGGCACAGACGCGTTCCTCAAACTGTCCGCGAAACTTGGTGCCGGCAACTACGAGCGACATATCAAGCATCACAATGCGCTTATTGAGCAGTATGGCAGGCACTTTCTCCTCAGCGATGCGCAGGGCCAGACCCTCTACGATGGCCGTCTTTCCCACGCCGGCTTCGCCCACGAGTATGGGATTGTTCTTCTTCCTTCGGCCCAGAATCTGTGCCACACGGTCAATCTCGCGCTCACGGCCCACCACAGGATCCAGCTTACCCTCCTTGGCATAAAGCGTAAGGTCCACACCAAAGCGGTCAAGGGCAGGGGTATCACTCTGATTCCCACTATTATCCTTCATATTGGCGCTTTTCCTGGCATTGGTTGTCCCCTGTGGGCCTCCTCCAGTTTGAGGCATATCGTCCTCATCATCTTCCTCGTCAGCATAGTCCATGCCACCGAAAGGCTCTGTCTTGTTCGAAATAAGGTGATATACACTCGGGTAATCCACACGCTGCCTGTTGAGCGAGTCGGCAGCCAATGTCCCTCCTGCCTTGAGAATAGCCAGGAGCACATGCTCGCTGTCAGCCATCTGGCTCTTCAAGAAGCGTGCTTCAAGCAAACTGAGCCGCATAATCCGTGTGGCCATGGCCGAGATGGCAATCTCCTCATCAACGGCTACCGGCTGGTCAGTATATCCAGCGCGCTGCATGCCCTCTTCGATATCCTGTTTCAGTGCCGAAGTATCAGCGTGCAGCTTATTCAGAATGCTCACCACAGCACCGCGACCTCTACGCAGCATGGCCAGCAGCAGATGCTCAGGAAGAATGGTCCGGCTCCTGAGCCGCCCCGCTTCCTCTCTGCTCAACTGCAACAACTCCTGTACATCCTGCGAAAATTGGTTATTCATACGCTAAAATCCTCTATCTTGGTTACTATTCAGCTAGCAAATATACGGCAAAATCCAATACTTGCCCACAATTTCACGTTTTTTACTACAAATAGCGTGCCATGATGGACGAATACTCCTTTCCAACCTATCATCTCCTATACCTTATTATTATATATACCAATCAAGAGGGGTGTTTGTACTGTACAAACACCCCGTTTACACTGCTCAAATACCATACTTACGTGACATAAACGCCATGCTTTTATCCCTAAAATAGCCCTTTTCAACGTGGGAAACAGCCTGTTTTCCTATCCCAAACAGCGGAATAGTTGATGTATTACCACAAAAACAACAAACTTTATGATAGAAAACTTTCGTATGTCAAAAAAAAGCCGTATCTTAGCATGGTTTTTTAGGAGCCTAAGTATGTTTAATTAATATTCATTATTAAATGATTGAACAAGACAGAATTATAAAAATCAACATCGAGGAGGAGATGAAGTCATCTTACATTGACTACTCCATGTCAGTGATAGTATCGCGTGCCCTCCCTGATGTAAGAGATGGATTTAAACCCGTTCACCGCCGCATCCTCTTCGGCATGATGGGGCTGGGAAACACTTCAGACAAACCTTACAAGAAATCAGCCAGAGTCGTAGGTGATGTGCTTGGTAAGTATCACCCCCACGGCGACTCCTCCGTATATGGTGCCCTCGTACGTATGGCACAACCCTGGGCAATGAGATACATGCTCGTGGACGGACAGGGTAACTACGGTTCGGTGGATGGCGACAGTGCTGCCGCCATGCGTTACACCGAATGCCGACTGCAGAAAATCGGTGAAGACATGATGCAAGATATCGACAAAGAGACTGTTGATATGCAGAACAACTTCGACGACTCACTGCAAGAACCCACCGTGATGCCCACACGCATACCTAACCTGCTGATTAACGGCGCATCAGGTATCGCTGTAGGTATGGCCACTAACATGCCTACACACAACCTCTCCGAGGTCATCGACGCATGTGTGGCCTACATCGACAACAACGACATCGAGGTGGAAGAGTTGATGAACTACGTCAAGGCCCCCGATTTCCCCACTGGAGGCTACATCTACGGTATGAGCGGTGTGCGTGAAGCCTACCTAACCGGTCGTGGTCGCGTAATAATCCGTGCCAAGGCCGAGATTGAAAGCGGTGGTACCCACGACAAGATAGTCATTACCGAAATACCTTACGGAGTCAACAAGGCTGAGCTTATCAAATACATCGCCGACCTGGCCAACGAAAAGAAAATAGAAGGTATAGCCAATGCCAATGACGAGTCTGACCGCGAAGGTATGCGCATCGTCATCGACGTAAAGCGTGATGCCAACGCCAGCGTGGTGCTCAATAAGCTTTATAAGATGACCATGCTTCAGACCTCCTTTGGCGTTAACAATGTGGCCCTCGTCCATGGCCGTCCACGTCTGCTCAACCTCAAAGACCTGATCCGCTACTTCATCGAGCACCGCCACGACGTCGTTATCCGCCGTACACAATACGATCTCCGCAAAGCTAAAGAGCGTGCACATATCCTTGAAGGACTGATTATTGCCTCCGACAATATCGACGAGGTAATCCACATCATCCGTGCTGCCAAGACCCCCAACGAAGCCATCACCGGACTGATGGATCGCTTTGCGTTGACCGAAATCCAGTCACGTGCCATCGTCGAGATGCGTCTGCGTCAGCTCACCGGACTCATGCAAGACCAGCTGCACGCCGAATACGAAGAAATTAAGAAACAGATAGCATACCTTGAAGAGATTCTCGTCAACGATGAACTCTGCCGCAAGGTAATCCGCGATGAACTCATCGAAGTCAAGGAGAAATATGGTGACGAACGCCGCTCTGAAATCGTCTATTCGTCTGAGGAATTCAATCCCGAAGACTTCTATGCCGATGACGAGATGATCATCACCATCTCTCACATGGGCTATATCAAGCGCACCCCGCTCTCTGAATTCCGAGCACAGAATAGGGGAGGAGTTGGTTCACGCGGAACCGATACCCGCGATGAAGACTTCATTGAGCACATCTATCCGGCCACGATGCACAACACCATGATGTTCTTCACCCAGAAAGGCCGTTGCTATTGGCTCAAAGTCTATGAAATCCCCGAAGGAAGCAAGAACTCCAAGGGGCGTGCCATCCAGAATCTGCTCAACATCGACTCCGATGATGCAGTCAACGCCTATCTGCGCGTCAAGAACCTCAATGATGCCGAATACGTCAACAGTCATTACGTGGTATTCTGCACCAAGAACGGTATTATCAAAAAGACCTCGCTCGAGCAATACTCCCGTCCACGTCAAAACGGAGTCAACGCCATCCTGATTCGCGAAGACGACCGGGTCATCGAAGTCCGCATGACCGATGGAACCAACGAGATCATCATAGCCAACCGCAACGGACGCGCCATCCGCTTCAACGAAGCCACTGTACGTGCCATGGGTCGTACTGCTACCGGTGTACGCGGTATGCAGCTCGATGATGACGGCAAAGACGAGGTAGTAGGCATGGTATGTATAAAGGACCCTGAAAAAGAAACCATTATGGTGGTATCAGAACAGGGATACGGCAAACGCTCCGACATAGAGGACTATCGCAAGACTAACCGCGGAGGAAAGGGCGTAAAGACTATCAACATCACCGAAAAGACCGGAAAGCTTGTAGCCATCAAGTCCGTAACTGACGAAAATGACCTGATGATTATCAACAAGTCGGGCATCACACTTCGCCTCAAGGTCTCCAACGTCCGCGTCATGGGTCGTGCCACACAAGGCGTACGCTTGATTAACCTGGAGAAGCGCAACGATGAGATAGGATCCGTATGCAAGGTTACTACCGATGAGGAAGCCGAATCCATCATTATCGAAGAGACCTCTCAGCAATCCTTTGATTTCAAGGACTATAATGAACCTCTGAATTCACCAGAAACATCTGATGACAATAATGAAGAATAGACATATTATTAATTTAAAAACAACAATCATTATGAAAAAAGTTATTTTTTCACTGGCTATGCTCTTTGTAGCCGGATTGACGTTTGCCCAAGTTAAGAACGTCAAAGATGCAAGAGCTATTGCAAACGAAATGAAGCCCGATTTTGCTAAGGCAGAAGAACTTATTAATGCTGCTCTGGTTAACCCCGAGACCAAAGATGATGCCGAAACTTGGAATGTAGCTGGACTTATCCAGAAGAAAAGAAGTGAAAAAGAGATGGAAAATGCTTATCTGAGAAAGCCTTATGACACCGTTCAGGTATATAAGAGCGCCTTGGAAATGTGCAAGTACTTCTTTAAATGTGATGAACTGGCTCAGAAACCCAATGAAAAGGGCAAAATCAAAAACAAGTATAGAAAAGCCAATGCGGCTGCCATCATGGCTGAACGAGGCAACCTGATTAATGGCGGTATCTATTACTACAATCAGGACAACAACAAGGAAGCCTTAGCATACTTTGGCATGTACGTTGATGTTGCTGAAAATCCGATGCTTGCTGACCAGAACCTGCTGAAAGCAGATACTCTGCTGCCTCAGATTGCTTACTATGCCAGCCTTGCAGCAGGTAAGATGGAAGACTATGCCAACGTAAAGAAGTATGCATCTTATGCAAAGGATGACAAGGAGTTTGGTCAAAATGCCATGGAGCTGATTTGCACCGCTTTGAAGAGCCTTGGCGACACTGATGCATGGATTGCTTCCTTGAAAGAGGGCTTGAACAAGTATCCTCAAGACACCTTTTTCTTCGGCAGCTTGA
>JBJEKT010000096.1:0-11278 GCA_051878775.1 Bacteroides sp. | reverse complement strand
GGCGGTCGGCTTCGGGCAGCCGCTCGATGGCATAGCGAAGCATGGTGCGGGGCATCGTGCAGGCCCGTGGTGCGAGCCACGCCTGCAGACGGGCCTCATCGCGCTTGCCAGCTTCACGAAGCAGCCAGCCCACCGCCTTCTGCAGCAGGTCGTGGAGCGGTAAGGGCTTCTCGAGGAAGAGTTGCGCGATGGCATAGGTATCATCCAACTGACCCCGACGGATAAACTGCATGGTGCTGACGATGCCGATACGCTGCTCCCAGATGCTCTTCCCCTGGTCGGCCAAACGGTAGAGCAGGGAGCGCTCCTTGTCGATGAGCCATTCTCCCAGCAGCTGGTAGCAGCTCAGGTCCACCAAGTCCCAGTTGTTGACATAATCGGTATGACTCAGATAGAACGCCACGCAGCCTTGCCTCAGGTCAGGCTCCTTACGGGCATGGCTGAAGATTTCGACCAGGGTGAGCAGGGCAGCCAATCGCACCTCGTGATAAGGACTGGTGATGCAGCGCTCCAGCTCATCGAAGCCGGTATCGCGCCAGCACTCCTTCACGATACGGCGCGTAGTGGGCACCTTGATGCCCAGAAAGCGGTCGCCCTCGCCATACTCTCCCTTACCGCACTTAAAGAAGCGCATTAATCCAGCCACCTGCGTGGCATCAGCCACGGCCAGCATACGATTGCCTAATTGATTCGTCATATGGATAAAAGCCTTTGATTTGAATAGGTGCTGCAAAATTAGGTGATTCCACCGAGAATACCAAATCCTTCACCCCTCAACCTCCCTGTCTTTTCTTTTCTGAAAACATATTGATTATCCACAACCTCTTACCGTATTTCCAGAGCATTCGTTTGGTGATATGCAGGAAATCGCGTACTTTTGCAGCAAAGAGTAGCCATGATGATAACCATAGAGCAATTGATTCATACCGTACGCCAGGCCTCAGAGCTGATGATGACTGGCGGATTTGAGATTACGCAAAAGGAGGGATGCGCCAACATCGTGACGTCGAGCGACGTGGCTGTACAGACCTTCCTGTGCAACCAGTTGTCGGCATGGATGCCCGAATCGGGATTCCTCTGTGAGGAGAGGGATGTACACGATGTGGAGCATGCATACACCTGGATTATTGACCCCATTGACGGCACAGCCAACTATAGCCGAGGCATCGACCAATGTGCCATCTGCGTAGGGCTGAAGCACGGAGCTGACATGGAGATGGGCGTGGTGTATCTGCCGCGAACCAATGAACTGTTCCACGCCGTCCGGGGCCAAGGAGCCTACCTCAACGGCAAGCCCATCCGGGTGTCGAGCCGTCCGTTTGCCGATGCCCTACTCTGTACCGCCCTGCCTGTATATCACAAGGAGTACGCGACCACCTGTTCCCGCATCATCCTCGAAGCCTTCTGTCGGTGCAACGACATCCGACGCTTCGGGGCTTGTGCCGCTGAGCTCTGCTACTTAGCCATGGGCCGCTGTGAGCTCTACTTTGAGTACCTGCTCAGCCCTTGGGATTACGCCGCAGCCTCGCTGATTCTGACCGAAGCCGGGGGCATCATCACCTCAGCCAACGGGGAGGGGCTCTGCCTGACTGCTCCCACCGGAGTGATAGCCGCAAACAGCAGGTCGAACTACCAACAGCTACTTGAGATTGTAAACCAACATGCGTGAACAATATGAAACAGAAGAAAACAAAAATCTTATTTGTCTGCTTAGGCAATATCTGCCGCTCGTCGGCAGCAGAAGGAGTGATGAAGCAGCTCGTGGAGCGCGAGAGACGTCAGGAGGAGTTTGTGATTGACTCAGCTGGTATCTTGAGCTACCACCAAGGCGAACTGCCCGATCCTCGTATGCGAAGCCATGCGGCTCGCCGAGGCTACCAGCTCACCCACCGCTCACGACCTGTCAACACCGACGATTTCCTGGAGTTCGACCTGATTATCGGGATGGACGACCGCAACCTGGACGACCTGCACCGCCTCGCTCCCTCACTGGAGTCGGAAGAGAAAATCCACCGCATGACGGACTACTGCCGCCACTACCCGGAAGCCGACCATGTGCCCGACCCTTACTACGGCGGCTCAGCAGGATTCGACCTAGTGCTCGACCTGCTCGAAGATGCCTGTCAAGGCCTGCTCGATACACTCTAAGCCCGCCATAGGCCTTCGTTATTATATTTGACCCTAATCTATTTATTTATCACACTAACCCCATTTTCTATGAAGAATTATCTTATTTATTTCCTCCTGTTGTCATTCTTCACATGCCAGTTGCTTGCCCAACCGATGCCTACCTACAAAGATCCGTCTGCAACGGTGGAAGAGAGAGTACAGGATTTGCTCCAGCGGATGACACTCCAGGAGAAAATTGCGCAGATGCGCCATGTCCATGCCTACTCCATACTGACAGATGGCAAGATAGACGAAGCCAAACTGGATAAGCTGCTCGGCGGCCAAAGCTGGGGCTTCATCGAAGCCTTCACGCTGCCTGGTAAGGAGAGCCTGGCGCTGATGAATGCTACGCAAAAATACATGAAGGAGAAAACCCGATGGGGCATTCCAGCTTTTACGGTCAGTGAATCTCTCCATGGGTCAGTGCATGATGGGTCCACCATCTTCCCTCAGTCTATCGCCATGGGTAGTACCTTTAATCCGCAACTGGCCTACGAGATGACAGCAGCCATCGCCTGCGAACTGTCGGCACAAGGCATCACCCAATCACTGACACCTGTCATTGATGTGTGCCGCGACCTGCGGTGGGGACGTGTGGAAGAGTGTTTTGGCGAAGATCCATTCTTGGTGACCAGCATGGGCTTGGCTGAAGTGCGTGGATACCTGGATCATCAGGTCTCTCCCATGCTCAAACATTTTGGAGCTCATGGTGCGCCTACCGGTGGATTGAACCTAGCCTCTGTGGCCTGCGGAGAACGTGAATTGCTCTCCATCTATCTCTCCACGTTTGAGAAGGTGGTCAAAGAAGCCAATCCCTGGGCCGTAATGTCGTCGTACAACTCCTGGAACGGAGAGCCGAACTCTTCATCACATTATCTGATGACCGAGTTGCTGCGCAACCAATGGGGCTTCAAGGGCTATGTCTATTCCGACTGGGGGGCTATCGGCATGCTGAACTACTTCCACCATACAGCCAGCAACGGAGCAGAAGCGGCTATGCAGGCCCTAATGGCGGGACTGGATGCAGAAGCATCCGACGACTGCTATGAAGAGCTGCCACAACTGGTAGAACAGGGCTTACTGGACGTGAAGTACATTGACCAAGCGGTGGCACGCATCTTGACGGCAAAGTTCAGTATGGGGTTGTTCGAACGTCAGCAGCCTGAAGAGAAGGAGTACGACCAGCGGGTACATACCCCATCACACGTAGCACTTGCCCGGAAAATAGCTGAAGAATCCATCGTATTATTGGAGAACAGAGATAATCTCCTGCCCCTTCGATTAAAGAATCTGAAGTCTATCGCTGTGATTGGTCCCAATGCCAATCAGGTGCAATTTGGCGACTATACCTGGAGCAGAGACAACAAGGATGGAGTAACCCTGCTTCAAGCGTTGAGAAGAAAGGTCAAAAACCGCATCGAAATCCATTATGCCGAAGGATGTGACCTCGTGACCGACCAACGCGAAGACTTTCAGGAGGCTGTCGAGGCAGCCAAGAAGAGCGACCTCTCAATTGTCGTTGTTGGTTCAGCCAGTGCCTCATTGGCACGCGACTACCGAAATGCCACTTGCGGAGAGGGATTTGACCTAAGCGACCTCACCTTGACAGGTGTGCAGGAAGAGCTGGTCAAAGCGGTCTATGAAACAGGAAAACCCGTTGTGGTGGTTTTGCTGGCTGGAAAGCCCTTCGCCATGCCGTGGATAAAGGAGCACATTCCGGCTATCGTGGTACAATGGTATCCTGGCGAACAGGGAGGAAATGCGCTGGCAGATATGCTGCTGGGAGAGGTGAATCCCTCGGGCAAATTGAACTACTCCTTCCCGCAAAGCGTAGGCCATCTGCCCTGCTTCTACAACCACCTGCCTACGGACAAAGGTTTCTACCACCGGCCGGGTGAACCAAACAAACCCGGCAAGGATTACGTTTTCTCCTCTCCTGCACCTCTTTGGGCGTTCGGCCATGGATTGAGCTATACCGAATTTGAGTACCTCTCAGCCACCACATCAAAAGAAGACTACCAAAGCAACGAGTTGATTGAAGTCCATGTGACCATAAAGAATAGCGGCCTCTACGATGGTATGGAAGTTCCGCAAATCTACGTCAGGGATGTAGTATCGAGTGTAGTAACACCTGTAAAAGAGCTGAAAGGATTCACTAAAGTATGGATAAAGAAAGGGGAGACCAAACAGGTCAGCATCAACATACCAGTGTCTGAACTGGCGCTCTACAACAAGAAGCTCGAGCATGTGGTTGAACCCGGGGCCTTCGAACTCATGATAGGGCGTGCTTCGGACGATATTCGGATCAAGAAAATGATTACAGTTGAACGCCAGGAGGAATCCGTCATCCCAACACGAAACGAACAAGCCAATGCACTCCAGAAGGACAAAAGCAGATCATCCATTCCAGTCATCATAAAAGGCACGCTGCGCGACGTACAGGCCAACAGGCTGCCAGGCGTAACCGTGAGAGTCGGTACACAAACCGTGGTAAGCAACGAGAAGGGGGAATACACCGTCAAAGCGTTCTCAACCGATACGCTTTCCATCGGAGGAGGCAGATACCAGATGGAACGCATCCCCATCGATGGCCGGCTGGTAATCAATGCGAAGCTACGCAATCAGTAAACCCCTTTACCACCCCCAAAAATTGCTGCCACGCGAGAAAAAATTTGTTTCCTCGCGTGGCAGCAAAATAGAAAGAGAATTGCATAAGAACCAATCTACTTCACAGATTATTTGTTTATTCACTAAGACTTTGACTAAAAATAGCGACAGCCAACATCGCTTTTCGCAGATTATCACTATATTTGCAGCCGAGGAAGTGATGTGGAACTAAAAGATGAAAAGTATGGGCACAATCAAGCAACTGCCTTATGGCGTATCGGACTTCGAGTCCGTGATGAAGGACAACCTGTATTACGTGGATAAGACCATGTATATTCCCCTGTTGGAGGACCAGCCGCGGAACTTGATGTTCATCCGCCCGCGTCGGTTCGGCAAGAGCCTGCTGCTGAGTATGCTCAAGACCTACTACGACAAGGCCAAGAAAGACGAATTTCAGGAAATCTTCGGCTCGCTATGGATAGGGAAGCACCCCACACCGCTGATGGGCCGCTACCAGGTGATGCACCTCGACTTCTCTCAGATAGGGGGCACCATCGACGAATTGGATAGGAAATTCGACAAATACCTGAGCTTTATGCTGAATGATTTCGTGCGGAAGTATGAAGCTGACTATCCCGACTACTTCATGAAGGAATTCTTTGAAGAGAAATCGGGTACGGACAAGCTCATCATGATCACCACTATCGCTCGCTCACTTCATCTTCCAATGTACCTCATCATCGACGAGTACGACAACTTCACCAACGTGGTGCTCAGCGAGAAGGGTGAGGAGGTCTATCACAAGATGACCCATGCCGAAGGATTCTACCGCGACGTGTTCAAGAAGTTCAAGGGAACCTTCGAGCGTATCTTCTTCACGGGTGTAAGCCCCGTGACGCTCGATGACCTGACCAGCGGATTCAACATCGGCTGGAATATCTCCACCCTCTTCTATTTCGACAAGATGCTCGGCTTCTCCACCGAAGAGGTGCGCGAGATGTTTACCTATTATAAAGAGGTAGGCAAGCTGCCTACCGACTGCGACATCGAGGGTATGATAGAGGAGATGAAACCCTGGTACGACAATTATTGCTTTGCCAAGGAGTGCCTTACGGACGACAACCGTGTGTTCAACAGCGACATGGTGCTCTTCTACCTGCGCAACTACATCATGTACAAGTCCTCTCCAGAAATCATGCTCGACCCCAATACGAAGACCGACTACAACAAGCTGAAGAAGCTTATCCAGCTCGACCGGCTCGATGGCAACCGTAAAGGCATCTTGCGAAAGATTGCCGAGGAGGGAGAGATTGTCTCCGATGTGGTACCCTCTTTCCCTGCTTACGCCCTGGTGAAGCCAGAGATGTTTATCAGCCTCCTCTTCTACTACGGTATGCTGACCATCAAAGGCACCTACGGCCAGCAGCTTATCCTTGGCATCCCCAACAACAACGTGCGGATGCAGTACTACAACTACCTGATGGAGAACTACGCTTCCGTTTGCGATATGAATACCAAGGACTTGATAACGATGTTCACCCGTATGGCATTGGATGGTCGGTGGCGCGAAGCCCTGCAGTACCTGTGCGATTGCTACCAGCAGCTCTCCTCCGTGCGCGACTCCATCGAAGGCGAACGCAACATCCAAGGTTTCTTCATGGCCTACCTGAGCCTCTGCAGCTATTACATCATCGCCCCCGAGTTAGAGCTGAAGCATGGCTATTGCGACTTCTTCCTCCTGCCTAACATGACCCATTATCAAGCCAACCACAGCTACATCCTCGAACTGAAGTACCTCTCAAAGGCCAACTACACCGAAGCCGCGGCTCAAGCACAATGGAATGAAGCAGTAGCGCAAATCAACGCCTATGCCGAAGCCCCGAAGGTGGAAGCCCTTCGCCAAGGCACACAGCTCCACAAACTCATCATCCAGTTCTGCGGTTGGGAGGTCGTCCGCATGGAGGAGGTATAACAACAGGCCTATTCCATCATTACTGTACCAAAGTATAACATTCCATCCCTACAAGCAACAGCAAAACACAGAACCTACATGGATGCAGGACCTTCATAGCTGAATGAATAGGGCTTGTCTTCTGGGGTAATACCACGCTGCTTGTTGGGCTTATCAGCCATCTCCATCTTGATGGTTCCTCCTTGAAGCAAATCTGCATGGCGCAGGTAGTTCTTGGTGTAGGTCTCACCGTTGAACTCCATCCTGCGAATGTAGAGATTGACATCGCTGTTCTGAGGAGCCTCTATCGTGAGCTGCTTGCCATGCTCGAAGTGAAGGGTGGCACGCTGGAAGTATTCATCACCGTCATCTCACGAATCTCGTGAATCACCTGACCGTAATAACTCTCATCAAACAGAGGCGGCACGGTAAAGACGGAGTCGAGCATCTGCACGAAGGTCTCTTCGCCACCCATCAGATTGATTAGCCCCTGCGGGTCGTGGAAGACCGACCAGGTGTAATGCCAGCTGTTGCCCTCGGTGAAAGCATCACCCCATTTCAACGGGGAGAAGGGTGACTGGAAGCTGCCGTCGGCATTACGACCACGCATCAGCTTATGCTCGACGTCGAACACCTTCTGGTAGTTCATGGCACGTGCTGCCAGCTGCTTCAACTCCTTCTTGGGGCGCTTCAGCTCCTTGGCCAACTGATAAATGCACCAATCATCGTAAGCATACTCCAGCGTACGGGCTACATTCTCGTTGATCTTCACGTCATATGGAACGTAACCCTGACGGTTGTAATACTCGAATCCCAGACGACCGGTGGAGGAAACGGTGGAATGAACGCTCTGCGTGCCATGCTGGAGTCCTTCGTAAAGGGTCTGTACATCGGCTACACGGATGCCTTTGAGATAAGCATCAACCAGGACAGAGGCGGAGTTGTTGCCCACCATACAGCCTCGATGGCCGGGACTTGCCCATTCGGGGAAGAAGCCGCTCTCCTTATAGGCGTTAATCAGTCCCTCCTGCATCTTCAGACTCTCTGACGGATAAACCAGGTTGAGGAGGGGGAAAAGGCAACGGAAGGTGTCCCAGAAACCGGTATCGGTGTACATGTATCCGGGCAATACCTGACCGTTGTAGGGGCTGTAGTGTACCACCTGACCCTGATCGTCTATCTCGTAGAAGACGCGGGGGAAGAGGAGCGAACGGTAGAGACAGGAGTAGAAGGTGCGCAACTGGTCGGAGAAGCCTCCCTCTACATCCAGTCGGCCAAGTACCTGGTTCCACGCCTCGCGGCCTTGATTGACCAAGACGGTATAATCGGTGGCCCAAAGGGTCACCCAGGCGCATAAGGCAAACACCATCGCAATGATTCTGTTCTTCATGATACGTTTTGTTTGTTTTGTTTCTATGTTCTTTCGTTATAGCCATGCTCCTATCTATACAGGGCCTAATCTGCTACAATGAATTCCAATACGCCGCCCTGAATCAGTTCGTTGTGGCTGATTTGCCAGGTGGTAAGCGGTTTGCCGTTCCATCTCACCACCTTGATGAGGGTCTCTTCAGGCGAAGCTCCTTCCTTGACCTTCCGATGTGCCGATTCTATGCCTTTGGCCAAGATGGTGAGCCGTTTGCCCTGGGGCAGAGCCATGGTGGCCTCTTCAAAGCGGGGGATGCCCAGGTCGTAAGTAAGGCTGACCGGATCGACAGGATAGAGGCCAAGGGCACTCCAGACGTACCAAGCAGAGGTCTGACCGCAATCTTCATTACCACAGAGTCCGGCAGGTGTGTTAGTGTAGAGTTCGTTGAGGATGCGCGACAGGTAGTGCTGTGCCTTCTGGGGCTGGTTGACGTAGTTATAGAGGTAAGCCACGTGGTGGCAAGGTTCATTGCCATGCACATACTGACCAATCATACCGGTACTGAAGATGGGGAGCTCTTCACCCTCGGCGGGGTGGTAGGTGAAGAGGGAGTCGAGCTTCGAGGCAAAACGGGCCTCGCCACCCATCAGCTGAATCAAACCGGCCACGTCCTGCTGCACCGACCAGAGGTAGTGCCAGGCGTTGCTCTCACAAATATAGGGAGTATAATCTTCCGCACGGAAGGGGGTGATGAAGGCTCCGTTGGCCAGGCGAGGTTGCATGAAGCCTGTTGCTGGATTATAGAGATGGCGGTAGCTTTGGGCACGTTGCTCAAAGCAGTTGGCCGTAGCCTCATCACCCAGATGACGGGCCAAGCGTGCGATGCAGTAGTCATCATAGGCATACTCCAAGCTCTTGCTCAGCGTCCAGTTCTCCCCTTCGCAGGGGGCATCGGCCGGCACATAGCCCAGCTGCTTATAGAGACCTATCTGGCGGTAATCGTCCAGGTTGGCTGTCTGCACACAGGCTTTCAGCGCCCGTTGCTGCTCTTCGGGAGTGAGAAGCCCCTTCAGCGAGACTTCGGTCAGGACGGCTGCGGCGTGGTAACCAATCATCATGTCGGTCTCCGAAGCGTGCATGTTCCATACCGGTAAACGGCCGTTCTGCTCAGCAAAGGCCAGGATGCTACGGGCCATATCGGCTGCCGCGCAAGGCTCTATCAGGGTGTAAAGCGGATGTGCCGCGCGGTAGGTGTCCCAGAGGGAGAAGGTGCTGTAATGATTCCACCCTTCGGCCTGGTGAATAGCTCCATCGGGTCCGCGATAGGAGCCATCTACATCGTCGTAGCGCGTAGGGGCCAATAAGGCATGATAAAGAGCCGTATAGAAGGTAGAGCGCAGATTGGGGTCTCCTCCTTGTACCTCAATCCGGCTCAATGCCTCGTTCCAATCGGCTGTAGCCTTTGCTCGGTAGCTGTCAAAGTCATCGTGCGGTGCTTCGGCTAGCAGATTGCGCCGTGCTCCCTCCATGCTCACGGCAGAGAGTGCGGTGGCCACCGTCAGTTCTCCCTGAGTGGCCGTCAGATTGAAGACCATGGTAGCTGTCTGCCCATCCTTTGCCAGCGAAGCGATGGGTTGCGAGAATCGGGTGGCGAAGTAGAGCTTCTGGTTGCGGGCCCATCCGTCGCTGTAGCGATAACCCTGCAGGGTCACCGAGTCGAGTTGCTCCACATGCCATGCTAAAGTACGGTCCCAGTTCATCGCCTTACCCAGGTTGAGCACCACCAAGGCCTCTTCCATCTGCCGCTGGTAGTGGTAGCGCTGCACGCCACAGTGGAGAGTAGCCGTCAGCTCCACATCCACGGCATAGTCATCGAGATGCACGCGATAGTAACCGGCATAGGCCTGCTCGCTTTGGTGGCGGAACATAGAGTGGAGGCCGAGGGGTTTACTGGCCACGGAGAGGGGCTTCACTACGGGAAGGAACGAGATGTCATAGAGGTCGCCGGCGCCGGTACCGCTCAAGTGAGTGTGACTGAAGCCAGCAATGGTTGAGTCAGGGTAGAAATAGCCAGCTATGCGGTCCCACCCTGGCAAGCCGTTGTCAGGGCTAAGCTGCACCATGCCATGCGGTACCTGAGCTCCCGGATAGGTATTTCCGGTAAAATCGGTTCCGATAAAAGGATTGACCTCCTGCGCCAACTGCCCCTGCATGGAGGAAGTTGAATCAACGCAAGACGAAAGATAAAGGCAGACAAGCCAAAGCCCCATCAGGGCATTACAATTTCTCAAGTTCATGTTTTTCTGGTTCACGATTAAGTTTTTCAAGCCATAATGAATAGCGACACAAAAATAGAACAAATAGAGGTAATAGCCAAACGAAATAGTGAATTTCAGCATAACACGACGTGACATTACGCTCCTTACGCACGAGCCCCCAAAAATAGACGTACAAAAAAAGGGATGTTTTAGTAAGGCAAAGGTAACGACATTATGGGATGATACAGATAGCAAAAAAGTAAATAAAACATAACAAATTATTTTTTTTGAATGATATTCTGTTTTAGCGCAATTTATGAATAGAATATAGAATATTATCCTATTATATATACCCTAATTAGAACATTTCTCTAATATTATTATCTATATTGGATATAAATAAAAAAAAATACTTTTGTTTGCTGAAATGGGAGAAACTCTAATCGTCAACATCACATTTTATTGCATAACATCATCGAATAGGTTTATGAAAAAAGTATTTATGCTGGGCCTCATTGCCCTTTCGGCCATGCAGCTGTGGTCGGCCAATCCAGAGAAACAGAAAGCAGACACCCTCGTGGTATCTACCTCACCGCAGATGCATTGCGCCAACTGCGAGAGCAAGATTAAGCAGAACATACGCTTTGTAAAAGGCGTAAAACGCATCGAAACCTCCCTGCCCAAACAGGAGGTGACCATCGTCTATCAAGGTGAGAAGGCTACTTACCAGGATTTTGAGAAGGCCTTCGCCCGCATCGGTTACAAGATACAGCGCAAGAGATAACCTGAGTAAAATAGAAATGGCTGTACTGAGCGAAAAAACAATCAAGCGAGCTTGTTGTTTTTTCGCTCGGCTTGCACTATCTTTGCATCGGATAATCAAAAAACTTGTATCTGATTGAATATCAGAATAGAATGGAGGAGTTG
>JBJEKT010000095.1:0-11307 GCA_051878775.1 Bacteroides sp. | reverse complement strand
CTCTCCTTGCAGGGGATGCATCTACAGGTCTGCCTTCGCTTCGTGGAAAGGTTGACCTTATTTATATAGACCCTCCATTTGACAGCAAGGCAGATTATCGTACAAAGATTAATCTACCAGGAACGGATATTGAGCAGAAGCCAACCGTCATAGAGCAGTTTGCGTATGCCGATACTTGGGAACAAGGAACAATTTCTTATTTGAGGATGATGTATCAGAGATTGTTGCTTATGAAGGAATTGTTGTCTGAAAGAGGGTCTATTTATGTGCATATTGATTGGCATATAGGGCATTATGTAAAAGTAATTATGGACGATGTCTTTGGGAAAGAGAATTTTAGGAATGAAATAATATGGAAATATACAGGCTCTTTACAACCTAAAAAGGATTTTGCTCGTAAACATGATTGTATATATCGTTATGGTAAATCAGCGGAACTAACATTTAATCCAATTTATGTTCCATATTCAGAAGGTACGATTAATCGTTTTGACCATATTGATGAATTAGGAAGATATAAAATTACCTATAGAGATGGAAAGGAATATAAAACATATATGAAGGATGGCAAGCCAATTGAAGATGTATGGCTTGAGGATATTCTCGACATACCCATAATTATGAAAAATGCTAGAGAAAACACAAATTATGCCACCCAAAAGCCCGAAGCCCTTCTCGAACGCATTATCAAGGCAAGCAGCAATGAGGGCGACTTAGTCTGCGATTTTTTTGGAGGTAGTGGCACAACTGCGGCAGTAGCCGAGCGATTGGGAAGGCGCTGGATTACATGCGACATCGGAAAACCCGCGTCGCTCGTGATGAGAAAGAGATTTATCGATCAAGAGGTGAAACCATTTCTTTATCAGTCGATTGGAGACTATCAAAAAGAGGCCTTCCGTAACAACAAGAAGCTAAAGCACGTTGGAGACCTCAGCCAAGTGGTGTTGGGACTTTTTGGTGCATTGCCCTTCAGCCCCGAGCAGTGTAACGACCGCAACTTTGGTTACATCAAAGGCAGCAGGACGCTGGTGATGGTGGATAGCCCCAACCGCTTGACCACGGCAGCTACGGTGAAGCGAGCTGTTGAGGCCAAGGCTTCGCTGCTTGGTGGAGGATGGGAAAAGGTGGTGGTACTGGGATGGAACTTTGCGTTCGATATCTCGCAAGCCATTAACCAGTATAAGGACTCTAATGTGGAGGTGCTCGTCATACCGCCTGACTTGCTCGACAAGCTGTCGAAGAAGGGCTTCAAGAAACTGATTGACGACCGTTCGGTGCGCTTCTCCTCCTTGCAGTATCTCGTGGTGAAGCCTGTCACCATCACACCAGACCAAGGCAACGATGAACTGGATGTGGAGTTGGACAACTATGTATTGCTCTCGCCCGATAACATCCCGCTTGACGATATAGACAAGGAGAAACTGCAGGGCGTGATGCAGCGAGACCCGCTTTCGCTGATAGAATACTGGAGCATAGACCCCGACTATGATGGTGTGACCTTCCGTTCCACCTGGCAGGATTACCGTGAGAATACCGACAACGACAGTGACCCGCTTCATTGCATCTACAAAACAAGGCTGAGGGTGGAGCATAAGCCGCAGCGCAAGGTTTGTGTGAAAGCCGTGGATGTATTCGGCTTTGAGAGTCAAGTGGTGATGGACGTGAAGAGTGAATAACGATCGACCTCTTAAATAATGAAAATAATGATGACAAACACCAATGACTTGTCTCTTGAAGTGGCCAAGAGACTGACCGAGTTAGTCAACGAAGCATGGGCTGACGGTTCGATGCTTGAAGCCGTAACGCCCACAACCAAGGAACTACTGAAATGGTGGTTTTCCGAAGAGCAATGCGCTATCCGTAAGCGCAACTTCCACGAGGGGCAGCGTCAGGCAATACTCAATATCATTTATCTGCATGAGGTGGCCAAGGTCAACACCGTGACGGATACTTACGAGTTTGTGGGACGTGACCTGATAGCACAAGCCGACTTGGCGACACTTGCCAAAGCGAAATACCAAATACCGAAATATGCCGTGAAGATGGCAACAGGAACTGGTAAGACATGGGTGATGCATGCTATGCTGCTTTGGCAGCTGCTTAATGCCCGTCACGAGAATGAGCCGAGTGGCAGGTTCACGAAGAATTTTCTGATAGTAGCTCCCGGTCTGATAGTCTATGACCGACTGCTGGATGCCTTCTGTGGACGTATCAGGCGCGGAACGGACTACAGGGATTCACAGACCAATGACTTTGTCATGAACCAGGAGCTCTTTATCCCCACGCATCTCCGGCAGGAGGTCTTCTCGTTCATTCAGAACAATGTGGTGACCAAGGAGGAGGGCATAGGCAAGAAGACTACAGGTGATGGTTTGATAGCCTTGACTAACTGGCATCTGTTTGAAAACCAACTGGACGAAGAAGAAACTCAAGGAGGTTGTGAGATGAGTGTGCCGCAACTTATCGGAGAACTTCTCCCCATACGCCCCGGAAAGGCTGCGGGTAATGATCTCGCTATGCTCGACCGCAGGTCGCTTCGTGGTACAGAGATAGCGTATTTGACAGGTTTGAAGGATATTATGGTCATCAATGACGAGGCACACCATATCCATGAGTTGAAGCGAGGGGGAGAGGTTGAAGAGGTGGAATGGCAGAAAGGCTTGAATGCCATCGCCGAAGGCAAAGGTTTTCGCTTTTTCCAGATAGACTTCTCGGCGACGCCTTACGATAACCGAGGTTCGGGAAAACGGATGCAGAAATGCTTTTTCCCGCATATTGTGGTGGACTTTGACCTGGCCTCGGCCATGCGAAAGGGTATGGTCAAGACCCTCTTGTTGGACCGCCGACAGGAGCTGACCGAACTGGAGCATCTGGATTATAGGGCAGAGCGTGATGAAAGAGGGAAGGTGAGCGGACTGAGCGACGGACAGCGACTCATGATAAGGGCTGGTTTGGCCAAGTTAGCCAAACTGGAGAAGGACTTCACGGTGGTTGACGAGACCAAGAACCCGAAGATGCTCATTATCTGCGAGGATACCTCCGTGTCGCTTTTCGTTGAGCAGTTTATACTGGACGAAGGTTTGGCTGCGGATGAGGTGGTCACCGTGGATAGTAACCAGAAGGGTGAGGTGAGTGAAGAGGAATGGAAGGAGCTGAAGACCAAACTCTTTGATATTGACAAGTACCGTAAACCAAAGGTCATCGTCTCTGTGCTCATGCTGCGCGAAGGGTTTGATGTCAACAATATCTGTGTGATTGTGCCTTTGCGCTCTTCTGAGGCCCCTATCCTGCTTGAGCAGATTATTGGCCGTGGCCTTCGCCTGATGTGGCGAGAGGAGGAGTATCAGAGCATCAAGAATGATGATCGTCGCCGTGTACTTCAGCTGCATACCAAGCCGAGGACCTACATTGACATGCTATCCATCATCGAGCATCCGGCCTTCATTCAGTTTTACGAGGACCTTTTCAGTCAAGGCCTTGCTGTGGAAGAGGATGAAGAGCTGGGTAGCGGAACCACCACGGGTGACATCCTCAATGTGGGGCTGAAGGAGAACTACGAAGCATACGACTTCGAGTGGCCGATTATCATCCGTGATGCGGAGGAGGAACTCAGTGACTACGCTATCGACGTCCAGTCGTTGGCACCTTTTACCGACTTTCCATTGGAAATGCTCCGCCGGTTTCTGGCAACGGAGGGGGAGATTTTCCTTTCACAGGAGGTCACTACCAAGACGCAGTTTGGCAAGTATGTCGTCACGGGCAATCTGTTTGAGGCCAAGTCGTATAACGAATACCTTCAGAAGATACTGCATACCATCACTTTGCGCTTTGACCGCATCTCCTCGCACAAGGAGATTTCCGTGCCGACCATTCAGATAGACGATGCACAGATTATTGCTACAGTAGATGTGTATATCCGCACTCGACTGTTTGGCTGTCTGTTCAATCCCTTCAATGGCAACGACTGGAAAATTCTGCTGGCTAAAGAGGGCGTGGTCACCAAGCATATTATCAACGAGATGGCACGTGCCGTATATCATCTACATGATGAGTTGCAGACCATTGAGGCTAGAGTGGAGCATCATCGGTTCTCAGAAGTGAAATCGCTGAAGATGCGTGAATCCTATTCCTTGCCCTTGCAGAAGAGCATCTATGAGCGCACTCCCTATCCGAGCTATGGTGGAGGACTGGAGAGGGCTTTTGCTGAGTTTCTCGACCGAGATGCAGAGGTGGAGCGTTTCCTGAAAATCAGCGAGACGCAACACAGCTTTGCCTCCATTTATTACATCCGTACAGATGGCTTGCTGTCTGTATATCATCCCGATTTTCTAGTCGCTACTGCTGATATGGTGTGGTTGGTAGAGACCAAAGGAAGTGAAAGGGTGAACGACAAGAACGTACGGCAGAAGCAAGCGGCAACGATAGAGTGGGTACGGAAGATAAACAGCTTGAAGCCAGACGAGCGAATGAACCGAGAGTGGGAGTATGTGCTGTTGAGCGAGGACAACTTCTATGGCTTGTCTGCCAATGGAGCCACTATTACGGACATCTGCATGTTGAACAGAGTCTCCCTGTCGCAGGTCACGGGCGACCTGTTTTCATCCTTAATTTCGCAACATAATTCTTAATAATCTATTTTAAAGTACCTGAGTACCTTTTGTTGCTCAGGTACTTTTTACTTATCTTAGGGCGGAAAATATTCCGCCCCTACAGTATCGGGAAGAAACCTTCCGCAAAATGGATGATGCACTGTTTATTTACTGGATAGTTAACCTCAGCACTCTTATTGGTTTGCCGGCACCTCGGTAGAGCTTGCTGTCGAATGCGGTTTCGCCCGTTGGGATGAAGCCGCATTTCTCCATCACCCGTCCTGAGGCGGGATTGTCGATGAAATGTCCGCTGATGAGCGAAGGGATGTTGGTCGTTCTGCGGATATGATCAATCATCAGGCGGAGGGCCTCGGTGCAGATGCCCATGCCCCAATAGGGTTTGCCCACCCAATATCCCACGGTCGGCTCACCCTCGCGGGAAGGCAAAGAGCAGTCGCACGACGGGCCGTAGCCTATCGCACCGATGACCTCTCCCGTCTCTTTCAGTGCAATGGCCCACGTAGTAGGGTTGTTGAACACCGTGCGGATGATTTCCAGGCTCTCCTCTCGGGATTGATGGGGTGGCCATCCGGCACGTTCCCCCACTTCCGGCTCACTGGCCAATGCATAGAGCACATCGGCATCACTCTCTTGCCAATGGCGAAGCAATATGTTGTCTGTCTCCATAACATTCATTCTTTGTGTGGATTCCGAAATATAGTGCATACTCTGCATGAACTCTTTTGGCATCTAAGGTCATTTATGATGATAATTCGCTGATTTCGCTTGCCGTTTTGCCTATGCACCAGCACATCAGCATGTTGAAGCTCAGCTGGTGTCTCTTGGCGTATCTGACAAGTCGGCTTACATCGATGGTCTTCACCAATGTAATCATCGGCATTGGTGATGACATCCAAAGTGCGAAGGCACTGCTTCTGTTTGTCTCTTGAGGGTTGACTTCTTTTTTCATAATGATTGCTCAAATGTATTGTTTGTTTCCATAATCTTCATTCAAATAATCTTCTTCACACCAGGAATCAGTCGCAGCAACCAGGTGAAGATGAATGACAACATGGTTGTCACCTTCAGATTGTCAAGGTAATGAAGTCGTGCCATAATAATTGTTCAGTTTCTTCCGCAAATATTCGTCAGTTAATCACACGCTATAGGTATCATCAATCCACATTGATAGTCGGGAGCGTTAAAGTCACCCATCGTGTACCATTCTACGTTCACTGCCATCACTGCCTTGTATTCGGGATGCTGCGGTAGCCAATCATTATATACAGAGGTGTAGTTGTTGTGGAAAGCTGCCATTCCGCCCTCGAAATGGAATTTCAACCAGCGTTTGTATTCCACCTTGCGCACCTCCATACCTTCGGGTACGTTGCCACCTTTGTAGCTGCCGCTGATAAGATAGTCGAACGTGCCGGTAGCCATATCGCAGTCGCACAGGGCATATTCCCCGATACTGTTTTCTGCCACAGCCGCCTGCTTGTCGTTGAGTGGCTTGCCGGCCTGCATCATCGGGATGCACAGTTGTTCACTAAACTCATTCCAGAAAGCAGGGCACTCCTCTGCTCCCTTCTTCATCTCAATTTTCTTCACGATGCCTATCAGTTCAAGGCCTTCGTTCTCAATTAGTTCAAATCTCATGCTCATATTGCTATTTTGATTGTAACAGGAATGATGGTTGTTATTCGTCTTTCAGATTTTCAAAGACTTGGGGTGCGTTGGCGGCCAGTTCGCTCAGGATGCTGCAGGTGTGAAGCTCGGCACAGTCAGCGCAGGTGTTGTAGCCTTTCTTCATTACACACAGGCGGATTTTGCACAGGTCGCTGCAATAGTAGGTTTTGCACCCTTCGGTGCGGCACCCCATACAGTTAATCCATTCGGGCTGGAACTCCATCTGATTCATCTCGCCCCATTCCTTTGCCACTTTCTTACGCAGGTTGTTGTCATCGTTCAAGGTGGCTATGCGTGCCTCGCATTGTTCGCAGTCGAGGCCGCAGCAAGCAATAAGTTGTTTCATACGTTTCTGATTTTATTTATAATACAATTTATAGCAGTTCGTGTATGTGGCCAAAGTGCAGGTTCATGTGGTTGATGTATCCACGAATCATGGCATCGAGCGTCACACGGCAGCCTTCATAGTCAATCCAGTAGTTGTTGAGCTTGGTCTCGTCCACGGAGCGGATGAGGTGGCAGATGTGCTCATTATAGTATTTCAGCAGCATGACTAAACTTTGCCAATCCTCGTGCTCATAGTCCTGCAGAGCAATCCAGAGGTCGTTGTCCTGCGTATAATCTGGGAAGACAAGCATGCCCATCTCGGTATTTGGCATGGAGTGTCCGCAGCGCGGGGCATATTGCAGGCGCACCATGCGCTGGTGGTTGTTAGATGCCGAGTCGATGAGATGTCCAACGAGCATCTTCACCGTACGATGCTGATGGTTTCTCTTTACGTTCACTTGCTCCTCGCTGAGGGAGAGCAACAAGGGTATCTCACGGTTCATCACTTCGTGGATACTGTCGATTACTTCTTGATACCTCATACTGCTCTTATTTTTCAAAAAATGAGGAAATCTCAATCAGGTTACCTTCGGGGTCGGCCACGTAGCAGGTGCGCTGTCCCCAGGGCTCGGTAGTGGGAGCAAAGATGGGCTTGGCACCCATGCCTACGGCACGGTGGTATTCCTTATCTACATCAGCAAAGGTGGGCACGTCGAACGAGATTTCCATCGTGCCGTTGTGGCCTTCGGGGTAGGCGTAGGGTTGGGAGGTCATCTGCTCGAAGGCATTGCGGGGGAAGAGTATAATGCGGGAGTTGCCCAAGGTCATCTCCACATTGGGGTCGGTGCCGTTCCATGTCGTCTGGAATCCGAAGATGTCGCGATAGAAAGCCACTATCCGGGCATTGTCGGTGGTGAAGAGTCCGATGGTGTTGAATACAAAGCGAGGTTTCGGCTGCGTCATGCGCTGGGTCAATTCCACGAGCCCCATCTTGTAGAATGTCTGATACATCTCAATCTCCTCTGGTTGGCCGTTTTGGAGCAGACGGAGTATTTCGCATGCAAATTCCAGGTGAGCACTGCCATTGGCCGTCACGATGTTTTGGTCGCTCACGGCCTGCGCGTTGATATAGTTAGCCGCATTGGTGTAAGCCTTTCCGCCCCAAAGTTGTAGTTGCTCCAGGCCATTGCCTGTATGGCGTACTTGGTTGAGGAAGCCCTTACTTGCCATCCAAGAAGCGGCATTGCAGATGGCCCCTATGATGCGCCCTTTGCTGAGGGCATCTGCTACGAGGGGAGTAACGTGATGAGCCGCCTCGCTTTGCCAGCCATAGCCGCCAATCAATACCAGGGCAGCAAACTCATCGGGGATGGTCTCGAACGTATAGTCGGGCAACAGTCGGAAACCGCTGATGGCCTCCACCGGCTCCATCGACGGAGCCACAATTTTGTTCTCGTATTGGGGATTCTCCTTCATCGCCACAGCATCTGAGCGCAACGGCTGGCTAAGGAAGGGTAGTTCATGCTCCGCGAACGGAGGAAGTAAGAGGTAGAGTACTTTTTCCATATACTATCTGCTTGTGTTATGATGCTAATCGATGACAAAGGTATGCATTTTACCGGATAGCAAGGTGTAAAAAACGGACATATCATCATGCATTTCCTTTGTCAAGGTAATTTCAAGCGATAAATATCATAGGTACATCAGGCCTTTTTACCGCTGCATCTCCCTCCTTGCATGTCCCATGGGGAGAACCATTAGAGGATGATTACGTCAGCTTCGAAGGAAATAATTGTGTGAGGGGGGCTTTCTGATCCCCAAGACATCCAGGATGTAACCGCTCCGCAGCATGGTTCATTGATGAAGACTACGAGGAAGGAGTATAAGCGCTTGCTGAAATTAAATGCCTCAAAGCGGTAATATCTCTGACTTTATATCGCTTATATTACAGAAAAATACTATTTTTGCGGCATGAATTAATTTAGAGTTTCAAGGCTTATGACTACTTCTGCCCCTCGCAAGCGCATTCCCTACGGAATCATGGACTTCACCCGCATGAAGGGAGACAACTGTTACTACGTGGATAAGACCCGCTTCATCGAAGAGATTGAGCTGGCCAACAGCTATTTCTTCTATATCCGTCCGCGTCGCTTCGGCAAGAGTTTGACGCTCTCCATGCTGCGCCATTACTACGACATCAAGGAGGCCGACCGCTTTCAGGATTGGTACGAGGGGCTCTACATCTACAGCCATCCCACGCCCGAACGGGCCAAGTACCTGGTGCTGAGCCTCAATTTCGCCTTAGTGAATGCCGACCTGGGTAGCTATCAGCAGGCTTTCGATGCCCATTGCGCGTTGCGCTTCAACTCCTTCTGCGAGACGTATGCCGACCTGCTGCCCGAAGGTACTCAGGAGGGGATGAACCAGCAGCAGGGTGCCGTGGCGCAACTGGACTTCCTCTGTGAGGCTTGCTTCAAGAAGGGGCTCTGGATTTACCTCTTCATCGACGAGTACGACCACTTCACCAACAAGATACTCTCCAGCGCCGAGATGCTGGCGGCTTACAAGGGCGAGACGCACGGTACGGGTTACCTGCGCCTCTTCTTCGACACCATCAAGGGCGGTACCGACCGGGGCATCCGTCGCTGCTTCATCACGGGGGTAAGTCCTGTGACGCTCGATGATGTGACCAGCGGATTCAACATCGGCTCGAACTACAGCCTCTCGCCGCAGTTCAACGAGATGACCGGCTTTACCGAAAAGGAGGTGCGGGCGATGCTCGACTACTACGCCACCACCTGCGAGTTCCACCACACCACCGATGAGCTGATAGCCTTGATGAAGCCCTGGTATGACAACTACTGCTTTGCCAAGCAGACATACGGTCGCACCACGATGTACAACAGCTGTATGGTGCTCTACTTTATAGATAACTATGTTCGTAATGGAGGACAATTGCCCGACACCATGCTGGAGGACAATGTGCGCATCGACTACGAGAAGCTTCGTATGCTTATCCGCAAGGACAAGGAGTTTGCCCATGATGCATCGATTATTCAGACATTGGCCGAGCAGGGGTATGTCATCGGTCAGCTGAAGCCCAGCTTCCCAGCCGAACAGGTCACCTCGCCCGACTGCTTCATCAGCTTGCTCTTCTACTTCGGTATGCTGACCATATCAGGGACGCAATTCATGAACACCCGCTTCGCTATCCCCAATCAGGTGGTGCGCGAACAGCTTTTCAACTACCTGCTCGACACCTACGACGAGATAGACCTCCATTACAGTAAGGACGAGAAATATCGGCTGGATGTGGCCTTGGCTGCTCAAGGCGACTGGAAATCCTACTTCGGCTACATTGCCGAGTGCCTCAGCCGCTTCGCCTCGCAGCGCGACCGGCAGAAGGGCGAGGCCTTCGTCCACGGCTTCTCCTTAGCCATGACCGCACAGAATCCCTTCTACCGCCCTGTCTCCGAGATGGACACGCAGAAAGGCTATGCTGACCTCTTCCTCCACCCGCTGCTTGAAATCTACCGCGAGATGGAGCACAGCTACGTCATCGAGCTGAAGTACGCCAAGGGCCGCGAACCCGAGGAGCGCGTAGAGCAGCTGCGCCAGGAAGCCATCGAGCAGGCGCGTCGCTATGCTGCTACTGACACCGTGCAGCAAGCCATTGGCCACACCACGCTCCACCGCATCGTCGTGGTCTTCCACGGCATGGAGATGGCCGTCTGTGAAGAGGTCTGAATGGATTCAGCTCTCAGGCCTGAAACTCGCGCAAGTGCTATTATGTTGATTATTACTACATCGAGGCCCTGCTCCGCTTGCTACGCATGGAGCGTGGAGAGGCCCTCTATCCCGAATATGATGAAGTGAAGTAAAAACTTGGGCGTTTTTGTCCGTTATTTATTTGTTTGTCTCGCAAACAATTCGTTTCTTTGCATACGTTTTGCGGCGTATAGCTATTTTGAGAAACATAGATTATAACAATAACTGGCAAAAGATATGGAAAAGAATTTGAAGAAAGTTCTGGTCTTGGGCTCGGGTGCGCTCAAGATTGGACAGGCTGGAGAGTTTGACTACTCTGGCTCACAAGCTCTGAAGGCACTGCGCGAGGAGGGTATCAGCTCTGTGCTCGTCAATCCCAATGTAGCTACCATACAGACCTCGGAGGGTATTGCTGATAAGGTCTATTTCCTTCCTGTGAACTCTTACTTTGTGGAGGAAATCATCAAGAAGGAACGTCCTGACGGCATTCTGTTGGCCTTTGGCGGCCAGACTGCACTCAACTGTGGCACAGACCTCTACCAACGCGGTGTGCTGAAGGAGTATGGCGTGCAGGTGCTGGGTACCTCAGTAGAGGCCATCATGAATACAGAAGACCGTGACCTCTTCGTAAAGCAGCTGGATGCCATCCCGATGAAGACGCCCAAGAGCCATGCCGTAGAGAGCATGGAGGAAGCACTTCAGGCTGCCCGCTCTATCGGCTATCCCGTGATGGTGCGTTCGGCTTACGCCCTGGGCGGACTGGGTAGCGGTATTTGTCCTGACGAGGATACTTTCCTCAAACTGGCTGAGAGTGCATTCACCTTCTCCAAGCAGATCCTGGTGGAGGAGTCGCTCAAGGGTTGGAAGGAGATAGAGTTCGAAGTCATCCGCGATGCCAACGACCACTGCTTCACCGTGGCCAGCATGGAGAACTTCG
>JBJEKT010000094.1:0-11359 GCA_051878775.1 Bacteroides sp. | reverse complement strand
CGTTGTAATCCACAAGGAAGGTATAGTGCTTCTGCTCGTAGAAGGGGGCGAAGTCATCTCGGTAGTACTCGAAGTAAGGAGTATGGTTGTAAGCCGAACAGAGAGCATTCCAGTGAAGATGCCGCCAGTTACCGTGGTCACTGATGCGGATGTCGCGCAGGGGGCATTTCTCCGTATCGGGCTTCACGGTAGGAATGGTAAGGGCAAGCGGACCGTCGGGGGCAGCGATGACACAACGATTACGGTAAGTCTGCTTAACATAGTGATCCATCTGCTCTATCATCACCTCTGGATAGGTATAGAGCTTAGCGTAATACTGTACTGGTGCGAGATAAGCCGTGGAGAGAAGGGCAATGGGAGACATTAATTTAGGGATAAGGGAGTTATTACTCGTTGATGGTAGCTTGTAACTAATTGACTGGAGTGCCTATGCGGTTCCAACGGTAGCCCCCGAAGAGGCCGTGACCGGGCTGCTGGCTGAACCAGATGCGAGTGGCACGGCCCGTCAGGTGGCTATGAGGCACGAAGCCAAACAGACGGGAGTCACTCAGATTGACAGGATTGTTGGTGCAAACCCAATAGTAGTCCTGCGTGAAGGTACAGGCCGATACGGGTATGCCCTCTACGCAAAGGTATCCATGCTCGATGGTGGCGCGGCGGTGCTCGTGAAGCACCAGTGTGTTTCGCAGCAAGGTGATATTCCACGGAGTGACCTTGATGCACGATCCCTTGGAAGGGACCACCAACGGCTGTAGGAGCGAGTCACTTGCCATTTCATCCAATGGATGGAGCCAGCAGAGGCTGTCAGGAGCAGCGGCCTGCTGGAGGAGATAAAATTCATAACGACTGAAGCTGCGGATATATCGCAATGTATCGGCAGCCAACAGACGATTACGACTGAGACTGAGCCTACTGATCAGAGCGTTCATCTGCTTATCCCGTGCGGGGGAATAGGCATAAAGCTGCTGACAGTCGGGCGAAAACTGCCGGGCCTGGTGTATGTTGAAGAGGCTATCCACAAGGAGGGTATCACCTGGAAGACCTACAAGGCGCCCAATGTAGAGCGGGCGACGGCTGATGGGACGTGCAGGGTCTTCTGCAGGATGATGGAAAAGGGCGATATCTCCTCTGTGTCCCACCTGGTATCCCAGGTAATGCACCTTATCACTACAGAAGGGCAATGGTAATCCATAGCTCCAGCGACTCACTAAAAGACGGTCACCTGGAAGCAAGGAGTTCTCCATGCCACTGGAAGGGATGTAGCAGCTAGTTACCACAAAGCTACGCAGCAAAGCTACCACGACCAACACCGTCACCCCCCAGGCCATCCAGCGCAGGGACTTCCGCTTCAAGCTGTATTTACTTTGCGCCATAGACTATTATTATCCAAGAATACCCGTATCCTTTTTCTAACGATTAAATATTATCTACCCACTTGAAGAAGCGGTTCCAACGAATCTTGCCATCGGTCCAGCTACGGTCTTTGTCAAGCGAGAGCCATACTACGATAGGCTTACCCACCACGTGATCCTCGGGCACGAAGCCCCAGTAACGCGAGTCGGCCGAGTTATGACGGTTGTCGCCCATCATCCAGTAATAATCCATCTGAAAAGTGTAGCTATCCGTCTTCTTGCCATTGATGTAGATGCCATCTTCTCGACACTCCAAGTGATTGCCTTCATAGGCCTCAATGCAACGCTCGTAAAGGGGTAGGTTGTCAGACGTCAGTTGGATGGTGGCCCCCTTAGCGGGAATCCAGAGTGGACCGTAGTCGTCACGCGTCCAATGGGTATTGAGGTTGAGGGGATAGAGGTAACCAGCAAAGCTCTCCGGTTCGCGCACAATACGGCTAACGAGCTTCTTGTTAGCTTTAAGCACATCGTGCATGGCCTGCGTCAGAGGAAGATGATAGACAGGTGTCAAGCGTCCCTGTTGGTCGCGACGATTGAGGCCCAACTGTACCAATCCATCCTCCCAAGAAGAATCAGCCGACATGAGAAGCTGGTCATCGAGGCTGATGCCCAGATCACGGAACATCTCCTGCGGAATCTCAGGTCCTGTGGTCTGAAGGAAGTAGTTGAACTGCACATGCTCAGGAGCCTGTTGTGGCTGACCATCGATGTAGATTACGCCATCCTTGATTTGAAGCGTGTCGCCTGGCAGGCCCACACAGCGCTTCACATAGTTTTCACGACGATCCACAGGGCGCGTCACCACCTCGCCATAGACAGACGGATTCTGCATAATCTGCTTGCGTCCTGCGGCATAGTAGAGGTCATAGACCATACGCTGGCTCTCCGGGGAGAGGCTGTCAAGGTTCATCTTACCGGGATAGTAACGTCGTCCCACCTCGTAAGCCAACGAGTAAAAGTCGGTCTGCTGGTAATTGGTAGCCACGGTATCGCCTGCGGGGAAGTTGAACACCACGATGTCACCTCGCTTCACTTTGCCTAATCCGGCAACACGCTTATAGCCCCACTTGGGCCACTCCAGATACGACTTGCAGTTGAGTCCCGGCAGAGTGTGCTGTACCAGGGGGAGCGAGAGGGGCGTCTGCGGTACACGCGGTCCATAACTCATCTTGCTCACGAAAAGGAAATCGCCTACCAGGAGTGACTTCTCCAGCGAGGAGGAAGGAATCTGGTAGTTCTGGAAAACGTAGATGTTGACGAAATAGACGGCTACGAGGGCAAACACAAGAGCATCCACCCAACTCATCACACCGCGTACCGTAGCACTCTTGGCTCTGCGCCAGGCACCCCAGGGAAGGAGGTGTGAGATATAGGCGTCGAAAATGAGCGGTAAAACCACCAGACCCAGCCAGCTCTTCACCCAAAGTAAAAAAGCGAGGTAGAGCAAGGTGACCACTCCAAACTTGATCCATTGACCGCGCGTAGCGACTTGTATGTTTTCTTTCAGTTGATTCATTTATACCTCCTTATTATTATCCTTTCAGAAATGGAAACAGGTCGTTCATCCCAAGCAAACCCTGATGCTGGACGGTAAACTCTGCAGCCAAAACGGCACCAAGGGCAAAACCACTGCGATTCTTGGCATCGTGTGTGATGGTGATGCTATCAGCCTCGCTCTCGTAGCGGATGGTGTGAATACCCGGCACCTCACCCTCGCGGATGCTGCTCACAGGTAGCTGGTCAGGTTCACAGGTGGTGGTACCCGTGATAGTACCATCGGGAGCAGTCAGAGTGCCCATCACCCAGCTGTTCTTGCGGTCGAGGTGAGAGAGGATGCCTTCGGCCAAGGTGATGGCCGTACCGCTCGGAGCATCGAGCTTGTGAATGTGGTGGGTCTCACTCATCTGCACATCATAGCCAGGGAACTGATTCATGATGGTAGCCAGGTAGTTGTTGACGGCCGAGAAGATGGCCACACCCAGGCTAAAATTGCTCGACCAGAAGAGCGTAGCTCCCTGCTCACGGCAGAGCGTGGCCATCTCTTCGCTATGATCCGCAAACCATCCCGTGCTGCCTGACACGGTCTTCACACCTGCACGCAAAGCTTTCAGGCAGTTGTTGTAAGCCGCTGAGGGGCAAGTAAACTCTATCGCCACATCCGCCGTGCGGAAGGCTTCCGAATCAAAATCTTCCTGATTGTCAGCATCAATCCTACAAACCACCTCATGACCGCGACGGAGCGCAATCTTCTCTATCTCATGGCCCATCTTGCCATATCCAATTAAAGCTATTTTCATCGTTGTATGCAATTAATTTCTTTAGTTATCTAATAAAAATCGTTATGTAAGCAATAAAATTCAGTTATTTAGGTCGCAAAGATAAGATTTTTCTTACATTTGCAAATCAAATTAACGTCATCTTAACGTGGAAGAGCTACTACATTACGTGTGGAAACACAAAATTCTCCCTCTAGAACCACTCCTGACGACCGACGGACGCAGGGTGGAAGTGATTGATACCGGCCTACAGAATCCTCATGCTGGGCCCGACTTCTTCAACTCCAAGCTGCGGATAGGCGATACCGTTTGGGTAGGCAATGTGGAGGTACACAGCCTGTCCTCTGACTGGGAACGTCACGGCCACCAGCTCGATAAGGCGTACAATAACGTCATCCTCCATGTGGTGGAACAAGCTGATACGGAGGTGACATGTGCTAACGGCCGTAACGTGCCTCAGCTGGTACTAGCCATCCCCACACAGGTGAGTGAACGCTACAACGAACTGCGACAGGCTGACCGCTTCCCGCCCTGCTACCGCATGGTGCCACGACTCAGTTCCCTCACCATCCACAGCTGGCTCAGCGCACTGCAGGTGGAGCGACTGGAACAAAAGACCCAAGCCATCAGTAACCGACTCAAACAGACCGATAACCATTGGGAAGACGTCTTTCTCATCACCCTGAGCCGCAACTTTGGGTTCGGCGTGAATGGTGATGCCTTTGAATGGTGGGCTTCGCACCTCCCCTTCCGCGCCGTGGATAAGCATCGCGACAACCTCTTTCAGGTGGAGGCTCTATTCCTAGGTACTGCCGGACTTTTGGACGAGCAACTCGACCATGCTGATACTTACTATGAGAGTCTACAACGTGAATTCGCCTATCTCAGACATAAGTTTGAACTCCCCCACTCTACCCCCTGTCCACCGTGGCGACTGCTACGTCTCCGCCCAGGCAACTTCCCGCACCTACGCCTTGCCCAACTTGCCTCACTCTACCATCGGGAACAAGCGCTCTTCTCCCGTGCCATGGAAGCAGATAACCTAGATGAGTTGCGCCAGCTGTTCCGCATTAGCCCCTCGCCCTACTGGGAAGAGCACTATAATTTTGCTACCACGTCACCACACACTAGCAAGCAACTCAGTATCAGCAGTCTCAACCTTATCATCATCAATACTGTTGTACCCTTTCTATACGCCTACGGTCTACACAGGGGCAACGAAGTTCTTTGTGAACGGGCCACTCGATTCCTGGAGTCGCTAAAGCCTGAGAGCAACTATGTAACCCGCATGTGGGAAGCAGCCGGCCTCAAGGCACAGCATGCAGCCGACTCACAAGCGCTCGTCCAATTGCAACTCTCCTACTGCGACAAAAAAGAGTGCCTACGTTGCCGTTTCGGCTATGAATATTTGCGATAAGCGTTAACGAAGATAGAAACGCTATAAAACATGTTATAAAACATATGATTTTTCTTGGATAATTTGCAGATAACGCAGAAAGCCGTACCTTTGCAATGTGTTTTTCATAGTATTAGATTTAAGGTTAACAAAGGTTGGAGTACAGCGGTACTCCTTTTTTTTGCCCCTACCTCAACGTAGGGGCAATTTAATAAAGGAGTTATCTACGAATCTTACGATGGAAGAATCATTCAGAATGTATCAACATTTAGAACTGCAATTCTCCAAAGAAATCGGGCAGATGGAAATTGGGTTTTTCCCACGTGATGGGATTCCAGGAGAGGAAATGAGGCTTACTGAGCTTGTCACCACACTTATAGAAGTTGGCTCGTATGCAGCAACCATCCATCGAGGTAATCTGATGAAGGAAATAGGTAGAGAAAGGAATAACAAGTGCTACCTCCCATTGAGCCGGTGCCTGACGTTCCTCAAAATCGCCCGTGCCAAGTGAAGACCAGCGGTCCACCTTGTCGAGCACATCCTGCGGAGCATGCTGTCTGCCTTGACGACCGGCGCCTCCTCCCACGAGCAGACGGCCCGTGCAGTTGCACTCCATATTATAATATACCCCATCATTGGCTGGAATGGAGAAGAACTCCACGCACGAGTCTTCCCAGACAGGACCGTTATCGGCACCAGCTACCGAACGGACGCTCTCTTCACTCACGCGGAAGTGAAGCAACAGCGCCTCATCGGTATAAGCCATACGGAAGGCTACATCGGGCTTATAGGGATACTGATCTGGCCAGTTCACCTGGTCAACAGGTTGGAAAGCTACGGCCATACTGTCTAACAAAGCAGGTAGTTCTGCAGCCATAGGCTGCTGAGCTACGGTTATTTTCTGAATCTTCAAGCTGTTCATATCGTATTAGTTTTCAATAAATATGGATTATGTTTCTGAATATATTCGTTTATGGTAATCAATTCGCCTGCAAAAATAATAAATAATACGATTCAAATACACTTTATCCAAGCAAAATCGTACAATATCACCTTTATTGTTTACATAAAGTACTTACTTTGTCCCATTAATTTTAAATGCACAACACGTATGAAAAAGTATTTAGCTGAAATGGTGGAAACGGTTGCCATATCAATCCTGCCATCACCCCAGGTTGTCTGCTTACTGGACATATCAATGGAAAGGATGCCGGCATGTACATGATCTTCCAAGTGATTGGTGCCATCATCGGCTCTTCCCTACTCTATCTGCTAGTATCCAATGTAGATGTAGCTTCAGCTTCGTATATTGCTGCTGGTGGTGATTTTGCCACTACCACAGGTGCAAATGCCTGTCAACCAGGTGTAAGTATCATGGGAGGTTTCTTGGCTGAAGTAATTTTCACCTTTGTATTCGTTGTACTGGGCACGACAGATGCTATAAAGGGTGCTGGCTACTTTGCCGGATTGGCCATCGGCCTTTCACTTGTACTAGTACACATCGTCTGCATCCCTTTGACGGGTACTTCAGTCAATCAAGCTCTCAGCATCGGTGCCGCCTTGAGTGCCGTTGTATAGAAAGCCATCTCTTGCGAAAAGTAAGTGATTAACGTTTCTTACTCCTAAGACCCTCATAGCACCAATAACATTTATTCCTCTTGTTATTATAAAAAAGCCGAAGGAACAACACTATTCCTTCGGCTTTCATTTTTGAGAGAAATTATGTATTGTGGTTGCTTTTGTCAGTTGTTGACTGCTTGCAGGCAGTTATTTATTGGCCATGAGCTGCTCCATCAAGCCGTCGTTCATCTCGTAGATACTCTGCTGCATGTCCTTGTCGTAGGCCTTTGAGCGCTTATTCCAGCGAGCGTAAGTCACGTTCACGGTATTGCCCTCGTAACTCATTTCCATCTTGAAATAGGGCATCCAACGCTCGCTTACGACATCCCATTTCTCTGCCTGCTTGCTCGTTACTTGCTGCTTCTCATTATAAGTATATACGTAATGTACGTGACGCTCCAGAGCACCGTCGTTATTCACATAGATAATACGCTCCTTGACGACACCATCCACCACGATATCGTTCTTTATATAATCTTCAGGACTTTGAGCCAGCATATTACCGCTTGTCATCAACGCCATAGCAAAAAGTGCTACAGCCAGTACTTTTGAAAATCTTGAGCTTTTCATTCTTCTATCTCCTATGTTTTAAGTTTAACGTTTTCGTTTTACCCATTAGACGCACATAGGGGAAGGAAAGTTGCATCAAGAGAAAAATTATTTTTTTCCGGAGATATAGACTCCCAAAAGTACAAAGAGTGCACCGATGAGCGACATCCAGGTGAAGCGCTCATCGAGGAAAAGCAACGAGGCGATGGTCGTGAAAAGCGGATTGAGGTAGAGATAATTGGATGAGGAGAGGGTACCGAGGTTCTTCAGCACCATATTCCATACTACAAAGCAAATAAGCGAAGCCAGTAATCCTAAAAAAAGCAGGTTACCCCAAACAGCAGGAGCGAGCAATCCATGCAAGTCGAAATGCCAGGGCTGTATCAGAAATACGGGCAGAATGGTCAGTAACCCATAGAAAAAAATCTTTCGTGTGATAAAAACCATGCTATACCGTCCCTTCAACTTGAGGATAATCAAGCTGTAGAAGGCCCAAAGTAACGAGGCAGCCAACGAAAGCAGGTCACCCACAGGCGAAAGTTTCAACACAAAATTGCCGTTGAACACCAGGAATCCCACCCCAAGCAAGGCTACGAGCGAGCCGGTAAAGAGCCAAGGGCCTCCCTTTTCGTTCGGGAAAAAGAGACGCGTAAGGAGAGTGGTGATGAGCGGCGTAGAGCAGACAATAAAAGCTACGTTGGTGGTCTGCGTAATGCCAAGCGCGGTATTCTCCGTCAGGAAATAGAGGCTTCCACCTGTCAATCCCGCCAGGAACAACCATCCCTCATCCAACCAATTGTCGGCCATCAATCGGCGTGACGAGATAAACCAGATGCCTACATAGGCCATTAAGAAGCGGAACAGGAAAATCTCTTGCGGATTCAAACCATGACCTATCAATATCTTGGTAGAGATAAACGTAGTGCCCCAAATACCCACAGTCAGAATGGCAATCAGGTGCCATTTGGCCTTCAATAATTTCTCTTTCATGTGCTATTCGTTGTTTTGCGATGCAAAAGTAGAGAAAATATTGTAGAGAAAGAAAAATAAAATGTACCTTTGCACCGATTATTCACTAAGTAAGGTGACTTATCAACCGGAATACAACAGTTATAAACAACCTATCAACGATAAGAGTATGGAATATAATTTCAGGGAGATTGAAAAGAAGTGGCAACAACGATGGGTAGAACGTAAGACCTATCAGGTGACCGAAGATGAGACGAAACAGAAATTCTATGTGCTCAACATGTTCCCCTACCCCAGTGGTGCCGGGTTGCATGTGGGTCATCCTTTAGGATATATTGCCTCGGATATCTATGCACGCTACAAGCGCTTGCAAGGCTTCAACGTGCTTAATCCCATGGGTTACGATGCCTACGGACTGCCTGCTGAGCAGTATGCCATTCAGACAGGTCAACACCCTGCAATTACTACAGTCAACAATATCAACCGTTACCGAGAACAGCTGGACAAGATAGGATTCTCATTCGATTGGAGCCGCGAAGTACGCACCTGCGATCCGGGCTATTACCACTGGACACAATGGGCTTTCCAGCAGATGTTCGGTAGCTACTACTGCAACGATTGCCAAAAGGCACAACCCATCGAGAAGCTGATTGCCCACTTTGAGACCAAGGGTACAGAAGGGCTGGACGTGGCCTGCAGCGAGGAACTGAAGTTTACCGCAGAGGAGTGGAAGGCCATGAACGAGAAGGAACAACAGACGGTACTGATGAACTACCGTATCGCCTACCTGGGCGAAACAATGGTGAACTGGTGCCCGCAGCTGGGTACTGTATTGGCCAACGACGAGGTAGTAGATGGTGTGAGCGAGCGTGGTGGCTTCCCCGTAGTGCAGAAGAAGATGCGCCAATGGTGCCTGCGCGTATCAGCCTACGCTCAACGTCTGCTCGATGGACTGGAAACCATCGACTGGACCGACTCTCTGAAAGAGACCCAACGCAATTGGATAGGACGTTCAGAAGGTACCGAAGTGCAATTCAAAGTGAAGGAGAGCGACCTGGAATTCACCATCTTCACTACCCGAGCTGACACGATGTTTGGTGTAACCTTCATGGTGCTGGCCCCAGAAAGCGAACTGGTGGCCCAAGTGACTACAACAGAACAAAAAGAGGCCGTAGAAGCTTACCTGGATCGCACCAAGAAGCGTACGGAGCGTGAACGCATCAGCGACCGCAGCGTGAGTGGCGTATTCAGTGGTAGCTATGCCATCAATCCCTTCACAGGAGATGAAGTACCTATCTGGATTAGCGATTATGTATTGGCTGGCTATGGTACAGGTGCCATCATGGCAGTACCTGCCCACGATAGTCGCGACTACGCCTTTGCACGCCACTTTAATCTGCCTATTGTACCTCTGGTGGAGGGTTGTGACGTGAGTGAGGAGAGTTTTGATGCCAAAGAGGGTATCGTATGCAACTCACCCAAAGCAGGAGTTACACCTTATTGCAGCCTCAGCCTCAACGGACTTACCATCAAGGAAGCCATTGCCGCCACAAAGAAGTACGTCAAGGAACACAACCTGGGTCGCGTTAAGGTGAACTATCGTTTGCGCGATGCCATCTTCAGCCGCCAACGCTATTGGGGCGAACCTTTCCCCGTATATTATAAAGAAGGTATGCCCTATATGATACCTGCCGAATGCTTGCCGCTTGAATTGCCCGAAGTGGCGAAGTTCCTGCCTACTGAGACAGGTGAACCTCCGTTGGGTCACGCCACGAAGTGGGCTTGGGATACGGTAAATCTCTGCGTAACAGAGAACAGCCGCATCGACAACGTCACTATCTTCCCCTTGGAACTTAACACAATGCCTGGATTTGCTGGCTCAAGCGCCTACTACCTGCGCTACATGGATCCTCACAATAACCAAGCTCTCGTTTCAGAGAAGAACGACCACTACTGGCAACATGTGGATCTCTACGTAGGTGGTACGGAACATGCCACAGGTCACCTGATTTACTCCCGCTTCTGGAACAAGTTCCTCCACGATCTGGGTTACTCCGTGGCTGAAGAGCCCTTCCAAAAACTGGTCAATCAAGGTATGATTCAGGGACGCAGCAACTTTGTATATCGCATCAAAGATACCAATACGTTCGTTTCACTAGGACTGAAAGAGCAGTACGACACCACCCCACTCCACGTGGATGTGAACATCGTGTCGAACGATGTGCTCGACATCGAAGCCTTCAAAACTTGGCGTCCTGAGTACAACAACGCGGAGTTTATTCTCGAAGAGGGTAAGTACATCTGCGGATGGGCTGTGGAAAAGATGTCGAAATCGATGTTCAACGTCGTCAATCCCGATATGATTGTGGAAAAGTATGGTGCAGACACCCTGCGTATGTACGAGATGTTCCTCGGCCCCGTAGAGCAGTCAAAGCCCTGGGATACCAACGGTATCGATGGTGTACACCGCTTCCTGAAGAAATTCTGGAACCTCTTCTACGACCGTAACGATAACTGCCTCGTGAACGATGATGTCGCTACACGTGATGAACTGAAGGCTGTTCATAAGTTGGTGAAGAAGGTGACAGGTGATATTGAGACCTTCTCGTACAACACCTCCATCAGCGCCTTCATGATTTGCGTTAACGAACTTGCTCAAATGAAGTGCAGCAAGCGCGAAGTACTTGACATGCTGGTAGTAACCTTAACTCCCTTCGCACCTCACGTCTGCGAAGAGCTGTGGGAACTGCTGGGTCACGAAGACTCGGTATGCGATGCAGAATGGCCCAAGTACAACGAAGAGTATCTGGTGGAAAACACAGTGAATTACACCATTTCCTTCAACGGCAAGGCCCGCTTCAACCAAGCCTTTACTACTGATGCAGACAATGCCACCATTGAGCAAACAGTCCTGTCTGATGAACGTTCGCAGAAGTGGATTGAAGGCAAGCAGGTAGTCAAAGTTATCATCGTGCCGAAAAAGATTGTGAATATCGTTGTAAAAGGTTAATAACTATGCAGATCAGCAAACCCAGTAAAGCAGCCGTAATGCAGGAGCTCAGAGACTATGTGTTCATCACCATCGGTCTCATGAGCTACTCACTGGGATGGGCCGCATTCCTCATCCCCTATCAGAT
>JBJEKT010000093.1:0-11474 GCA_051878775.1 Bacteroides sp. | reverse complement strand
CGCTCGACAACCGTGGCCGCAAGCTGAAGGCCGTGGTGGTGAAGCCGCCCTTCCGGAAGTAAGAAATGTCCTTTATGATTCTATAGCAATAAACCCAGGACGGAGCGTGATGCTTAGTCCTGGGTTCACTATTTTTATGGCCCGCTGGCAGGAAGCCTGCGGTGGGAACGAACCGTGTCCTGTATGCAGGAGAGGGGTGTGTTACACTAGAAGCAGCTGCTTACACCGAGGGCGGTGCCGATGGCTGCAATGATGGAACTGACCAGGTTCCATACGAACTTGATGAGCTTGTGCTTGTTTTCGGGAGACATGGGGCAATTAACAATTTATAATTTATAATTTACAATTTATAATTTATAATTTATGATTGATAATCTGTTATTTTTGCGGGGGGAGGGAAACAAAGCTTACGCCAATGTTTCCCTTCCCCCTATTGGTTACTCGTAGCCTGGGAGGTCGTCACCGCTTCCACCTCCGGTGTCGCTACCGGTACCGCCGTTGCTGCCACTGCCACTGCCGTTGCCTTCGGCACTGCCGCCTGACGTGGTGCCCGTGGGGGTGAGGAAGGCATCGTTCTCACCGCCGTAGCTCTTCACGGCACGCTGGTAGGCCTCGGCGGAGGTGTAGGCCTCGTAGAGGTCGTTCTTCACGATGAGCACCTGCGTGCTGACGAGGGTGCTGGAGCCCTCCTTGCGCGTGTGTACCCATACGTAGGCGCCCTGGAAGCCGGCATCGAGCTGGCAGGCCAGTTTGCCGTCCTTCACCGAGAAGCCCTCGGCACTGACCAGGTCGAGCAGGCAGACTTCACTCTCCTTGTCGAGCTCCACGCGGTAGCCCTCAAAGGTGCACTGCGGATAGCCGGTGATGGCGTTGACCTCCTGCGTCACGAGGATGAAGGAGAGCTGGTCGCCGAAGTTGTAGCCCTTGTTGCTCACCACCACGGCCTTGGCAAAGTCGCCCACGGTGGTGGAGGCGGTGATGCTGAGTGAGCCCAGGCTGATGTCCGTGACCGACTCACCGGCTGCACCCGTGAGCTTGATGCTGCGGAGCGAACCGCTGGATACGATGTAGGGCGCGGCTACGATGGACTTGGCTGCCGCCTCGGCCTTGGTGAGATAGACCTTGCTGCCCATGAAGTTGACCTTGACGAAGGCATTGTAGTCGCTCATGCCGGTAGCCTTGCCTTCGAAGGCGTTGCGGAGCAGGGGCGAGATGCCTGCGTACATGCGGATCAGGTTGGGCCACTTCATGCGGTGGCGCTGCTGAGCCGTGGTGCGGGGGTTCTTGACTACGGTTGCTTTTTCACTTACGATGGTACGTCCAGCAACGCGTTTGAACGTCATCGAGCCGGCGGAGCCGACCATCTTCGTCGCATACCCACTAAGAGTTGCCATAGTTATCGGGCCTCCCATGAACCCGGCCTTTTGAGGCGGGGCGACCCACGGAGGCGTCGGGTCTAGGTTAAAAGGAAAAAAGAAAACATCTGGTGCGAGGTGACTCCGCCGCAGGTCTGCTGCAGCTCAGGCATGGCTCTAATCGGGCTCTAATCCGGGTCTAATCAACCTCTAATCTATCTCTACTCTGGAATTAGAGCTGGATTAGTGTTACTTTAGCGTAGGTATTGAGTTACTTTAGAGTTACCTTAGACCTGCGGCCTGGTCACAGGTCAGCTATCTGACCTTTTCACGTTGCAAAGATACGCCGTCTGGCCGAGGTGGTGAGGCGTACGGTGCGGAGTGATGCGATTCGTTCGATACGGCAGCTGTTTTCATTTTGTTTAACAATTCAGCTGTCGTCAGGGCTCGTCGAGGTGCTTGACGATGAGCATCACGTAGCGCTTCTGCAGGATTTTGCAGTGCTTATTGTATCCGGCCACCTTGAGTTCCTGGAGGAGCGGCTGGCAGGCGTTGACCCAACGCATCAGCTGGGTGACGGCAGCATGGGGCTCGTGGTCGGGGAGGTAGAGCATGGCCAGCTCGGCCTTGCTCATGGCGCGGGGGATGAAGCGGTCTGCGGGCTTGGTCGTGGCTTGGCGAAGGAGTTCAGTCATGGCGTGCCTCCTTTCTGAGCTTGATGTAACGGCCACGCTGTGGATGGTCGAGCACGAGGTACTTCGTCACCAGCTCGCCGAGGATGCGTTTGGCTGAGCGGTCGATGATGTCGTTGGCATGCGCTATCTCGATGACCTCTGCCGTGGTGAACTCACGGTAGTTGGGTAGCAGATCGTAGAGTTTCTTCGTCAATGGCGAGGGCTTGTCGGGCGATTTAGCGAAGGGGTCCTCCTCCTGCGTGCCGATGACGGCATAGACGCGTGCCGTATGGTTGACCAGGCACTCAATGATGGTCGTAGCTATGCGGAAATCGCGCTCGTCGCATATCAACCCCGACTCTTCATCCAGGAAAATGGGCTCTCCGCTGCCATAACTCTCCGACAGGCGACGCAGGGCGCTGAGCACCATGGTGTAGCGATAACACTCGAGGGCCAGGCGGTAGATAAAGCCCTGGATGCCGTTGCCCATCAGGTCGAACTGCTCCTGCAGGATGGCGCCGAACATCTGGATGAAGCGCTCCTGCTGGTCGTTGGAGAGCATGAACTGGATGGGGCGATCCTGACGTAGGGCGAGTGCCTCGTGAAGAGCCAGCACGCGACGACCCATCTCCAGGTAGGTGTCTTCCACCGCATGGTCGCCCTTCTCGAAGACGTTGCGGAACTCCACCTTGCTGTCGGGCAGGGCGTAGAAGAGGAATCGTGAGGCCAGGCCGTTGGCCACGTTGCTCGGTGGCAGCAGCAGGGGCAGCTGTGAGCCGGTGCAGGTGAGCAACACGGCCAGGCGTGGTTTCTCAATCTCGATGAATAGCTTGTCGCTGACACGCACCATGGCGCAGAGTTCGTGGTGATGGGCCTTGCGCAGCAGGTCGCTGTAGTCGCCGTATTCGCTCTTGGAGAGCATGTTGGTCAGTGAGTCGGCTTCTGTCTCCACCATGATGCCCCATCCGCCGTTGGCATCGAGCTGGCGATAGACGGCCGAAGCGGAGCTGTTGGCTGCAATGAGGGGTGACTGGCGCACGGGCTCCTTGGGTGCCTTTCCGCGAGCCGACTTCGGGGTGTTCTCCCAGATGGCCATCTCCTCTTCGTAACGCTCCATCTGCTCGTCGTAGGCACGCTGCATCTTCGTTTTGATGGGTTTGAGCAGTTGCCGACAGGCCTCCAGGTCGCCCTTGCGTGTAGCATATCCACCATAGAAAATGTTATACAATGGAGCGTAGATACGACGACCGTCGTAGAGGCTGTAGAGCGATTCGGGCAGTACGCCTGATACGATGTTGAGTGTAGCCAGCAGCATCTTGTCGCAGTCCTCGGTGCAGTTCTGTCCTTCCATCACCTCGCGCAGGAATCCTGACCAGTCGCTGGGGGCGATTTTGTCTGAGAAGGTCTTGCCCTTGGAAAGTGACCTAAGTGACAAAGTGCTATCTGTCACTTCCTCTTCCAAAATACCAAAAGAGGGGTTTTTCTCTATTTTTTCCTTATCGATGTCCTTTGTCACTTTGTCACTTTTGTCACTTTCGCCACGCATCATCTCCTCGGTGATGGGGGCGAAATCCTGCTGTGCGCGGCGGTTGCGGGCTTCGACGGCGAGGTCGATGCCGGCCCGTCGGAGCAGGTCGAAGAAGGTGCGGTAGGTCACGCCGGTGCCCTTGGCGCGGAGGCAATGGGTGTACTGGGCGTCGCACTCACTGGGGTTGTAGCCGCTGTTCAGGCGGCTCAGGTCGTGGTAGAGCGAACGGCCGGATTCACCGAAAATATCTGACAGGGAGAAGCCCAGGCGGAGCCAGTTGTCGTAGCCAGCGGTGATGTCGATGTGGCGGCTCACGCAGAGGTCGGCGTAGTAGCGGATGGCTTCGGCAGGGGAGTCGGCAGCGGCTGCGGCGGCCTGTGCCGAAGCGGCGGGCAGGGCCTCCTTGCTGCGGCTGACGGCTTTGGCCAGCTGGTTGATGGTGGTGGCCACGGAGCTCGGGGCGGCGGGCTGCTGATGGGGATTGCGGGCGGCCCAGGCCTGCGGGTCGAAGGGTTCGCGCCCTGCGGGGAGGGCGGGGCTTCCTGCGAGCAGCGCGGGGTGGATGTAGCAGGCGGGGTCGTGGGGCAGGAAGCAGGCGCGTGAGAGGTTGCTGCACTTGCGGTCGATGGCCACACCGTAGCGCTCCTGCACGTACTGCTCCAGGGCCAGGAACCACGTGAGGTGCAGCGGGCAGCGCGTCAGGTCGATGCGGATCACCCACTTCAGCCCGTCGCCGCTGGGCGAGGTGAAGAGCAGCAGGGTGGGGTGGCAGGGGTCCTCAAGCAGCTGCCGGCGCAGGGTGCTGACCGCCTCGGGGCCACCCAGGTGGTCCATGTCGAGGCAGAGCAGGCCGCTGTGCTTGAAGAGGCCGGCGTCCGTACGGCTGCGGAAGAGGCCGGAGAAGAGCACGAAGTCAAAGTGATTGGCTTTATACTCCCGCACCTCCGCGTCGGTGGCTTGGCCCCGTCTCACGCGCTCCAGGATGTCGCGCAGCGTGGCCGTATGCTGCATGGCGGCAGCATCGTGGGTGATGTACTTGTGAACCTCCAGGAGGTTCATCGCTTGTCGGCTCGTCGTATTCGTCACAGGAGCCTTGTAAAACTGGAACTTCATTTCCATACTATTAATAGAAGTTTATCCATGAAGCCCTTCTGGCAGTTTGGCGCCGTGGTCAGGGAAAGGCATCGCCGCCTCGGCGCTTGGGGAGTCATGCAGCTGCGTGGTCAGTCACACGGACATGCGGTCAGTCATGCAGCTGCGTGCAGTCTCCTCCCGTCTGTCGGCCGTGAGGAGCTCCCCTCTCGAAATTTCTGCTGCAAAGCTACACACTCCCGTTTATGCATCCTATAGCGCTATATATGCGCTATATAAAAAACTGCAAAATGTTTGGTAGTTATATTCTATTGTTGTAACTTTGTATCGTGTAAGAGAATTATTTATGCATATGAATACTACCTTGACAATAGAAAACATATACAACATGTTGTCATCACTCAGTTCTTCCAACAAGAAATGGTTGGCTGACCACCTTTATGAAGACCTTGCATTGCTTACGATTAAGCATCGCAGATGTGCCTTGTCCGATGATGAACTAGCCAAGGAACTGGAGAATGAATCAGCTCTCGACATGAATGATTACGAGCCTCTCACGGATGAACAATACAAGTCGTTGCTACATTCCAAACCTGTCACTAAGAATGTCGCGAAATGGCTATGAGAGTAAGACAAAGGGAAATCGTAGAGGTGTCATTCACATTGCCAGATGGCACTGCACTCATACATCCAGCACTTGTTGTGTCATCTAATGAACTTCAGGAAGTAGAAGATGGCATGATTTATGTCTTGTTAATATCTTCCAAAAATCATCATCCCGAGTACACTATCAAGATAGAGAATGAATGGCTTAGCAAGCCTATGTCAAAGCAGTCTTATTTTATTACACATATAATGGGCATGTACAACGTTGATGAGGTGATATCCAAAAAGAACTGTTTCATCAAGGAAGTCTATTTTGACCACATAATCGATAAGATAATCGCATCCATATTTGGATAGGTTCGGTCGTATTATTCTATTTGTAGCGTGTTATAGAAACAGCGCATCGATGGCACTGCGCCACCGCTGCGGGCTCGTAGCATGGTAAGCCTGGGAGAGCAGTGAGTGGAGTCGCTTGACGTTGAACAGGTCCTGGAGTGCCTGTTCAGGAAGTTGCTTACCCGTGTTGCCGTCGGCCGTATCGGAATAGCGGCACTCATACACCTTGCCGCAGAAGTAGGCCAGCTGCGTTGCGGCCCCCTTCTTCGTCACCCCATGCCAGGTGTACCGCCCCTGCTCGAAGTTCATCCACCCCTTGGCGATGGCCATGGGGAAGTACTTCTGCGCCCGCTCCGTGTCCAGCTCCGGAGGCAGGGGCAGCCGGCCATCGTCCTGCGGCCGGGCGCTGGCAGCTACTGACCGGGTCCCCTCAGCTGATGGCTGGCCGTCGGTGCCGGGGTCGTCATCGTCGTCAAAGATGAGCGAGCGGTCGCTTGCGAAGTACTCCTTCATCCACAGGTGCATCTCCTCGGAGAGCGGGTTCACCTCCGGGGCCAGCAGCTGCTCCATCTGGCAGCATCGCTCGTGATTCCAGTGACGATGTATGATGGTGAAGAGCTTGGTGAAGAGCGAGCCACGGTAGTAGGCATGGCCAGCTCCCTCCATGCAGTACATCAGCAGGTAAAACACCATGGCCGTCTTGACCTTCGACTCCTCCACGCCCTCGCGTTGCCCGTCGCGCTCACGGTACATCTCAAGCACGTCGTTCCACAGGTCGCCGCAGCTCTCCAGCCCCCTTCCACCCAGCGTGAGCAGCTCGTCGAGCCAATCCAAGGCATCCGCAAAGAGCTGCTCCACACTGATGGTCACCTCAGGATAGGCCGCCTGAAACACGTTGCGCACAGCACGGCACAGCCGGTACATCACATGGCCCGCATAGCGGCGCTTAATGTTTTGTCTTTCTTCGTTTTGGAGTAGCATGGACGACACTGTTTTGGAATGCTTCATTGAATACCTCGTCGAGCCACACCTCCAGGTCGAACGCGCTGGTGTGCTGCTCGGGGATGGCCTTGTTGATGTAGTTGAGGAGGGCCAGGTCGTTCAACTCGAACCGTGCTCTGATCTCCTCGTTGCACTTGTACTCGCCGTAGTCGCGGAAGTTCATCAGAAAGTCGTAGCCGTTGTCACAGCAGTAGGAGGCCACGGCCATCATAAAGCCCTTCGTCTGCAGGAATCCCCCCTCATCGATGTCGTTGGTGGTATAGCCGCTCTTCGAACCGCTGCAGTTGAAGTAGGCATTGAGGTATTCAAACGGCTTACTCAGTAGCTCGGGTACGCGGCGGTTGTAGGCCTCCATCCCTGGCTCCGTGCAGCGGAACTGGTAGGTGAAGGAGAGGGGCAGGTCGTGGCAATCGTAGATACGGTGCTCGATAAACTGCTCGCAGCGTGTGGCAATCATCTTCTCCCTGACCTCCACCTTCATGTCGAAGTGGAGCTTGAAGTAGCTGTCAAAGCACTTCTCCAGGCTTCGTCGCAGGGTGACCGTCTCGCTGCCCCAGTTGCTGGAGCGCTCGATGGCCAGCTGGCACTTACCGTGTCGGCAGTCCACCACCACGAAGCAGAAGGGGTAGCTTACCTCCTCGTCCGTAGGGCACTCATTGAGCTGCTCGATGTCCTTTCCAGCCAGTCGGGTGAGCATGACGTGCTCCATGTTGTGTATGCGTATCACGGCAATTCCACCGTCGTTGCGCAGCACGCGGTTGGGCACCGGCTCCTCGCCTTTGCCCTGCCTGGTGCGCCACAGTTTCAGCTCGTTGCCCTTTGGCCCAATCAGCTTGGCCAGGTAGTATTCAGGACAGGTTCTTACCGGCTTGTCCGGTTCCTGTATTCCATCGAAGTCAGCCCTCGGGTCACCGTTGAAGAGGATATTATGTAGCGTGTAATTACTCATGGTAGTATAGGATTACGAAGTTTACTGACTGCAAAGGTAGCAAAAGATTTCTGAAAACAGTAAAACTTCCATCCTAAACATTCTTTTGCTGTATAATTAAAATAGCTTAACTATTTAAGCAGGTGTTCTATACAAAATCTCTCCTTGCGAAAGAACTATTCCAATTATTTTTGTAACTTTACACTAAGATAATGTGACAGCAAGGATGGATATTAAGAAGTAGGTAGGTGAAGCCACTGAATATGACAAGAAGCAGGAGGTGGAACGACGCAAAGTGAAGAGTTACGCTTCTGGAAGATATGTCGCACGTGCATGGTACATTATGGAGAAAACCATTTGCACAACACCATAAGAAGAAGTTCACACCTTTTTTTATGCCCGTTCCTCTATGGTTGCGTTACTTCCCGATGAAGCCAGATGATAGGACGATGACTTTGCTACCTATCATTTGGCACCTATGAATACACCCAAGACAACACAAGTCAAGTCGCGCGAGCGGGTGCAACAGCACGGCGAGGTGTTCACTAACGAACGAGAGGTGAACGCCATGCTCGACCTCGTGCGCCATGAGACGGAGCGCATCGACAGCCGCTTCCTTGAGCCAGCCTGTGGCGATGGCAACTTCCTGGCCGAAATTCTGCGACGCAAACTACGCGTCTGCCGCAGCCTGGTAGACAGCCTCCCGAAGACAAACATAGTGTGTTCTTTGAAATGTTGTACCTTTATTTTGACAGCATCCATTTCCATGCAGGTACCACCTGGATGGTCAATCCATCACGCAGGATGGTCTCTTCCTGATGGTGTGTGATGATGAGAAGGTTGTCGCAATGGGTCAGCTGGTGGGCTTCCAGCAAACCCGCTATTTCGCGTTCCCGCGTTTCGGCATCGTCCATCTGCCAGCACACCTGGATGAGCTGCTGTATCTCGTCTTCGTGCTGCAACACAAAGTCGCACTCTCTCTCTTTCATGAAATAGGTGACCTTCTCCAGTTCACCGCACCTGCGGCACAGATGCAGAAGGACGCTGCTCTCCAACAGCTTTCCATCGTCCTGACTATGCGGAAGCAGGATGTTCTGCCGCATACCGTTGTCGATGAAATAGTATTTCTTCAGCCCGGCCTCCTCTGCAATGAGCGACGGCGTATAGCGGGGCACACGAATGAACATAAAGCTCTCGCACAGGTATTCTGCCCATTTGTAGAGCTCGTCCTTGCTTACCTTCAGTCCCTGCGAACGGATGTCGTTGTATATGCTATGGATACTGGTAGGTTTGCTCACGTTGTTCATGATGCGCTTGATAAAAAAGCGGAGCACACCCACATTGCCGATGTGATGACGCTCAACCATGTCTCTGAAGAGCATCGCATGATAGTAGGTCTGCAGCAACTTGTCGCGCAACAGCCTGTCTTGGGTCAGCACTACCTCGGGAAAGCCTCCATAACGGTTGTAATCGTCCCATGCCAGGCGGAGTTGAGTGGTTTGCTGTTCGTCAAGTCGTTCTGTAGAGATAGAGAGGAAACGGCAATATTCGGCAAAACTCAACGGATAGGTCCTGTACTCCAATGCCCAACCTCGCAGGGTAGTGGCAATCTCCTGACTGAGCAACTTCGCATTGCTACCGCTGATGTAGATATGCTTGCAGTAACTCTTGTGAACACGCATGACGAACAGTTCCCATCCCTCGATGTTCTGCAGTTCATCGAAGAACATATAGACCTCGCTCAGCGGGGTCGTGGGATAAAGCTCACGGTATGCCTCCAATACTTCGTTGAGATCTTGGCAAGACATATCCGCCAGGCGTTCATCATCAAACCCCATCCAGAGGATGTTTTGCGAAGGTACGCCAGCCATAACCAAAGCATTGATTAACAGTTTCATCTTGCTGGATTTACCCGAACGACGAACACCAGGTATGGTGATAATCTGCTCGGCATGAAGTGGCAGATGCTCTTCGCGCTCACTGAGCGGGAAAGGAATATGCCCCTGATGCAGAAGAATCAACTGTTTGATGACATCCTTATTCATATACCTTATTTATTAATGGTAGAACGTAACATTTTCCTTTATTTTAGGAAAGAAATCACGAATTCTTTCCTTTATTTTAGGAAACTGAGGCAAAGGTACAACTTTCTTGGAATACAAGCAAGAGCAATAGGGTCAATTAGACAATTAAAAATATAAAAAAAATGAATAGAATGGCAGCAACAGATTTTCTCCAGCATGCAGCGGCTGAACGGCCCATTATTTACGCTTACTCTGATACACGTTTCCCCGGTATGCTCAAGGTGGGCTATACGGCCCGCCCCATAGAGGTGCGGATGAAGGAACATTACCCCACACTCGTACCTGGTCAGTCGTGGCGCGTGGAACTCATCCGCCCCGCCATGCGGCAGGATGGTTCGGTGTTCATGGACACAGCCGTACACGACGTACTGCGCAACGCACGCATTGCTAACCCTAAAGGCGAATGGTTCGTCTGCGGCACCAAGCAAGTGGAGCAGGCCATTGAAGCGGTAAAACAGCACGAGACCACGCTGTTGCAGCGTATCCAGGACTTCCAGATGCGGCCCGAGCAACAGGAGGCCGTACAGAAGACGGCGGCCTACTTCGAACAGTTTGCTGCCGACAAGGTCAACGAAGGGCTCACCGCTCATTTCCTCTGGAACGCCAGTTAGATTTAACCAATAAGACTTAAACTCGAAATTGTCCTCGTCATCAAAGGATACAGAATACTCTATGCCATAGTCAGTAGTAAAAAGATACTCATCTCCTTTAGTCCATACAGTATAAGGAGAATAGATATTGATTATGTCTATATTCAATGATTGCATCTCGTTAGCTTAATGCAATGTCGTAATAATGAGACTCCTGCGCCTTCTGTCTTAATGCTTGGCGCTCTCTCATTTCTGCCTGTACTCGTTCTTCCCAAGCCTGTCTCCGTAACTTAGCAGCTTTGATAACGTCGATTATCTTCTGTTTCGAGCAGTTCTTCAAGTCAATTTTCCCATTTGCCATAATCTTTCTATTATCTTAATTATGGTATTATGAGTGTTTCCATATCCAAACTTATTTAAAGAGTGTGGTTGCATCTGGCAGATTCTCCAATCCAGACTTTTCTGCCTCTTCCAGTTCCTGAAGAGCCTTCCTGAAACTGTTGCCAATGGCTATACGTTTTTGCTCGGCTTGGGCAGAGGAGTCTTGTGAGAGAAGACGTTTAGCAAATGCAGTCCTTACAGACTTTGGTTGACTGATAAACAAAGACCATAGAGCATCCAGCGGACTTACTTGGTTATTCTCAACTATCGATGCTGTGTTCATAATCTCGCAGTTTAAAATGATTCATTATTCGGTTGCAAATATATACACGTTTTTCCGATTCACCAAACCTTTGGCTAACTTTCTCGTTTTTGTTTCGGCATGTAATCAAGTCAAGGAGTGCTTTTTAGTTCGAGTCTGCTGAATTAATATTTGGCCAAAGCCATGGGGTAGCAGACATTATCCCCATAATTGGCATTGAGCATCAACATGTGCCATATTTCGATAAGGACATGACAAAGTTCCCTCAAGAACTTCATCACGTTTTTGCCGAAGTAGCACATTCCCGTCCAGCATCTTGCCGTCTCTGGGAGCTTGGCTCTTATATTGTTGGCTCGATAGATTCTCTTGCCAGTGCCGAACGAGCATTCTACTTTGTTCCTTTCTCCGACGGCCTTGGCCATCTTGGCGAGGATATCAGGACTCGGCGGATTCTTTGGGGGACGTCCCAGAGGTTTGCAGTAGGTCTTGATTTCCATATCTTTGAGCAATTTCCGGTTTGCCTTGTTCATGTAGAAGCCTTTTTGTATATCCTAACACGCTGAGCTACAGCACTCTCTTGAAAACAACAAATTCAAAACGGTACAAATTTTGAACAGGCGAAAATCTATAGTTCAA
>JBJEKT010000092.1:19166-43582 GCA_051878775.1 Bacteroides sp. | reverse complement strand
TACTTGACAGACCAAAGGAAAAGAATGTGATTCTTGTAAATCTGTCTGATGAAGGGGATTCCTGGACTATTACCATTAAAAACAATGGAGCAAAATTCTCTGGTGATGAAAACAGAGTCTTTGAAAAGAAATACCGAGCAGGAACAAAAGCCAATACTGGTGAAGGTCTGTATTCCGCATATACCACGATGACAGCAATGTATGGCAGCATCAACTTCAAGAGTATTCCCGAAGCTGAATTTCCTGTACGATTGACATTAAATTTACCAAAAGATATAATAAACAACAATGAGTAGAATTTGTAAAATTTTGTGGTTGGATGACGATTTTTCTACAACATCCAATAATTTCAGCATGATGAACACTCATGTTCGTCACGTGAAGGAGAAATTGTCCAAGAATAATATTGAACCAATTGTGGAGCAATGTGTATATGTCAATGACTTCATCGCAAGAGCGACAGAGAAGGCGAACCAATGGGATGTTTTTATCATTGACATAAATGGTTGGAGAGATGAAAAAGCTTCAGAAAAGATGGAGCCTAAGAATCTTATGTATAGCATCTGCAAGGAAACAGAGAAATGTAATGTGCTCCGTTTTTGCCTTACTGGTGAACCTACATTAAGCCCTGACAAGGAAGGAAATGAAGAACTCTGTAGGTTGCTGGAAGATTATAATTTCATAGCTGACAATGAAAAAAAACTTCCTTATTGGTGGAAAGCAGGACGTATCCTTGAAATGGCGAAGAGCATTATAGATTATTATAACGATGAGTTTGGTACCTATGATGATTTACGAGCACTGTGTAAGTTCATGACAGAAGAGGATAAACCATATATCAGACAACTGGCACAATGGAAGATAACAAATGGAGAAGTCGAGTTTCCAGACCACCTCTCTCTTCGAAATGCTTTGAAGGATGGAGTCCTCACGAAAGCATTGCCAGAAAAGTTTTTCTGTGGTGCCGATCATAACTTCAACTATTTTAAGGAAGACTCCAAAACAACACTAAAAGAAGCTGCTATCAGCGACTGGCTTCGTTATCCTATTTCATTCTTGACAGTACTGAACAAAAACTGCCACACAAACAACAAGGTTAACAATCAGTTGTTGAATGAAATGATTTTCAATGCTGTCATCCTGTTTGCAAATTACATCAATGAAATGGCACAGAAGCTTAATGAGGACAATCTTGAAGAATATGTTAAGTCGCCAATAAACCAAATCGCACAAGAGCAGGTTGCTATTACAGATGAGCATCCGAAACATAATTATACAGGAACCATTGCGTGCGATAAATACCAAACAATGTCTATCGGTGATTGTGCCATAGCTCCAGTTGTGCTGGCTAATTATATAAATAGGAATTATGGAGGTATCGAGATTTTGGAATATTCAGATAATACATTCCCTAAAACAAAAGAAATCTACAAAAATACCGCTAAGAAAATCAAAATAATCAAGAAATAATAATAGTATATTACTACATATTTCAGCAACTTTGCAGAGTGTGAAAGCTTTTTGCATAGTTGCTGATTTTTTTGTCTGTACCTTTGCACCGTAATCAGAAAGAAACGCTGATTATACATTCAGTAAAGGAACATTGCCACGACTTTATGAATGTCTATGTTTAACTCAAGATGGCTACATGATTTCTATGACACCAGACAAGAATCTATCTTTCCTGCAGTATGCTGAAAACAATGATCTTCGTACCCTTTGCGACATTCTTACTCTTAACAACAAAGGAGAGTTTCGTGTCAACGAGAAACTGTCAGATACAGATAGCTATATTGAATGCTATCCCGACAACATGGCTGGAATGTGGAAGGACATTGCCTATGAGCTTCAGTCGTTTGGCGGTAATACATTCATGAATGTATTCAGCCGTCATGGACGAGGTCCTGAATACGAAAGTATCGTCAACGACGTTTGCCGTAAGGTCGGTGTCAAGGTTCCTCGACATGCTGAATGCGAGCAGATGGAGAGCTTGCTTTTGGAGTTCTTCTGCAAGAAGGCACTTGATCGCATGTCTGAGGAAGAGCTGCGCTCACTCTGCGAAGAGTTGGGCATAACCGCCAAGAACAAAGTTACGAGAACTGCAATGATTGCTGCCATCATCGCTACGCGAAAGGTCAGTACTCGTGCCTATGTGTTCGTCCTTCAGACTATCATGTCTTTCTTGGAGCGTTTCATCCTCGGAAGAATGACTATAGTTCTTACTGGAGGCTTACTATCGCGTTCATTGAGCATCCTTACCGGACCTGTAGGAATGGCACTACTTACAGGCTATACTCTGTGGGATCTTGCAGGACCTGCATATCGTGTGACTATCCCTGCTGTTCTTCAGGTCGCAATGATGCGTGCTGCTTATAAGTCTAATCTTAATAAGGAGGTTGCGTAATGATTACATCTCAAATGATATTACACCCAGATGATTCAAAAGCTCTGCAAGTATTGAAGTCTATTCCTTTTGTTGATACAATTTGCCGTAAAATTATGAAGTGGTCAGATGAGGGTATGTGCAAGGGGTACAACATGAGTTCATATATTCTAATTACCAAGGAGAATATGCCTAAAGTGTACAATCTCTTCAAAGATGTTGTTAATAAGGTTGGTATAGAAGAACCAGAACTGTATGTGTACAATGATCCATTCATGAATGCTTATACATACGGAGAGGTTAAGCCTTTTGTTGCTGTATCAAGCTCTTGCATAGAAAAGATGGAGGATGATGAATTGCAAGCTATCATGGCACATGAATGTGGACACATTCTGTGCAAGCATGTCCTCTATAATTCCGTTGCTAATCTACTGTGGGTTCTAGGGGACAAAATTGGGAATTTTGGAATGAAACTGAATGGACCGATTTACATGGCACTTCATTACTGGAGTAGGAAAAGCGAACTTTCTGCTGACCGTTGTGCGGCGGCTGTCGTTGGAGAAGACGCTTTTCAAAGAACAATGATGAAACTGTCTTGCGGTCTTACACACTTGCCTATTACTACCAAACAACTTGTTCAACAGGGCAAAGAATACAAGCGTATGCTCGAAGATTCACTTCTCAATAAAATACGATTCTATTCTGATGTTTCCTGGCATAGTCATCCAAGACTATGTTGTAGAGCTCTTGAGATTGATCGATGGAAAAATAGTTTTGCTTATAGAACACTAAGAGAAACGGAGTATGAAAAAGAAATGGCTCTATAGATATTGGGGCTGCTGACAAGTTAAGGAAGTTCTTGAGAGACTTCGAGTTTGTGGATGTGAAGACGGCTGCCGGGATGGTGGATTGGAGATTTATATGCATATTTGCGGCAAAATACAATTATATGGTAAAAGACAAAATACATTTTTTGGTAGCTCTTATTGCTGAGTTTGCTGCTCATTATGGCCTCACTGATGCTCAGGCAGTTCGCTATATGAATCACTACGGAGCTATTGAACTGTGTGACAAACATTACAATGTCATGCACACACTCTCATGGCTTGACAACATCCAAAGCATTGCTGCCTTTTGCCGCAGAAAGGGAGGAAACCTATGATACTTTACCATGGATCCAATATGGAGATTGAAAAGATTGATCTCAGTCGCTGCAATCGCTTTAAGGACTTCGGACAGGCATTCTATTTATCCGTTAGCAGCAAGCCGAAGATATAGCTCAGGCAAGAGCTGATTTCCTTGGTGGCACACCCATTGTTAATGCCTTTGAGTTCGATGAAAACCTTCTTAGCAAAGGCACATTGAAATTTCACCAATTTCCTCATTATGGCCTTGAATGGGCTCAATTCGTTTGGGATAATCGTGATGAGAAACGTAAAATCCTTTTTACCCATGGTTATGATGTTGTATTTGGCCCTATCATGAACGATACTATCGGCGTGCAGATGCGTGAATACCGTAGTAAAAACATCTCTCTCCGTGAGTTTTTAGAAGGTATAAAATACTCAAGAGGTGAAACCTTTCAATATGCTTTTTGTACCCAATTAGCCATTCAATATCTCCGTAAGCTATGACAATGCATATCACTACACAGCAGTTCCGTTTTATGGTTGAGGACATTACGGCTGAACTCATTCAATATCTTGTAGAACACGAGCACTACGACCTTCCTTCAGCTATCAGCACAGTCTATGAATCTGATCTATACAATGCTCTCAATCGTTCAAAGACCGGTTTGTATAATCAAAGCACAGGATATATCAGCGAATACCTGATGCGTGAAATAAAGACTGGAAGACTTTCTTTGCCAGAAAGATAATTTTTCATTCATCGTTTGGTGGTTTGGAAAATAGTTCCTACTTTTGCTCTGTGTTTAAAATGTATGAGCTATATGGAAGCAACTGTATTTAATCCCGCGCAACAACATATTTTACGAATGCTGTCGTTCGTTAAGGACGAGCGGACGGTTTCGGATGTGGAGAATGTATTAAAAGAGTATTTTGCGAACAAACTGGATGCCTGTATAGACGAAATGATTGATGCAGGTGATATTACCATGGACACTATACATTCATGGGAGAATGAACATTGTAGGACTCCATACTAATAAAGGAGTTGATGAAGAAGGTTGTGCTCGATACGAATTGCCTGTTAATTTCTCTTCCGAGGATTAGTCCCTATCGTAATGTATGGGATGCATTTCTTGCAGGACGTTTTACGCTTTGCGTATCAACCGACATATTAGACGAGTATCATGATATCATTTCGGCTAAGACTAGTCCATTTGTAGCCGATAATGTATTATCTACCTTATTGAATTCGTCAAATGTTTTTTTTGCTACACCTTTTTATCGTTTTCAACTTATATCAGCTGATTATGATGACAACAAATATGTGGATTGCTGTATAGCAGCAGGAGCATCGTTTATCGTAACGAACGACCGGCATTTTGATGTGCTTGACACCATCCCATTTCCTCGTGTTGATGTGAAGAATATCAGCTCTTTTAGTAACTCTTTGTTGTAGAAAAGCCGTTTCTTTTGTAAGGTAACTGTTCGGTGAACTATACTTGACGGGCTTTTTGGGTTGTCCTAACTTTGCGGCAAATTGTAAACCCGCAATGTTATGAACAAAAAGAGTATGATATAAGTTCCAGAGACCTTTCCCGGTTCATCAAGATGGAGGGTTGGAAGCTCGAATATATTAAGCAATCAAATACTCAATTTTTAAATAATCGATGTCCCTCGGCACCGAAGACTCCTTCGTGCCTAGGTCACCGAACAGTTACTTCGTGGCGTGACTGAGGCGTTGGTCGCGCTGCGGGACTTTTTGTACCTGTGATTTCCTTTTTGTAAAAAATCATAACTTATGTATTGGAACGTGTTATTCCCTATCCTCATAGGGAGCATGACGGCCTATAAGGTAGAGGGGGAACGCAAGGAGTGCTGGCTGGATGGGGCGACGGGATTTGTCTATAGCCACCGACCCGTAATCAGGGAAAGGGGATTTGTGAAACTGCTCTTCGACGGGGAGATGGTCTATATCCTGAATATCCACGAGGAGCGCTTCATGCCCTACCGCAACTGGGAGATACGGGCGGACAATCAGCTCTGCAACATAGGGAGCAAGCTCTACTTCAGTGACCGGAGGGAGGGATGTGCCTATCGAATCAAAAGGCGGATCGACTACTTCAGGATGTTTATGGTAGAGAACCGCTATCCCAGCGGGAAAGCTGGTAAGATAATGTATGAGGAGCTGATGGTCATCAACAAGGCAGGGAAGAGGCTGGAGATAAAGGCATACGCGGATAAAGGGGGATAGTGGCTGTCATTTTGACACGCTATCAAGGTGATAGACTGTAATTTTGTCAGAAAAAGCCCGTTGGCAAAGGGTTTGCTCCCTCCTTGGTGATTTTATTTCAGAAATTAATCAAGGAAGAAAGGAGATAACGAGTATGAATTTTAACAACTACACGATTAAGGCACAAGAAGCGGTGCAGCAGGCGGTCAACCTGGCGCAAAGCCACGGGCAACAGGCCATCGAGCCGGTGCATCTGCTGCAAGGTGTGCTGAAGGTTGGTGAACAGGTCACCAACTTTATATTCCAGAAGTTGGGCATGAGCGGGCAACAGATAGCTCTCGTGCTCGACAAGCAGATAGAGTCACTGCCCCGCGTGCAGGGAGGAGAGCCCTACCTGAGCCGTGAGTGCAACGAAGTGCTGCAACAGGCTGTGCAGCTGAGCAAGGAGCTGGGCGATGAGTTTGTATCGCTCGAACCGCTGCTGCTGGCCATGCTGCGGGTGAAGAGTACGGCTTCGACCATCCTAAAGGATGCGGGCATGACGGAGAAGGAGCTGCGTGCAGCCATCAACGAGCTGCGTAAGGGCGAGAAGGTGACGTCGCAGTCGAGCGAAGATACCTACCAGTCGCTGGAGAAGTATGCCGTGAACCTCTGCGAGGCGGCACGGAGCGGCAAGCTGGACCCTGTCATCGGAAGGGATGAGGAGATACGACGTGTGCTGCAGATACTGAGCCGACGCACCAAGAACAACCCCATCCTGATCGGTGAACCGGGTACGGGTAAGACGGCCATCGTAGAGGGATTGGCACACCGCATCCTGCGGGGTGACGTGCCGGAGAACCTGAAGAACAAGCAGGTCTATTCGCTCGACATGGGTGCCCTGGTGGCTGGAGCCAAGTATAAGGGTGAGTTTGAGGAGCGACTCAAGGCGGTCATCAACGAGGTGAAGAAGAGCGAGGGTAACATCATCCTCTTCATCGACGAAATACATACCCTGGTGGGCGCCGGTAAGGGTGAAGGGGCGATGGATGCTGCCAACATCCTCAAGCCGGCCCTGGCACGAGGGGAGCTGCGCAGCATCGGAGCCACGACGCTGGATGAGTACCAGAAGTACTTCGAGAAGGACAAGGCGCTGGAACGACGCTTCCAGATTGTGATGGTCAACGAACCGGACACGCTGAGCACCATCTCTATCCTGCGTGGACTGAAGGAGCGCTACGAGAATCATCACCACGTCCGCATCAAGGATGATGCCATCATCGCCGCCGTGGAGCTGAGTAACCGATACATCACTGACCGCTTCCTGCCTGACAAGGCCATCGACCTGATGGATGAGGCAGCTGCCAAGCTGCGTATGGAGGTGGACAGTGTGCCTGAGGAACTGGACGAGATATCACGTAAGATTAAGCAGCTGGAGATAGAGCGCGAGGCCATCAAGCGCGAGAACGATACGCTGAAGCTGGAGCAGATAGGCAAGGAACTGGCCGAACTGAAGGAACAGGAGAGTGCCTACAAAGCCAAGTGGCAGAGCGAGAAGACGCTGGTCAACAAGATTCAGCAGAACAAGGTGGAGATTGAGAACCTGAAGTTTGAGGCCGAGAAGGCGGAGCGTGAGGGTGACTACGGCCGCGTGGCGGAGATACGCTACGGCAAGCTGCAGGCACTGAACAAGGAGATTGAGGAGACGCAGCAGAAACTGCACCAGATGCAGGGCGACAACGCCATGATCAAGGAGGAGGTGGATGCGGAGGATATAGCCGACGTGGTATCACGCTGGACCGGCATACCGGTGAGCAAGATGATGCAGAGCGAGAAGGAGAAACTGCTCCACCTGGAGGAGGAACTCCACAAGCGGGTCATCGGACAGGACGAGGCCATCGAGGCCGTAGCCGATGCCGTGCGACGCAGCCGTGCCGGATTGCAAGACCCGAAGCGACCTATCGGTTCGTTCCTCTTCCTGGGTACGACGGGTGTAGGTAAGACGGAGCTGGCCAAGGCCCTGGCGGAGTTCCTCTTTGATGACGAGACGATGATGACGCGTATCGACATGAGCGAGTATCAGGAGAAGCACAGCGTGTCGCGACTTGTAGGAGCACCTCCGGGATACGTGGGCTATGACGAGGGTGGTCAGCTGACAGAGGCCGTGCGGCGAAAGCCCTACTCGGTGGTACTGTTTGATGAGATTGAGAAGGCACACCCCGACGTGTTCAACATCCTGCTACAGGTGCTGGACGATGGTCGTCTGACCGACAACAAGGGACGTACGGTGAACTTCAAGAACACCATCATCATCATGACCTCCAACATGGGCAGCGGCTACATCCAGAGTCAGATGGAGCAGCTCAATGCGGGAAACAAGGAGCGCATCATCGAGGAGACGAAGCGCGAGGTGATGAACATGCTGAAGAAGAGCATCCGTCCGGAGTTCCTCAACCGTATCGATGAGACCATCATGTTCCTGCCGCTTACGGAACCGCAAATCAAGCAGATTGTACGGTTGCAGATTGGTGGCATACAGCGGATGCTGGAGGAGAATGGTGTGGAGCTGCAACTGGAGGAACGTGCGGTGGATTTCCTGGCTTCGGCTGGCTTTGACCCGGAGTTTGGTGCACGACCCGTAAAGCGTGCCATCCAGCACTTCCTGCTCAATGACCTCTCAAAGAAGCTGCTGGCACAGAGCGTGGACCGCGAACGGCCTATCAAGGTGGAGGTGAACAGCAGCAACGATGCCCTGGAGTTCAGAAACTAAACGCTGACATGCCATAAAGAAACTGCCATACGGCCTTTCGGGGCTGTATGGCAGTTTTTTTATGGATTATCGGATTGTCCGATGATGCTTCTTTTCAATAACAGGTTACTCTGCTGCTGCGGGCTCCTCCTCAGCGGGCTGCTCCTCCTCGAAGTCGGTGATGCCGGCCTTCACCAGCAGATTGTACCAGGAAATGAGCTTCTTGATGTCAGAGACATGTACGCGGTCACGGTCAAAGTTGGGAAGTACCTCACCCATGTAGGTGCGCAGCTCCTCTTGTGAAGCCTTCTTCAGGTCGATAGTGGCTTCCTGACCATTCTCCTTGGCCTTTACTGCACTAAGCACCTGGTTGAGAGGCACATCCTCTGCATCGGTGTACATGGCGATATCTCCCAGGGAGATGATTTTTTCGCTTCCGTAGGCGGGGACACGTTTCTTATCAGCGAGCGACTCTACAATCAGCATGTTGCGTCCTTGCGAAACAAGCTTATACAAGCCGGGCTTACCGGCGATAGACAAAATAGTCTTCAACATAATCTTCTGTTAATCTTTTGGTTTCTTACAAATAAATGGTTCGCAGAACCTGCCACAGGGCCTTCTGCGGGGGCAAAGTTAATCATTATTTCCTAAAAGCGAAGCAATCAGTGCCAAAACCTGTGGTATCAGGGGCATAAAATCATCATTCTGTATGACGTGATGAGCACGGCTGCTCCGCTCTTCATCAGCCATCTGACGCAGGATACGCTGCTCAATCTGCTGCCGTGAAGCGCCATCGCGCTGCATGGCCCTGCGGATGCGGGTCTCCAGTGGGGAGGTGACCACCACCACCTGATCAACTTCGGCAGCAAAGCCTGCCTCGATGAGGATGGCCGACTCGATGGCCACCAGGCGATGGTCATGATGCGCCTCCACCCAACGACGGAAGTCGAGCTTGACACGGGGATGAATCAAGGCATTGATAGTGGCTGCATGGTCAGCTGAAGCGAAGAGGTAGGAGGCTATCAGGGGCTTATTCAACGCTTCACCCTGGTAGGCCTCAGGACCCAGCAAGGCCGTGAGACCGGAACGAATCACTTCGTCACGCACCATCAGCCGCTTCGTCTCGTCATCCGAGCTATAAACGGGCACGCCCATCAACTGCAGCAAGCGGCACACTACGCTCTTGCCGCTGCCGATGCCTCCGGTGATACCTATCTTCATGGGAACCATACGCTATCAATTGAAAGAGTACGTATTGACCTGCTCGATGAGGAAATCGACCTGCTCTGGTATAAAGCGGACATTCAATACCCCCTGGGGCACTTGCTGCAATGTGACGCTGTACTTCTGCTCCTTGAGCTGCATCAGCTCATCATAAGGCACCTTCAGCTGAAACTCGTCAGCACGAAGGGTCTTGTAGCGGTTCTTACCCACCTGAAACATCACCTTCACCTTCGAGGGGAAGGCACGCAACTCCTTGCCTGACGGGAAACCAATCCCTTCCAAGGGTAACTCCAGCGAAGCCTCGGTATAGACGTCGGTAAAGAGATTAACCTCTACCTGCTGAGGGATAAACTTCACCCCCTTCTGCGTGTTCAGCTCCAAGGTGCGCTTCACCGTATCAGCCACTTCACTCCATTCCGTATAGGTGGTATAGGCCGCTACGATGGTATCAAGCATCTGGGCCGGTGCATAGACCTCCACAGAGTCAGGAGTGTACAGGGTGTCGGCAAGGAAGTAGGTCTGCGCTGCGGTAACCTTTCCATTGATTCTTACTGGTACCCGCTTGGACTTGGCCCGGGTGTAGTAGAAGTCGAGGGTATCGGGCTTAACGGAGAGCAGACGGGTGGAGGCATTCATCTGAGAGAGGAGCTGCTTCTCCAGTTGTGAAGCAGGAATCCGCACCCGATTATCGTTGCCCTTCACCTTATCGAAGTCGATGCTCAGCGGGAGGAAATCTTTTCCCACCTTGTAGTTGAGGAGCACCGTACCGCGATCCTTCACGCGCAACTGGAGGTTCTGCGGCAGGTCGGAGGTGATGACCACATCAGCAGGCAATCCCTTGAGCCGGAAGGGCATCTCCAGGTCATCCTCAAACTCACCGTTGAGGGTCTGCAGCAACCAGAATCCACCGGCCACAAAGAAAAAAAACAAAAAAAGGAAGAACTCCCTGCTTCGTTCCGAGAAGAGGAAGTCCTTCATCATGCGGTTGAGCCGCTTGTGCAGGCGGCTTAGTTCGTTGCGTTCAAGCATACGCCCTACCCTCTTAGTGGCCGTTCTTACTTAGCGGCCTGGCTTTGGTTAGCGTCGGCAGCAGCGGCAAAGATGGAGTTCTTATCCACACGAATGCGGACGTTGGAAGCAATCTCCAGCATGACGTCGCTGTCGTTGATTTCCTTCACAGTGCCATGAATGCCCCCAGCGGTGATAACGCGCTGATTGAGCTGAAGCGACTTGCGGAAGTTATTGATCTCCTTTTGTTTCTTGTTTTGCGGACGAATCATGAAGAAATACATGATTGCAAACATGGCAATCAGCATAATCCACATCATGCCACCGCCCTGAGGTGCAGCGCCAGGAGCCTGCAGTAAAGTCATTGTTACCATATCGTAGCTTTTAATTTTTAATTGTTAGTTTTTAGTTTTTAATTTTTAATTATTAGTTCTTGGAAAGCTTTCCCTCTTTCTTCAGCATCTTGACGATACCATCGAGGGTGCCGTTGACAAACGAACCACTCTTGTGCGTGCTATATACCTTAGCTATATCAACATACTCGTTGAGCGTCACGCTGATGGGGATGTTGGGGAAGCTGAGGATTTCGGCCAGTGCACACTGCATGATGATGACATCCATGAAGGCTACGCGGTCGAGGTCCCAGTTACGGATATTCTCGCTGATCAGGTGACGGTAATAGTCGGCATTGAGGATGGTGCGGCGGAAGAGACGGCGGGCAAACTCCTGATCCTCCTCGTCCTTGAACTCAGGGAGCAACTCCTGGTTGGAACCGTTCTTCGGGTCGAAGCGCTTGATGGTCTTCAGCACGAAGGTATCTACCACCTCCTTGTCATCGTTCCAATAGAGGCTCTGGTCTTCGAGCAGGCTGTCGAGCGACTCATTGTTGAAGACGAAGGTCTTGTAGAGTTTGCGCCACAGTTCGCGGTCGGCATCATACGAACAATCATCCGAAGCCATATATTCCTTATATATATCCGAAGCCACAATCTGATCATAGAGGCTCTTCACGAAGTCCTCCTCCTCATTCCAAGAGCGCTTCTGGTTGGTAGCATACTCTGCCAACTGCTTGTTCGCCTCGAGCTGTGCAGCGAAGAGGTTGTCCACGAACTTGGTATTGGGATTCAACTCCTCGGGAGTGGGAGCCAGCTTGGCCATGGCCGAATCAATGCGCCTCTGCGCAAAACGCGTCACTGCCACCATCAGCATCAGAAGGTAGTTGTAAAGATCATACGCTTTCGACAGGCTGAAGAACAACTCTTTTTCTCCAGCATCCAAATTTTTGTTGCCGTTCTGATAATAGGCATACACAATCTGTATCAGCTTCAGACGGATAAGAACTCTGTTGATCATCTTTTATCTTATAATAGTTACTTGGTTAGTTCGTTTTAGGCTGCAAAAGTAGCGAATTTTAGTGATACCACAGCAAGAAAACCGTTTTTTTTCGAAAATAAAGCAATTATCTGCCCAATTCCTTGGGGAAAAGAAAAAAAATAGTCAATTTTGGCCCCGTTTTAAATCACAATAGATTATGGAAGAACAAAAGAAAAGACACAGTGACGTGGAGAAAAGCGAGAAGGACATCGTCTATTCCCAGGCCATCAAGGCCGGCAAGCGCATCTATTATCTCGATGTGAAAATGAACCGCAAGGAGGAGCTCTTTTTAGCTATCACAGAGAGTAAGAAGGTCATCTCCGGCGAAGGCGAAGAGGCACAAATCAATTTTGAAAAGCATAAAATCTTCCTCTACAAAGAGGATTTACAGAAGTTCCAGAAAGGACTTGAGCAGGCCATCAGCTACATCCATCAGAGACAGCCCATAGCCCAACTGGAAGAGCAGCCCGAAATGCCCGAAGAAACGCATGAAGAGCCCCACGATGAAGCCCAACTGGAAGGAGAAATCAAAATCGACATTGATTTTTAGGCAAAAAAGTTTGGTATTTAGAAAATAAGTAGTAATTTTGCGCCGCTTTTTGCAGCATCGGGTGGCCTTGGCCACTTCGTGTGATGGCGAATTAAGCAAATGAGATAACTTAATTTAGAGTAACACAAAAAATTTAAAGTAAATGAAATCAATCGAAATCAAAGGCACTGCAAGAACCATTGCAGCCCGCTCTTCCGAACAGGCAAGAGCTCTGAAAGCAATTCGTAAGGACAACGGCGTACCCTGTGAGCTCTACGGTGGTGGCGAGAACATTCACTTCACTGTACCTGCTGAAGGTCTGCGTAACCTGGTTTACACTCCCCACATCTACGTGGTAGATCTCGACATCGACGGCAAGAAGGTCAATGCCATCATGAAGGACATCCAGTTCCACCCCGTAAAGGACAATATCCTGCACGTTGACTTCTATCAGATTGACGAGAGCAAGCCCATCGTGATGGAGGTTCCCGTTCAGCTCGAAGGTCTGGCTGAAGGTGTGAAGGCCGGTGGTAAGCTGGCTCTCCAGATCCGCAAGCTCAAAGTGAAGGCTCTCTACAACCTCATCCCCGAAAAGCTCATCATCAACGTTTCTCACCTGGGCCTGGGTAAGACCATCAAGGTGGGTGAACTGAGCTTCGAGAACCTGGAACTGCTCAACGCCAAGGAGGCTGTGGTTTGCGCTGTGAAGCTGACCCGTGCCGCTCGTGGTGCAGCTGCCGCTCAAGGCTAATAGCAGCCTGAAGAGAGAAGGCTTATATTCATCTCAACATAGAGCGCGGATTGTCGCAGACGTCGCACCAACGGCGTCGAGCAGTGCAATCCGCGTTTTTGTTTTTACGTAGAGGGAACAAACCCTAATCACTAACCACTAATTACTGAACAGATGAAATACTTAATCGTAGGTTTGGGCAACATAGGTAGCGAGTACCACGAGACGCGCCATAACATCGGCTTTATGGTGGTCGATGCAATGGCTCGCGAAGCGGGAGTCAGCTTCACGGACGGACGCTACGGAGCTACTGCTACACTCTCCATCAAGGGACGCCAACTGCTGCTCCTCAAGCCTTCCACCTATATGAACCTCAGCGGTAACGCCGTGCGCTACTGGATGCAGAAGGAACGCATCGAGCTGGAGCAGACGCTGATTGTGGTAGATGACATCGCCCTGCCTTTCGGTACCCTGCGTCTAAAGGGACAAGGAAGTGATGCCGGACACAACGGACTGAAGCACATTGCCGAAACACTCGGCACACAAGCTTACGCCCGCCTGCGCTTCGGCATTGGCAACGACTTTCCTCGCGGAATGCAGATAGACTATGTACTGGGGCACTTCACCCCCGAACAGATGGAGCTGATGCCCGAGCGGCTCAAGACTGCTGCCGAGATTGTGAAGAGCTTCTGCCTGGCTGGTATCAACCTTACCATGAACCAATTCAACAAACGATAAACCGATAACGACAAGCAATGAGTGAAGCACGAATAGACAAATGGATGTGGGCTGTGCGAATCTTCAAGACACGCACCATAGCTGCTGAAGCCTGCAAGAAGGGACGTATACACATCAACGGCGCACAAGCCAAAGCCGCCCGCATGGTGAAGCCTGGAGATGTCATTGAGGTACGCAAACCACCCATTACCTACTCCTTCAAAGTGCTCCAAGCCATCGAGAAGCGCGTAGGAGCCAAACTGGTGAGCGAGATGATGGAGAACGTCACCACACCCGACCAGTACGAACTGCTGGAGATGAGCCGGGTGAGCGGCTTCGTCAACCGCGCCAAGGGAACAGGACGTCCTACCAAGAAAGACCGACGCTCTCTGGACGACTTCACCACGCCCGAGTTCATGGACGACTTTGATTTTGATTTCGACTTCGACGATGAAGATGTATAACTAAAAACTAATAACTAATAACTAATAACTAATAATTCCTGGCTTGTAACTCGTAGCTTGTAACTAAAAAACAATGGAGAAAATTATCAAATGGGGCTTCATCGGTTGTGGTGAGGTGACTCGATACAAAAGCGGACCGGCCTTTCAGAAGATTGAAGGCTCGGAGGTAGTGGCCGTGATGAGCCGCAACGGCGAGAAGGCACAGCGATACGCTGAAGAGTGGGGCATTGCCCATTGGTACGACGATGCGCAAGCGCTTATCGATGACCCTGAGGTGAACGCTGTCTATATTGCCACCCCACCCTCATCGCACGCTACCTATGCCATCATGTCCATGAAGGCAGGTAAACCCTGCTATATTGAGAAACCTATGGCTGTGACCTACGAGGAGTGCTGCCGCATCAACCGCGTGTCGCAAGAGACGGGTGTGCCCTGCTTCGTGGCCTACTATCGTCGCTACCTACCCTATTTCCTGAAGGTGAAGGAGCTGGTGGAAAGTGGTGCTATCGGTCAGGTCATCAACATCCAGATTCGCTTTGCACAGCCCCCGCGCAACCTGGACTACAACAGCGAACACCTGCCCTGGCGCGTACAGCCCGACATTGCCGGAGGTGGCTACTTCTATGACCTCGCTCCCCATCAGGTTGACCTGTTGCAGGATATCTTCGGCTGCATACTTCAGGCCTCGGGCTACAAGTGTAACCGCGGAGGGCTCTATCCTGCTGAAGACACACTGAGCGCCTGCTTCCAGTTTGACAACGGCATCGTAGGCAGCGGCTCATGGTGCTTCGTAGCCCATGAATCCGCCCGCGAGGACCGTATCGAGGTGATTGGTGACAAGGGAATGATCTGCTTCTCCGTCTATACCTACGACCCCATCGCACTCCATACTGAGCGGGGGCGTGAAGAGATTCACATCACCAACCCTACCTATGTGCAACAGCCTTTGATTCAAGCCGTGGTCGATCACCTGCGTGGCCTCTCCACCTGCACCTGCGACGGTGAAAGTGCCACCCTCACCAACTGGGTGATGGACAAGATTCTCGGAAAAATATGATTTCCTATCGCCTCTGCTGAGCCTTCAATCTTGCTTTCCGCTGAGGCGATAGACATTTTTCTTCTCACCTACCACCCACACCACGTCGTTGAGGTGGAAAGGTTCACGGGGGTCGGGAGCATGTAGTTTGTCGCTTCCACGCTCTACGCCAGCTATCAGACAATGATACTTATCACGCACTCCGGCCTCCTTCATCGTGCGGTTGAGGAAAGGTGACTCTTCATCGACGCGCACCTGGCAGAGGGTCATCTCCGAAGCCTCATCAGGCTCCTTGACCTGCGCTACCTGATCCATCGCTTCTCCAAAGTTGGTCAGCTGCTCGTCAGTGGCCAGCACCTGCAACTTATCCTGCGGGAAGATGCGCATCTCCCCTCCAGGGATGTTGAAACGGCGTTCGCCACGCAAAATGGAGACCACATGCACACCGTAACGATTGCCCAGGTTGAGCTCCGCCAAGGTCTGTCCAGCCCATGCAGAGGACGAAGGAAGTACCATATCAGCCAAGTGCAGGTCACGTGAGAGTAACCTGCCCGCATACTCAGGCGGACGCTCTCCCCGCACCTCGGCCTGAATCTCACGCGAACGAAGGTTCTGGAAGAAGGTACGTTCTATCATGATGGACTGCTTCTTGAGCTGACGCGACATGACCATGAAGGCCACAGCCAGGGAGGTAATTACCAGCAGTACCGCCGTAGAGAGAGGGAACATTCCCCCCACCACGCACATCACAAAGCCTGCCGCCACCAGCACACGCAGCACCATCGTAGCCACCAGAGGGGCCCGGTAACCTGGATTCTCATTCCAAAGTGTCACCACCTCCACGGAGTGGTTCTTCTTAATCATGATGGCCCGCAGGAAGGGCGCTATGCAGAGCAACGTAATGAGTGCAGCCAGCAGAGGACCCCACACGCCAGGCAGTGTATGTGTGAGCAAAGGCTGCAGGAAACGGAAACCAATGGCTACAATAGCAGCACTCACAATACTATATACAATGGTAATGCGCACCAGGGATACAATCAGTTTACGCCAGAGGCTCTGGTGGTTGATGACCTGCGTACCAGGCGTATAGCGATGGATGAAACTCAGCCACCTGCGGGGCAGGTGACTGTCTACAAACTCCGAAGCCGGTCCTGCCAACCGAATCATATAGGGAGTGAGGAAGGTTGTGATGACCGACACGGCCACCACGATGGGATAGAGAAAGTCGGCTGTAACATGGAGCGAGACACCCAGTGAGGCAATGATGAAGGCAAACTCGCCAATCTGCGTCAGACTGAAGCCACACTGCATGGCTGTCTTCAGTGGCTGACCACTCAGCAACACGCCCAGCGTACCGAACACAGCCTGTCCCAACACCACGGCCATCGTAATCACAAAGATGGGGAAGGCATATTCCACGATCATCTCCATATTGACCATCATGCCCACTGACACGAAGAAAATAGCTCCAAAGAGGTCTTTCACCGGACTGACCAGCCGCTCAATATGCTCAGCTTCCACCGTCTCAGCTAAGATAGAGCCCATGATGAAGGCTCCGAATGCTGGAGAGAAGCCCGTCTGTGCCGCTACCACCACCATGCCGAAGCAGAGCGCCAGCGATACCACGAGCAGCGTCTCGTCGCTCATCAGCCGCTTGCAGCGCTTCAGCAGCCCAGGAATCAGGTAGATGCCCACCACAAACCACAGGATGAGGAAAAAGAGCAGCTTACCGATGCTCATCAGCATCTCCGTGCCCTCGAAGTTGTTGCTCACCGCCATCGTAGAGAGCATCACCATCAGCACAATGGCCAGGATATCCTCCAGAATCAGCACACTCATCACCAATCCGGCAAACTGCTTCTTGAGTAATCCCAAGTCACTGAATGCCTTGTATATTATGGTCGTTGACGACATGGCAATCATACCACCCAAGAAGATACAGTCCATTCTCCCCCACCCGAATGAGGAGCCCACGGTGATACCCACTATAATCATGCAGAAGATGATGGTGCAGGCCGCAATGATGGCGGAGCCACCCACCTTAACTATCTTCTTGAAACTGAACTCCAGTCCGAGGGCAAAGAGCAGGAAGACCACGCCGATGTCTGCCCAGGTGTGGATATTGGTCATATCGACCACAGAAGGGGTAAACTTTACGTTGGGTCCGGCCAGTATTCCGGCCACAATGTAGCCAAGCACGAGGGGCTGCTTAAGCTTCTTGAAAAGCAGCGTCATCACTCCCGCAACAATCAGGATAAGTGCCAAGTCGGCAATCAGAGGGGCAAGTTCGGACATGGTATCTGGTATGAATGGTTATCTTATCGTTTTTTTTACGGATTAGGACCTGTACCGTTCACGGGTTGCAGCCCCATGCGCTTGGCACGTTCAAGCATGAAGGCATAGGCCGCATCGTGCTCGTTGGGAATGACACCATCGAGAATGGCATCCTTGATGGCACTCTTCAGCGAGCCTATCTCACGGCAAGGCTGCAGACCGAAGGTCGTCATAATCTCCTCACCATCTACAGGTGGCTGGAAGTTGCGTATGCGATCCTTCTCCTCCAGGTCCTTGAGCTTCTGACGCACCAGGCGGAAGTTGTCGAGGAAACGTTGTTTGCGCTCCTGGTTCTTGGAGGTAATGTCGGCCTCACAGAGGGTCATCAGGTCATCTATGTCATCTCCGGCCTCGAAGAGCAGGCGTCGCACAGCAGAGTCGGTCACCTCCTCATCGGCAATGACTATGGGTCGCATGTGGAGCTCAACAAGCTTCTGCACGTACTTCATCTTCTCGTTCATGGGCAACTTCATGCGGCGGAAGATATCAGGTATCATCTTGGAGCCCATGTAGTTGTGATTATGAAAGGTCCATCCTGTCTTGGGCTCCCAACGCTTGGTGCGGGGTTTGGCAATGTCATGCAGCAGGGCAGCCCAGCGTAGCCAGAGGTTCTGCGAAGCACGAGCCACGTTGTCGAGCACTTCGAGCGTATGGTAGAAGTTGTCCTTGTGGGCCTTCCCGTTGCGGGTCTCCACGCCCTGCAGGGCCACGAGCTCAGGGAAGATGAGCGGCAACAACCCGCAGCGGTCCAGTTCCACAAAGCCCTTGCTCGGCACGGGGCTAAGCAGTATCTTGTTGAGTTCGTCAGCAATACGCTCACGGCTGATGATGCTGATGCGCTCTTTGTTGCGCTCCAGTGCCTCGAAGGTCTCATCGTCGATGTAGAATCCCAGCTGAGAGGCGAAACGTACGCAACGCATCATACGCAGTGGGTCGTCGCTGAAGGTAATGTCTGGATCGAGCGGAGTGCGGATGGTCTTGTCGTAGAGGTCGTCAATACCGCCGAAGGGGTCCACCAGCTCGCCGTAACGGTCGGCGTTAAGGCAGACGGCCAAAGCATTGATGGTGAAGTCGCGCCGGTTCTGGTCATCGTGGAGCGTGCCATCTTCCACGACAGGCTTACGCGAGTCATGACTGTAAGATTCACGTCGCGCTCCCACAAACTCCACCTCAGTGCCTTTGTACTTGAGTTGAGCGGTACCGAAGTTTCGGAATACAGCCACGTGAGCCCCTCTGCCCAGTCTTTTACCCAGCGTCTCGGCCATGAGGATTCCACTACCCACTACCACTACGTCAATGTCCTTTGAGGGGCGTTCGAGGAAGAGGTCACGCACGTAGCCTCCCACCACATAACACTCCAGGTGCAGGTCGTCGGCCGTAGCCGAAATCTGCTTGAATATTTCACCGCTGAAATGTGCTTTCAGCTCTTCTCTTGTCCAATCTTTCATCTTTATTGCTTCGTTTTAGGGGGCAAAGTTAGCGTAAATTCGACAGCTTTCCATCAAAAAGCGAGAAAAATCGCCCTCAGAGGGGCCACTATCAGAAGAAATCACTATTTTTGCGGCTGATTGATAACCATAAAACCACCGATTCCATGCATCGAATTCATCTATTGAAGAGAGGCTGCCTGGTCAGCCTTGCCACACTACTGCTGACCGCCTGCAGCAGCGGTGAAAAAGAGGCCCGTGCCTTGCTCAAGCAGGCTGAGACGGCCTATGAACAGGGGCATTACCAGCAGAGTATAACCTTGATTGACAGCATCAAGTCGCTTTACCCCAAGGCCTTCGACACACGTCGCGAGAGCCAGTTGCTAATGCGCAAAGCTTCGCTCAAGGAACAGGAACAGAACGTGGCCTTCCTCGATAGCGTCATCCAGGAGAAGCAGTCTATGCTGGCTGAGGTCAGCAGCCAATACTTGTTTGAGAAGGATACGGCCTATCAGCAACTTGGCAACTACATCCACCCTTCGCAACAGCTGGAGAAGAACCTGCACCGCGCACACCTCAGCTTCCGTACCAACGAGCGAGGCGAACTGACCATGACCAGCATCTATTGCGGTAAGCAGGCCATCCACCACAGCAGCGTGAAGGTCATTGCCCCCGATGGTACCTACATGGAGACTCCAGCCGCCCGCGAGACTTACGAGAGCACAGTACTGGGCGAACAGATAGAGAAGTCAGACTTCCGCCTGGGAGAAGACGGTGGGGTGATGGAGTTCATCTACCGCCATGCCGGACAGAAGCTGAAGCTGGAGTTCAAGGGTGACCACTCGTTCACCACCAACATGACCGCAGCCGACTGCCAAGCGCTTGTGGCAGTCTATAATCTGGCCCACCTGCTTGACTTCATTCACGAGATGCAGGCCGAACGCGAAGCCAGCGCAGTGAAGGTCCGCTTCATCAAGAAGCAGATGGAGGGAAAGGTTCCGACGGAAGAGCGTATGGAGGAGAAGTAACGCCATGGCAGTCATTGAGATTACCTCACTACAGCACCCGGGCGTGGAGCTGTTCAGTACCCTTACCGAGGCGCAGCTACGCCACCGGCTGGAACCGGAGAAGGGGGTCTTCATCGCCGAGAGTCCCAAGGTCATTGACGTCGCCCTACGTGCCGGTTATGAACCCGTTGCACTGCTCTGTGAGGCCCGCCACATCACGGGTGATGCAGCCTCACTCATTGCCCGCTGCGGCGATATTCCAGTTTATACCGGTAGCCGCGAACTGCTGGCTTCACTCACTGGCTACACGCTGACACGCGGTGTACTTTGTGCCATGCGCCGGCCGCTACCGCCCAGCGTAGAGCAAATCTGCCAAGGGGCCCGCCGCCTAGTGGTCATCGACGGCGTGGTAGATACCACCAACATCGGAGCCATCTTTCGCTCCGCAGCCGCACTGGGCATTGACGGTGCACTGCTCACCCCCACCTCATGCGACCCACTCAACCGCCGTGCCGTGCGCGTCTCTATGGGTTCGGTCTTTCTCCTACCGTGGACCTGGATGCACGAACCCCTCAGCTCGCTGCGTAGCCTGGGTCTCAAGACCGTAGCCATGGCCCTGACCCACCGTTCGGTAAGCATCGACTATCCCCCACTCTTGGCTGAACCACGCCTGGCCATCATCATGGGGAGCGAAGGTTACGGCCTCCCACAGCAGACCATCGACGAGGCCGACTACGTGGTTCGCATCCCGATGAGCCACGAAGTCGATTCGCTCAATGTTGCCGCCGCCTCAGCAGTAGCTTTCTGGCAACTCCGGAAAACGGATTAATTAGCCATGAAATATTTAAATTTATGCAAAATCGGCAAGGATGTTTTGCCGAGGATATAAAATGTCCTATCTTTGCCAACAGTTAATAATAACGTATCACTATGGAACAAACAACTACCGATATGCCCCTGGTATTGGTGGCAGAAGATGATGAGAGCAATTTCAAACTGATTCGTGCCATTATTGGCAAGCGTTGCCGCCTGGAGTGGGGACGTACGGGTGAGGAGGTCATCAACCTCTATCATCAGTATAAAGATAGCGCCCGCATGATTCTGATGGATATCAAGATGCCCGTCATGACTGGACTGGAAGCTACGGCTGCCCTGCGTGCCGAAGGTTGCAACCTGCCCATCGTGGTGCAGACCGCCTATGCCTTCAGCTCCGACCGTGAGAAAGCCATCGAGGTGGGAGCCAACCACGTACTGGTCAAACCCATCACGCTGATGGAGCTGCGTAAGAGCGTGAAACAATATATTCCCTCCATCACGTGGTAAGCCTGCGCCGCAACCTCTTCTCCAGCTACCTGCTGTTGCTGCTTGGCGTGCTGCTGCCTATCGTGCCGGTGTTCCCCCATCATCACCATGGGGATGGGCGCATCTGCATGAAGAACGACATGCAGCCACTCCAAGAGGAGGCTTGTTACCACCATGAGGCAGAAAGGCACATGCCCTGCGGTCACGCCACACACGGCTGCCACCATGAGCAGAGCTGCATGGAGGCCGACTGCCTCACCACCCACCTCTACCGTGCCGGGAAGAGCACCGACTTCTCGCTCACTGCCCCTCAGACGGGCGATGTCAAGCCTGTGGCTCTCAAGACAGGACTTGCCGGCACACTCTCCTTGCCTGCTCACTACCTTCATACCCTCCCTCGCCCCTATGTCGAGGCGCTCTATGGCGTGGACCTACACGCCGTACAAGGACTCCGAGCGCCACCTGCTTTCGATTGATTGTTATCGGCAGCCTTTTGGTCTGCCTGTATTGATGCTATGCGAAGCCCAATGATGGCATGCCGCATAATCAAATGAGCTCATAATAATCCAATCGAAACAGATACACTATGATATTCAGAAATCTATTCTTAGCCCTAATGGGACTTTTCCTATTGGGCAGTTGCGGACAATCTGCACACTCTCACGATGAGCATGACCACGAAGGCCATAGCCACGAAACAGCCCATCATGCGCACGAGCATGAAGGACACAGTCATGATCATGACCATGAACACGACGGTCATAATCACGATGCCAACAATCCTAATCACGAAGCTGAAGAGCATAATCATGAGGCCAAAGAACATAATCTTGAGGCTAAGGAACATAATCATGGCGGAAGCGATGAGATCATCCTCTCTCCGGCCAAGGCAAAAGCGGCTGGAGTGAAGGTGGCGACCCTTACCCCCAGTACGTTTCATGCCGTCATCCCCACCAGCGGACAGCTGCTTGCCGCTCAGGGCGAAGAGAGTACAGTCGTAGCTCCGATGGCCGGCATAGTCTCCTTCAAGAACCGGCTTACCGAAGGAATGAGCGTCGGCAAAGGCGCTGCTCTGCTCACCATCTCAGCAAGCCGACTGGTCGAGGGTGACCCTGTGGAGAAGGCACGTGTCAACTACGAAACGGCACGACTGGCCTTCGAACGGGCTGAACGGTTGGTGAACGACCAGATTATCTCGCGCCGAGCCTATGAAGAGGCACGACAAACCTACGAGAATGCCCGCATAGCCTACGAAGGCGTGGGAGGCCGACTGACCAAAAACGGTCAGGTACAAGGCAACCCACACACGGCCAAAGGAGGCCAGCCGGTGACGGCTCCCCTGGCAGGCTACGTGAAGAGTCTGCTGGTGAACGAGGGTGACTACGTGGAGATGGGCCAACCCCTGGCCAGCATCACGCAGAATCGCAAGCTCTTCCTGCGTGCAGATGTCAGCGAGAATCACTACCGTCAGCTCAGCACCCTGCGCACCGCTCATTTCCGGCCCTCCGCCGATGAGCAGACCTACGCACTGAGCGAACTGAACGGACGGCTCATCTCCTACGGCAAGTCTGCCGGTACAGGTAGCCACTACCTGCCCGTGACCTTCGAACTGGACAACCGAGGTGACATCATGCCCGGAGCCTTCTGCGAGGTATGGCTCATCTCCTCACCCATTGAGGGAGCCCTTACCCTGCCCAAGACGGCCCTTGTAGAGGAGCAGGGCAGCTTCTTTGTCTTCATCCAGCTCGATGAGGAGGGCTACCGCAAGCAGTTGGTCAAGACCGGTGCTGACGACGGACGGACGATACAGATACTGAGCGGCGTAGAGGCTGGACAGCGCATCGTGGTAGAAGGAGCACAGCAGGTCAAGCTGGCCTCAGCCTCCAGTGCCATCCCCGCCCATAGCCACGAACATTAATCTGGATGGAGGAACTGCATATGCTGAATAAGATTATCTACTTTTCACTCCACAACCGCATCCTGGTGCTGGTGGCAGCGGTGCTGCTGCTCATCGGCGGACTTTACACTGCCTGGCACACGGAGGTGGACGTCTTCCCCGACCTCAACGCCCCCACTGTGGTGGTGATGACCGAGGCGGGCGGAATGGCCGCTGAGGAGGTGGAACAGCTGGTCACCTTCCCCATCGAAACGGCTGTCAACGGCGCTACAGGTGTGCGCCGCGTACGCTCCTCCTCCACCACGGGTTTCTCGGTGGTATGGGTGGAGTTCGACTGGGATACCGATATTTACTTGGCTCGACAGATTGTCAGCGAGAAACTGGCCGTGGTGGATGAGCAACTACCCTCAGGCGTGGGACGCCCCACCCTGGGCCCTCAGTCGTCCATCCTGGGCGAACTGCTTATCGTAGGCCTTACGGCCGACTCCACCTCCATGCTCGACCTGCGCACGCTGGCCGACTGGACCATCCGTCCGCGCCTGCTCTCTACAGGAGGCGTGGCGCAGGTGGCTGTACTGGGCGGTGAGGCCAAGGAGTACCAGATTCTGCTTCACCCGGGCAAGATGCGCCACTACGGCGTGACGCTCGACCAGGTGATGACCGCCACACGCGGCATGAACCTCAACGCCAACGGCGGTACCATCTACGAATATGGCAACGAATACATCCTGCGCGGCACGCTGGCCACCACCAGCCTGGAGGCGATAGGACGTGCCGTGGTGCGTGCTGGCGAGAGCCCCGAGGCCCTCCCCGTGACACTCGACCAGGTAGCCACCATCCAGATTGGCGGCAAGACACCCAAACTGGGCACAGCCTCCGTACGTGGCCAGCAGGCC
>JBJEKT010000092.1:0-19066 GCA_051878775.1 Bacteroides sp. | reverse complement strand
CTGGGCACAGCCTCCGTACGTGGCCAGCAGGCCGTACTCCTCACGGTGACCAAGCAGCCCCACACGGGGACCATCGAGCTAACCAAACGGCTAGAGGCTGCTCTCTCAGACCTCAAGAAGAACCTGCCTGCCGATGTAAAGGTTTCTACCGACATCTTCCGACAGAGCCGTTTCATCGAGAGCTCCATCGGCAACGTACAAAAATCGCTCTTCGAGGGCGGCCTCTTCGTCATCATCGTACTGGCCCTCTTCCTGGCCAACGCCCGCACCACAATCATCTCCCTGGCCACGCTGCCTCTGGCGCTGGTCACCTCCCTGCTGGCCCTTCACTACATGGGACTGACCATCAACACGATGAGTCTGGGCGGCATGGCCATTGCTATCGGGTCACTGGTGGATGATGCCATTGTGGACGTAGAGAATGTCTATAAACGGCTGCGTCAGAACCGTCTGTTGCCCGAGAGCGAACGGCTTACAATAAAAGAGGTGGTGTTCAACGCCTCCAAGGAGGTGCGCATGCCCATCCTCAACTCCACGCTGATCATCGTAGTGAGTTTCGTCCCCCTCTTCTTCCTGAGCGGGATGGAGGGACGTATGCTCGTGCCACTAGGTATCGCCTTCATCGTGGCCCTGGCAGCCTCGACCGTAGTAGCCCTCACACTCACACCCGTACTCTGCTCTTATTTATTAAGAAAGGAGGGCGAGGCAACAGGCTGCACAACGGGTGAGCAGGAGAGCCGTGGCGAATCAGCCGTGGCCCGCTGGATGAAGCGGCGCTACGAAGTAGCCCTGACTGCAGCACTGGCCCACCGTCGTCTGGTGCTAGGCGCTACGGTAGGTCTCTTCCTGGTGGCCCTGGGCCTCTTCTTTACCTTAGGGCGCTCCTTCCTGCCCTCGTTCAACGAAGGCTCGTTCACCATCAACGTCTCCACCCTGCCGGGTGTCTCGCTGGAGGAGAGTGACCGTATCGGTCGTCGGGCTGAGGAGCTACTGCTCACAGTGCCCGAGATTGAGACCGTGGCCCGCAAGACGGGACGCGCCGAGCTCGATGAACATGCCCTGGGCGTCAACGTAAGTGAGATAGAGGCCCCCTTCACGCTGGACAAGCGTTCACGCAAGGAGGTGGTGGCCGAGGTACGCAGCAAGCTCTCCACCCTGGTAGGTGCCAACATCGAGATAGGGCAACCCATCAGCCACCGTATCGATGCCATGCTGAGCGGTACGCAAGCCAATATCGCCATCAAGCTCTTTGGCGACGACCTGAACCGCATGTATCAGCTGGCGGGTGAGATGAGGCGTGCCATGGAGGGGATAGAGGGTGTGGCCGACCTCAATGTGGAGCAGCAGATTGAGCGTCCGCAACTCACCATCACGCCACGCCGCGAGCTGCTGGCCCGCTACGGCATCACCCTGCCTGAATTTGCCGAGGCAGTCAATGTCTGCCTGGGTGGTGAGGCGGTATCGCAGGTGTATGAGCAGGGCAAGAGCTTCGACCTGACGGTGCGCCTCGATGAGCGCTTCCGCTCCACGCGCCAACTCATCGAAGAGATGACACTCAGCGATGCGCAGGGCAAGCAGGTGCCGCTCCTTGCTGTGGCCGACGTACGTTCCACCACAGGCCCCAACACCATCAGCCGGGAGAATGTGAAGCGCAAGATTGTCATCTCGGCCAACGTGGCCGACCGCGACTTACGCAGCGTGGTAAGCGATATGCAGCAGGCCATCGATACCGAAGTCACCCTGCCCGAAGGGTACCATGTGGAGTTCGGAGGACAGTTTGAGAGTGAACAGGCAGCCAGCAGGTTGCTGGCCATCACCTCACTGATGAGCATCGTCGTCATCTTCCTGTTACTCTACCATGAGTTCCGCGACCTGCGGGAGAGCGGCGTGGTGCTGCTCAACCTACCTTTAGCCCTGATAGGTGGCGTGCTGGTGCTCGTACTGACCACGGGCGAGGTGAGCATACCCGCCATCATCGGCTTCATCTCGCTCTTCGGTATCGCCACACGCAACGGCATGCTGCTCATCAGCCACTACAAGCAGCTGCTCCACGCTCATTCCCTCCGTGCGCAGCTGCTTGTAGTGGCATGCTGCTCATCAGCCACTACAAGCAGCTGCGCACGGAGGGAATGAGCGTGGAGCAGAGCGTGCTGCGCGGCTCGCTGGACCGACTCAACCCCATCCTGATGACGGCACTGAGCAGTGCGCTGGCCCTCATCCCACTGGCCCTGTCAGGCGATCAGGCCGGCAATGAGATACAGAGCCCCATGGCCAAGGTCATCCTGGGCGGATTGCTCACCAGCACCCTGCTCAATGGCTTCATCATCCCGATAGTCTATCTGCTGATGAACCGCGAGAAGACTAAAAACTAAAAGATTAAAACTAAAAACTAAAACGGATATAGTCATGAAATCAACGACTGTTTTGCTCGCTGCGGGCTGTTTACTCTGGGCGGGCACGCTGAGAGCACAAGAGGCCACAGGCCTGACGCAGGTGCTGCGGCAGATTGAGGCCAACAACAAGGAACTGCAATCTGCAGCCCAGCAGACCAAGGCCATGCAGTGGGAGAACCGCTCGGGCAACAACCTGCCCGACCCTACGCTGAGCTATGCCCACGTGTGGGATTCACGCGACAGCGAGATTACGCAGGGAGAACTCATCGTAAGCCAGAGTTTCGACTTCCCCACGCTCTATGCCTCGCGCCACCGTATGAACCGCTTTGCCAATGCTGCCCTCGACCGTGAGCTTCAGGCCACACGTCAGCGCATCCTGCTCGAAGCCAAGCAGCTCTGCATACAGCTCACAGCCCTCCATCAGCAACGCCTCCTCTTTAAGCAACGCATGGAGCAAGCTGACCAGCTGGCCCAGCTCTACCGCAAGCGCCTCAACGAAGGTGATGCCAACCAGCTGGAGATGAACAAAATCAAGTTGGAACAACTCAACGCGCAGACCGCCTACCGACTGACAGAGACTGCCCTGCAGAGCAAGATGCAGCAGCTGCTTGCCCTCAACGGCCAGCAACCCCTCACTGCCGGACGGCCCACTGCACTCGGCCCTGCCGTCCCTTCACCCGAAGCCATCGGGTTGACCAGCTTTGCCAACACGCCCCTGCCTGAAGATTTTCTCACGCTGTTTGGCGAGCTAGTAGCTGCCGACCCGCAGCTGCAGGCGCTGGAGCAGAGTCGCCTGGCCGCCGTCAAGCAGCTCAGTGTAAGCCGACAGGGTTGGCTACCCAAGCTGGAGCTGGGCTACCGGCGCAACAGTGACAGCGGCCATCCGCTCAATGGCGTCGTAGTAGGCTTCAGCATCCCTCTGTTTGAGAACCGAGGTAAGGCCAAGAGTGCCCGTCTGCAATCCATGAGTCTGGACCTTCAGCGTGAAGATGCCTTAGGTAAGGAGCAGAGCCGTCTGAGCAGCCTCTACGAGGAGGCCAGCCAGCTACATCAGCAGATAGAGGCCTACCGCCAAACGCTCAGTGGCCAACAGCACCTCGCCCTCTTGGAGAAGGCGCTCAAGGAGGGAGAAATCAGCTTGATAGACTACTTCGTAGAGGCCACCCTGGTCTATGAGAGTGAGAATAACCTCATCGAGCTGCAAAGCCAGTACGAGCAAGCCGTGGCTGAACTCTACCGCTGCCGGTTGTAACCTGGAAGTGACTTTCTGAAGAGTTAACTCTCCAGCGCTGGGGAGTTAACTCTTCAGCTGTAAGAAGCAAACACTTCAGACGTGAAGAGTTAACTGTGCAACTTGCAGCACCCCGTAAAATCCTCCGCTTCGCTCATTCCTCGTGGAAAATTTAATCTCCCAGATTGCAAAATGGCCTAGAAAGGGGCTGCCTTACTTGATACTGAGTGTGGCTCCGGCTTCGGCTCTTACCTTGGCCTCTACTTCGGCAGCCTTCAGGGGAGCAGTGAGGGTGTAGGGCGGGGTGAAAGCGGTGCCGAGCGAGGTGGCGGCGGTGGAGCTGGGGAAGAGGCAGTCGGCAAAGGAGATGCTGCCCTGGTGGGAGGAGTCGCTACCTACGTAATCCTTATAGACCTGCTTGATGCTGCGGAATACGGAGCGCTCCACGCAGACGTTGGCCTCATAGCCCAAGCCTATGCATCGGCTGGTGACGGAGCTACTGTAAAGGCACTCCACGATATGTACCTGCGCGAAACGCACACGGGGCATACGGTCACGGCATCCCTCATCCCACCAGCAGCCCAGGAAGGTGGTGCGCAGGTGGCCGCGATCCTGTGTCTGCGAGTCGCTTGAGCCCCAGAGGTTGCAGAAGCGGTGGTCGTCCGTTTCTGAACCTCCGGCCAGCGGAGCCTTGAGGTAGCGGAAGCGGCAGTAGCTGATTGTGATCTCGTCAGAAGCATTCTTGCAGTCAAAGTTGCCATCCACGCCGTCCTGGAAGTCGCAGTGGTCCACCCAGATGCGGGTGGTGCCATCGATGCAGAGGTTATCACGGCCGTCGCAGTCGTAAGCTCCGGCACTCTCGAAGGTGAGGTTGCGCAAGATGAGGTTGGTGGAGCCCTCCTTGAAGTAAAGGATGCCCGAAGTGGAAGCATCGCGTTGCTTGCTGACCAGCTTCGAGCCGGTCATCCCGAGCAGAGTCTTATTAGAAGCCTTCACGGAGAGGATGTTGGTGAAGGTGATTTCACCCTGCAAGTAGATGATGAGGGGCTCACTGCGCTTCAGGGCGGTACCGAGCTCGGCAGCGGTAGTGACTATCACACTCTGTCCACCCTCGCCTCCAGTGGGAGCGGCGGTGAGGCTGGCAAAGCCTACCGGCTGACCAGGCAAGGCAGAAGGCTGGGTATGCTGTGGCTTCTCCTCTTCGGCAGGCTTTTCGGGTTGAACGGGGAGTTCGGGCTCATCGGCCTGAGCCGGCGAGGAAGAACTGCAGGCCATAATGCCCAACATCAGCAGGGAGAGGATGTATAAACTACAGATTGTACGGACTCTACAGATTCTACACAGGTGAAAAGGCGTATTCGATGTCATGATATGCAATCTCTTTGGGGTTAAACTTCAAGTTGTGTGGTGCAAAAGTAGGCTATTTAGTAGAGGTAGGTGTAGATTATCCGCCCAAAAATGTGGAATTATTGTTTTTTGCGCTACATTTGCGGAGCATTTCATCCTTATACCTATTATATATATGACGCAACTCTTCCTCACGATGCTTTGCTGCCTGCTCACAGCGGTTATCTCTCCGCTATGCGCCCAGCAAACCTCCCTCTCGGCAGCCGACACGGCCTCCACCCCACGCCACGAAATAACCCGCCGGATGCCCCTCTTCTACGAGCAGCTGAAGCAGCAACTCACCTTCCCCATGGCCTGGGGAGAGAGCCCTATCACTGACTTTGACCATTGGCGTACCGAAGGGCGAAAGCTCCTCACCGACTGCCTGCAGCTCCTCCCTCCCCCACCGGACGACTGGAATCTGCAAGTAGAGGCCACCGAACAGCGCCAAGCCACCCCCAGCTGTCGCTACGAGGCGCGACGCATCACCTTCAACGTCTCTGCCTGGAGCCGTGTACCTGCCTACCTGCTCGTGCCCGAAGGCCAGGGTCCCTTCCCCGCCGTGCTGTTGCTCCACGACCACGGAGCCCACTTCACCATCGGCAAGGAGAAGATGGTGCGCCCCTTCGGTGTGAGCCAGGAGCTGATGCAAGATGCACAGGAGTGGGCCACACGCTGCTATGACTCCAGCTTTGTGGGTGACTCACTGGCTGCCCGGGGCTACGTGGTGCTCAGCGTGGATGCCCTCTTCTGGGGCGACCGTGGCTGCCAGGAGGGACCCAACTACGACGTCCAGCAAGCCTTGGCGTCCAACCTGATGCAGATGGGCAGTTCATGGCCCTCCGTCATCCACGCCGACGACCTGCGGAGTGCCGAGCTACTGGCCTCGCTCCCCATGGTAGATTCCCATCGCATCGGTTGCCTGGGCTTCTCGATGGGGGCTTACAGAGCCTGGATGCTGGCTGCCTGGAGCGACGTAGTGAGCTGCTCAGCTGCCATCTGCTGGCTCAACACCACCGACCAGCTGATGACGCTCACCAACAACCAGAACAAGGGCGGCTCAGCCTTCTCAATGCTCGTCCCCACCCTGCGCCGCTACATGGACTACCCCCACGTGGCCGCCCTGGCCTGCCCCAAACCGACACTCTTCTTCAACGGCACGCGCGACAAACTCTTCCCCGTGAGTGGCGTAGAGGATGCCTACCATCACCTGCATGAGGTCTGGCGCAGCCAGGGAGCTGAACAGCAACTTACCACCCGCCTCTGGGACGAGAAGCACTTCTTCAACCGCGCCATGCAGCAGGAGGTGATTCACTTCTTTGACAAAAAACTTAAAAACTAAAAACTGAAAACTGAAAACTGAAAACTAAAAACTAAAAACTAAAATATATTGAAAAAATAGCGTAAATTTGCACCGCAAATTATAATCACTAATCACCAACCACTAATCACCAATCACTAATCACCAACCACTAAAACAAAGATGAAAGTAGCAATAATCGGTGCCGGAAACATGGGTGGCGCCATCGCACGCGGACTGTGCGGCCCACAAAGTCCCTTCACAGCAGATGATATCTATGTGTCAAACCCCTCATGGCCCAAACTCGAGGCTCTAAAGAAGGAGTTCCCAGAAATCAATGTCACTACCGACAACTGCGAGGCAGCTGTGGATGCTGACATCATCATCCTGGCCGTGAAGCCCTGGCTCATGGAGCCCGTCTGCCACGAGATTCCCTGGAGCGAAGGCAGACAGATAGTCATCTCGGTGGCCGCAGGCATCACCCTGGCGCAACTGGATGAGCTGACAGGCCTCCACCAGAAGGCACTCTTCCGCCTCGTGCCCAACACGGCCATCAGCCTGGGCGAGAGCATGACCCTCATGGCCAGCCAGGGGGCGGACGAAGAGGATGAGCAACAGATTCTCCGTATCTTCCAGACTATGGGACAAGCCATGCTGATTCCCGAATCAAAGATTGCTGCCGCCACAGCCATGACCTCGTGCGGCATAGCCTACGCCCTGAAGTACATCCAGGCCGCCATGCAGGCCGGCATTGAGCTGGGCATCTACCCCAAGGACGGCATGAAGATGGTGGCGCAGTCAATGAAGGGAGCCGCCGAGCTCATCCTGCAGAACGACACCCATCCCTCGGTGGAGATTGACAAGGTCTGCACCCCTGGCGGCATCACCATCAAGGGCATCAACACCCTGGAGCACGAAGGCTTCAGCAGCGCCCTGATCAAAGCCATCAAAGCCAGCTGCTAAGCAGATAAATAAACCTGTGGATAACAACCTTATCCCTTATCCTTAATCCCTCATCCCTAACAAGAATTATGGACGAACAAATCAAACAAATTGCAGAGCGTCTGCGCGGGCTGCGCGACGTACTCGACCTCTCGGTGGAGGAGATGGCCGCCAACTGCCAGCTCAGCGCCGATGAACTGACCCAAGCCGAAAGTGGAGAACACGACATCTCCGTCAGCCTGTTGCAGAAGATAGCCCGCCAGTGTGGCGTGGCCCTCGATGCGCTGATGTTCGGCGAGGAGCCCAAGATGAGCACCTACTTCCTAACCCGCGCAGGCAAGGGGGTAAGCATTGAGCGCACCAAGGCCTACCGCTATCAGTCGCTGGCTGCCGGATTCAAGAACCGCACCGCCGACCCCTTCATCGTGAGCGTAGAACCCAAGCCCGACAACACACCGATGCACTTCAACACCCACGCCGGACAGGAATTTAACCTCGTGCTCGAAGGCCGACTGTTGCTCAGCATAGGCGGCAAGGAGCTCACCCTCAACCAGGGGGACAGCATCTACTTCGACTCCACCCTGCCCCACGGCATGAAAGCCCTCGACCAGCGTACCGTCAAGTTCCTGGCCATCATCATGTAACCACCCATCATTAATCATTAATCACTAATCACTAAAGACACTGATGCTGAATCAATATCTAAAGCAAACCACATTCTCCTCACAAGAGGACTTTATACGCAACCTGGAAATCCGTGTGCCCGAGCAGTTCAACTTCGCCTACGACGTGGTAGATGGCTGGGCCGCCCAGGAGCCTGACAAGCCAGCCCTGCTCTGGACCAACGACAAGGGTGAACACCGGCAATACTCCTTTGCCGACATGAAGCACTACAGCGACCTGACCGCCTCCTACTTCCAGCAGCTGGGCATAGGCCGTGGCGACATGGTGATGCTCATCCTGAAGCGACGCGTCGAGTTCTGGTTCTCCATCCTGGCCCTCCACAAGCTGGGTGCCGTGGTCATCCCCGCCACCCACCTGCTCACCAAGAAGGACATCGTCTATCGAGCCAAGGCTGCGGACATCAAGATGATCGTCTGTGCCGGAGAGAAGGTCATCACCGACCATATCCGCGAAGCGCTCCCAGCCTCACCCAGCGTGAAGCAGGTAGTGAGCGTAGGCCCCGAGATACCCGAGGGATTCCTCGACTTCCAGCAGGGCATCCGCGAGGCGGCTCCCTTCGTGCGTCCCGCCGAAAAGAACAACAACGACGACATCATGCTGATGTACTTCACCAGCGGCACCACAGGTGAGCCCAAGATGGTAGCCCATGACTTCACCTACCCTCTGGGACATATCGTGACGGGAGCCATCTGGCATAACCTGCACCCAGGCAGCCTGCACCTCACCATCGCTGACACAGGCTGGGGGAAGGCCGTATGGGGCAAACTCTACGGACAGTGGTTCGCCGGAGCCAACATCTTCGTCTATGACCACGAGAAGTTCACCCCCGCTGACATCCTGCAGAAGATTCAGGACTACCGCATCACCTCGCTCTGCGCACCGCCCACCATCTTCCGCTTCCTGATTCACGAGGACCTGACGAAGTATGACCTGAGCCACCTGGAGTACTGCACCATCGCCGGCGAGGCGCTCAACCCCGCCGTGTTTGACACCTTCAAGCAACTCACGGGCATCCGCCTCATGGAGGGCTTCGGACAGACGGAGACCACGCTGACCGTGGCCACCATGCCCTGGATGACTCCCAAGCCGGGCAGCATGGGCCTGCCCAACCCGCAGTATGATGTCGATCTGATTGATGCCGACGGCCGCTCGGTGGAGGCTGGTGAACAGGGACAGATTGTCATCCGTACCCACCGCGGCAAGCCCTTGGGCCTCTTCAAGGAGTACTACCGCGACGCGGAGCGCACCCACGAGGCCTGGCACGATGACATCTACTACACGGGCGACGTGGCCTGGAAGGATGAGGACGGCTACCTCTGGTTCGTGGGCCGCGCTGACGACGTCATCAAGAGCTCGGGCTACCGCATCGGCCCCTTTGAGGTGGAGAGTGCACTGATGACTCACCCTGCCGTGGTGGAATGTGCCATCACCGGTGTGCCTGATGAGATACGCGGTCAGGTGGTGAAGGCCACCATCGTGCTGAGCAAGGCCTACAAGGAGCAGGCCGGCGAGGCGCTCATCAAGGAGCTGCAGAACCACGTGAAGCGTGTCACCGCCCCCTACAAGTACCCACGTGTCATCGAGTTTGTGGATGAACTGCCCAAGACCATCAGCGGTAAGATACGCCGTGTGGCCATCCGCAAGAGCGACGAGAAATAAATCAAGCTTCACAGCAAGCCATAAAAAATCCCCGCAAGGCTTAGAGACCTTGCGGGGATTATTGCTTATGGAATTATCTGTTCCTGAGCGGAGCAGAATTAATCCAGCTGAGCCAGCTTGTTGTCTGAACCAAGCACGTTGATGATCTTATGCTTGTAGAGCTTCTCCATGTTGTCGCGAGCGGGACCCAGGTACTTGCGGGGGTCAAACTCAGCGGGCTTCGTAGCGAATACCTCACGGATGGCAGCCGTCATGGCCAGACGAGAGTCAGAGTCGATGTTGATCTTGCAGACAGCGCTCTTAGCAGCCTTACGCAGCTCCTCTTCGGGGATACCGATAGCAGCTTCCAGCTTGCCGCCGTACTTGTTGATGGTCTCCACCTCTTCCTGGGGAACAGAAGAAGAGCCGTGCAGTACGATGGGGAATCCGGGCAGCTTCTCCATAACGCCATCGAGTACTTCGAAAGCCAAGGGAGGAGGAACGAGACGGCCCGTAGCGGGGTCAACGTGGCACTGTTCGGGCTTGAACTTGTAAGCACCGTGAGAAGTACCGATGGAGATAGCCAGTGAGTCGCAGCCCGTGCGGGTAGCGAAGTCGATTACCTCTTCGGGGTTGGTATAAGTGTGGTGATCAGCGCAAACCTCGTCTTCAACGCCGGCCAGTACACCGAGTTCACCTTCAACGGTTACACCGTACTGGTGAGCATAGTCAACCACCTTCTTCGTCAGGGCAACGTTCTCCTCGTAGGGGAGGTGAGAACCGTCGATCATAACTGAAGAGAAGCCCATGTCAACGCATGACTTACAGAGTTCGAAGCTGTCACCGTGATCGAGGTGAAGCACGATTTCAGGATGGTTGCAACCCAACTCTTTAGCGTATTCCACAGCACCTTCAGCCATGTAGCGAAGCAGAGTCTGGTTAGCGTAGTTACGGGCACCCTTAGATACCTGCAGAATAACCGGAGACTTGGTCTCTACAGCGGCCTTAACGATAGCCTGCAGCTGCTCCATGTTATTGAAGTTGAAAGCGGGGATAGCGTAACCACCCTTGATAGCCTTGGCAAACATTTCCTTGGTGTTTACCAGACCTAATTCCTTGTAATTAACCATTTGTTTAAAGTTTTATTTGTTAGTGAATCAAATTCTGCTGCAAAAATAGCCATTTTTGTCCAAAACTGCCAACCGATACGCCTTTTCTTTTTGCACTTTTGACGTAAATCAAGCATCATTTACACCGTAGCCCCATCCAATAGCCCATATTGGCAACCCCATGTTGCACTTTTCGGGATTATTTTCCCCGCCGCAGATAGACGATAGTGGGCAGGTGGTCACTGTAGCCGTTGAGCCACTTCCTACCGGCATGGGTGCGGAGGATGGTGCCCTTATACTTCCCCTCCTGCTCGAAGAGGTAGGGTGCACGAAATACCTGGTGGTGGTCGTAGCGCAAACGTTTCCCCTCGCCCAGCAGCGATGAGGAGAGCAGAATCTGGTCAAAGAGGTTCCACTTGCCCTTGTAGAGCAGGGTTCCCTGACCCTCATCTTCCAGCACGCCCCACCAGGGATTGTAGAACTCGCCGTCGGCCACCTCGCTGCGCTGCTTGCGTGCGCCCAGTGTCTGGAGGCTCTCGTCCATCGGGTCATCGTTCATATCGCCCATCACAATCAGCTTCAGCTTCGGGTCATCACGAAGCAGTGAGTCCTTGAGCGCCTTGACCTGACGGGCTGCATGTACACGCACGGGTGACTCAGCCCCACGCGAAGGCCAGTGATTGACAATGACGCAGACCCGCTCACGGGCCAGCTTGCCGCTCACGATGAGGAAGCCACGCGTAAGATGCACCGTGTCACCCTGAAATGGTTCGGAGAGCACCAGCCGACTGCGCTTCACCTTGAACTGGCGCGGGTCGTAGAGCAAGGCACAGTCAATGCCCCGCTTGTCGGGCCCTTCGTAATGGATGTAGCGGTACTGGCGGAGCGACGGCTGCGCCAGCAGGTCATCGAGCACGCGGTGGTTCTCCACCTCAGCCACACCAATGAAGGCCGGCCCTATGCTCACCTCGCTCCGCGAAAGCTCACTCAGTACACGGGCCATATTGCCCAGCTTTGCTTCATACTTCCGGGCAGTCCACTTGTAGCTGCCTGTTGGCAGAAACTCCTGGTCGTTCTTGCCCACATCGTGTATGGTGTCAAACAGGTTCTCCAAGTTATAAAAAGCCACACTATAGAGGCGGTTGCGACCCCGCTGCGCCGAGGCGTTGAACAGGCAGGCCAAGCAGATAAAAGTCAATAGACAATGCTTCATTTCGGGTAAATTTGATGTTTTCGGGCTACAAAAATCAGAAAATAAATGGAATAATCCTATTTTTTTGGCCAACTTTTTTTTGTTTCACAGAAATGTATTATCTTTGCCGCTCGAAAAATGACCATTACACGTTTTTACCAAATAGTTATCAAAACAAAGTAGAATAATAAATTAAAAGAAACATAACAATGAAAAAAGGTATTCATCCCGAGAATTATCGCCCCGTAGTATTCAAAGACATGTCTAACGGCGATATGTTCCTGTCACGTTCAACTGTAGCCACCAAAGAGACGATTGAGTTCGAAGGCGAAACTTATCCCTTGGTAAAGCTGGAAATCTCTAACACTTCGCACCCCTTCTACACTGGTAAGTCGAAGCTGGTTGACACCGCCGGTCGCGTAGATAAGTTCATGAGCCGCTACGGTAACCGCAAGAAATAAGGTTTTTCCTTATTATATATAAAAGGTATAAAGCAAAGCAGAGGTGAGACATCATCTCTGCTTTTTTCTTTTTAGAGCCTCAACTGATGCGGTGGAGGAGCTCCTCCAGGCTTGCCTCGGCCAAAGCCATCACCAGGGGCAGCGCGAAGATCAATCCCTACAACAAAGGGAAATATTCACCTTTGCCGTGTGATAAAACGGCACCAGCCGAGACAAATAGGATGAAAACACCTCCAAAAAAAGGAACAAGTAGTAAAAAACAAAACATGCGATAACAATGAAAAAGATTTCCGCAATCCTGCTGCTGGTGGTTGCCTTCTGCACCACTTCAGCCACACAAGCACAAGCCCAGACCTACAGCGTAGCGGGCTCTGTAGTAGATTCACTCACCCTGGAAGGCGAACCGTCAGCTACCCTGCGCGTACTCAAGCAGCCACAAAGGCAGCCTGCTGATACCGTGCCCGTAGCGCTGGGCGTGACGGACATGCAGGGAGGCTTCAACCTTCCCCTCAAGCGGCAAGGCAGCTACTGCCTGGTAGTCACCTCGGTGGGCCGCAACCCCATCATCCGCCCCTTCAGCGTCAGTTCGGCTTCACCCCGTGCCAACCTGGGACAGTTGCTCATCAGCGAAGCTTCGGAGATGCTGAAAGGCGTGGAGGTGGTGGCACAGAAGCCGCTGGTCAAGATGGATGTGGACGAACTGGCCTACAGTGTGGCTGACGACCCCGACTCAAAAAGCAGCACCCTGCTCGACATGCTGCGCAAGGTGCCCCTGGTCACCGTGGATGGTGAAGACAACATCAAGGTGAACGGTAGCAGCAGCTTCCAGGTCTTTGTGAACGGCAAACCCAACGCCATGCTCAGCGCCAACCCTTCGCAGACGTTCAAGGCCATACCGGCCAACATGGTGAAGTCGGTCTCGGTCATCACCAACCCAGGAGCCAAGTATGATGCCGAGGGCGTGGGCGGTGTGCTCAACATCACCTTTGTAGGCAACGACCAGGCCATGGAGGGCTACAGCCTCAACCTGATGGCCATGGGAGGCTCACGCCAGCAGGGCGGAGGATTCTACGCCATGGTACAGAAGGGGAAGCTCACCCTCTCCAGCAGCTTCAACGCCATCCATGTGGGCATCAAGGATTGTGAGAACGAGACGCTGCAGGAGCGTGCTGACCAGAGCGGCATCAGCAGCACCGGCATAGCCTCAGCCCATGTACAGGCCCTGTTTGGCAACTTCGACGCCACCTACGAAATCGATACGCTCAACACGCTGAGCGCCTCGGTGGGCCTCACCAACATGCCCCAACAGACGCGTGGCTGGGGAGCCACCCGCTACCTCCAGCCCGATGGCAGCACCCCCTTCGGCTACGACACGCGCATCAACAACCATGCCTACAACACGGCCATCAACGGCAGCCTGGATTACCGACACACCTTTGCCGACAACAAGGCTCACACACTCGACCTGGCTTACCGCATCAGTACACAGCCCCGCAAGAACCGCAACGCCAGCCGTTTCAGCATCGACGGCAGTGCAGAAGCTGCCCACGAGGCTGGATTTGAGGATTGGATCAACACCGACCGCAACAACCTGCAGGAGCACACTTTCCAGGCAGACTATGCTCATCCCCTGGGCAAGGGGCAGACGCTGGAGACGGGGGCGAAGTACATTCTGCGCCGAGGCACGAGTGAAGTGCTCTACGGTGAAACCCTGACACCGCAACTGGACTACCGGCATGAGAGTAACATTGCCGCCCTATACAGCAGCTACGCCCTGCAGCACAAAGCCTTCGGGCTGAAAGCCGGCCTGCGCTACGAATACACCGACCAGCAGGTAAACTACTTCAAGGGTGATGGCGAGGACTTTGGCCTCAACTACGACAACCTCGTCCCCTCACTCTCACTGAGCTACACCCCCGCCATGGGGCAACAGCTGGGTGCCGGCTACAACATGCGCATCTCGCGCCCAGGCATCGGATACCTCAACCCCTTCGTCAACGACCAGGACCCCACACATATCACCTACGGTAATCCGGGCCTCTCAGCCGAGAAAGCACACAATCTCAACATGAACTACAGCCTCTTCACCGGCCTGCTGATGCTCAACGCCACCCTGCGCCACTCCTTCCAGAACAACAGCATCGAAGAGATGACCTGGAAAGAAGACGACGGCGTGCTCTACACCACCTACGGCAATGTAGGCAAGCGCCGCAGCACCGAGCTCAACCTCTTCGTCAACCTCAACCTCGGCCCCAAGACACGCCTCACGCTTAACTCGGCCACGAGCTACGTCCACCTGCAGTCGGCCTCCACAGGCTACCGCAACCACGGCTGGCAGCAGAGCAGCATGGCTTCACTGCAGCACACCCTGCCCTGGAGCCTGCGTGTGAGCGGCACCTACGTGGGCAACAGCCGCACGCTCAGCCTGCAAGGGCAGACCTCAGGCATCAACATGCACATCTTCAGCTTGACCAAATCTTTCCTCAAGGAGGATAGGATGAGTGTGAGCATCGTGGCTGTCAACCCCTTCTGCAAAGACCTGAAAGTGGAGAATATCACGCGCGGCACCGACTTCACCAACTCGGTGACCACCCATGTGCCCATCCGCAGCTTCACACTCAGCGTTAACCTCCGCCTCGGTAACCTCAAGCCTAAGCAACGCGTAGCCAAGGCCGGCAACGACGATCTCATTGACCGACGCGACCAGAACAGCGAAATGAACGGCGTGATGATGCAAGGCCATTAAGCAGGAAGCCCCATCATTATTTAGCCGTAACTCAAAAAATAAGGAGTTACGGCTAAATCTTCTGCCAGCGGCCCCGGGTGAAGTCGGGTATCTCGACTGGCCGGGAGCCATTGGCTACCGACCGGGCTGAGAGTTCGATGATACACGACCACTCAGCGGCATCATAGACGTCCATGTCGAGCGGGAGTCCCTGCTGCAGGCAGTGGATGAGGCGATAATCCATGATGAAGTCCATCCCTCCGTGGCTTCCTACGCGACGGGCCAGTTCCCCCACCTCTTTGGCAAAGGGGTGCTCGTAGCGCTTCAGCAGCTCATCGACCGTCGCATCAGGATGAGCCTCCAGCGTCAACAGATGTGGTTCACCCTTCTGCGCAAACCCCTCCGTGCCACTCACCAAAAAAGGACGGGTACGGGGACGCGGGCTGGAGATGTCATGCTGCAGTACGATAGTCTTGTTGCGCTCTGTCTTGATGAGGGTAGTATTGATATTACCTAAAGTAAATGCCTCAGGGGAGAGAGATTGGCTGAATGAGGGGTAGTTGAACTGCCCACCTGACACAGAGGTGAGCCACGCCATGCGGTCGCCTCGGTGGATGCCCAGTGCCTGGCAAATCGGTCCCAGTCCGTGAGTGGGATAAGGATTGCCCTCCATCTGCCAAAGACGGTTGTACGACATGCGCTGCCCGAAGTCCAGGTAGCGCAGATCGTGTATATAAGCCCCTTCGGCATGAAAAACCTCGCCGAGCACTCCCTGCTGAATCATATGGAGCACGGTGAGTTCAAACCAGTCGTAACAGCAGTTCTCCAGCATCAGGCAGTGGCGACGGGTGGCTTCGGCTGCATCCACCAGCGCCCAGCATTCGGCCACTGTATTGGCTGCCGGTACCTCCAGCGCCACATGCTTGCCCTGCTCCATGGCGTAGAGAGCTATCTCTGCATGACGCTCGCGGTTAGTGCAGACATAGACCAGGTCAATGTCCTCACGGCGGCACACTTCGCGCCAATCGTCAGCACGGCGGTACTCACAGGGTAAGGCCTTGCCATGACGAGCCATGAGGGAGCGGGCAAAGTGAAGGTTCTCCTCGTTGAGGTCACATACCGCCTGGATGACCACCCCCTGCATGTGCATGAAGTGGTGTATAGACTCCTTGCCCCGCTTGCCCAGTCCGATAAAGGCTATCCGCACGCAGGGAATCGGTTCGCAAGCCAGTGCCAGCACATCAGGCACAGCTGGAGAGGTATTAGGTTGTTCTTCTATATGCTTCATAATCGTCCGAACTAAATGCTGCCAGCACGCCAGCGGCCAAACAGCGTGGCAAAAATACACCTTTTCCGCAAAACGTGCAAATAATCTTTCCAAGACAAAAGAAACATTTATACATCTACACTCCCAAGCAGGGCTAAGGTAACACTAAACCTACACTATGGCTACGCTACTATGAAGTCCATATGAAGTCGATTTGAAGTCGATGAAAGTCTAATTCTGCATCGAGTTCATATCGACTTCATATCGAGTTCATATCGAGTTCACCTCCTAATTACAATAGTGTAACGATAGAGTATCCCCTCAAAAGGAGTACCCTGTCACCACGTTCCTTACAAAGTAAAAAATAGTGATGGCGAGTAATTTGGGTATTCTGGGTGCGAAATAATGAAAAATCACTATTGATAATTTCCCCATAAAGCCGTTATTTTGCACCCAAATCCGATAATAGATAAAAAAATTGATTAACATGAAAGCGAAAGCAATTCTTGCTGCATTGGTAGCAGCTTATGGGTTATCAACTCAGGCACAGACACTTGAGAAAATGCAATGGTTCAACGAACCGGAGTCATACACGATTGAGAAAGGTACGCTGGAGATGGATGTACCTGCTCAAACCGATTTTTGGCGTATCGCCCATTACGGATTCACGGTGGACGACGGGCCTTTCCTCTATGCCACGTACGGCGGGGAGTTTGAGGCAAAAATCAAGGTGAGCGGCGAGTATAAGGTTCGCTTCGACCAGGCGGGCATGATGATTCGGAAGGATCACGAGAATTATGTGAAGTTCGGCATCGAGTTTGTAGATGGCAAATACAACATCTCTACCGTAGTGACGCATCACACCTCTGATTGGAGTGTTATCCAGCTCGACAAGCCGGTACCCTACCTTTGGCTAAAGGCCGTCCGTCGTCTGGATGCCATTGAGATTTTCTACAGCTTTGATGACAAGGAGTACACCATGATGCGTACCCTCTGGATGCAGGATAATTGTCCGCTGCAGGTCGGTCCTGTTGCTGCGTGTCCTGATGGACAGGGTTTCAAGGCCCGTTTCTCTGATTTCAAGGTGAAGCATCTGCCCGACCAACGCCGTGTAGAATGGCTCAAGAATAATCAGTAAAACTGACGCACTCTCATCTTTCATAGCACAAGAGTACAAATCACTATCTCCTTTTAACCTAACGAATCACTTAATCCATCTCTTTGTCAGATAACAACAGGTTAGGGCGCATCTGGATAACAAAAACAATCCACTTTTCATTTTCTGAAAAAGAGAAATAGATATCATTGCATGCTGAATGAAATCCCACGAGTTCACTTGATATCCTAAATATCACATAATTTTTGCAGAAAAGTAGTTGATATGATTGTAGATTGATAAAATTGTACTATCTTTGCAGCAAAAATTTGGAAATACTTTCAACCATAACCTTTAATAAATTAAGTATTCATGAACATTAAGCATCTAATGGCAGGTCTCTGCCTGGCTGGAGCGCTCGTATCTTGTACGTCAAGCGCTCCGAAACTGCACACCAATGAAAATGGCACGCAGTGGCAATGGAACGCAGGAACCATTGAAGTAGTAACCCCCGAACGTCCCGCTGGACAGCAAAGCGTCATTCAGTTGGCTTTGCCCAAGATGGAAGTCGTACGCGTAGGCTTCGTCGGCCTGGGCATGCGCGGTCCCGGTGCAGTGGAACGCTTCACTCACATCCCCGGCACCCAGATTGTAGCCCTCTGCGACTATGAGCAGAAGCGTGCTGAGCGTTGCCAGAAGTACCTAAAGGCTGCTTCGCTGCCCAAGGCTGCCATCTATTATGGTGAGACAGGCTATGAGGAGCTCTGCAAACGCGATGACATTGACCTGGTCTATGTAGCTGCCGACTGGCTGCACCACTTCCTGGTAGCCAAGTGCGCTCTGGAGAACGGCAAGAACGTGGCTATCGAAGTGCCCTCTGCCATGAACCTGAAGGAGTGCTGGGAGCTCATCAACCTGAGCGAATCCAAGCGCCTGCACTGCATGATCCTGGAGAACTGCTGCTACGACTGGTTTGAGATGAACGCCCTCAACATGGCACAGCACGGCGTATTCGGCGAAGTGGTTCGTGCACAGGGTGCCTACATCCACAACCTGGAGCCCTTCTGGGACTACTACTGGAAGAACGGCGAGAACGATAAGCTGGGCTGGCGTCTGGACTACAACATGCGTCATCGTGGCGACGTCTATGCTACACACGGCCTCGGCCCCGTGGCACAGTGCCTCGACATCCACCGCGGCGACCGCTTCACGACCCTCGTAGCTATGGATACCAAGTCAGTGGTAGGTAAGGCTCTCGTGGAGGAGCGTGCCGACTCTACTTGCAACAGCTTCCGCAACGGTGACCACACCACGACCCTGATGCGCACAGCCAACGGCAAGGTAGTGGAAATCCAGCACAACGTCATGACTCCGCAGCCCTACAACCGTCTGTTCCAGCTGACTGGTACGAAGGGCTTCGCCAACAAATACCCCATCGAAGGTTACGCCCTGGATGCCGCTCAGATGAAGGCCTCTGGCGTACAGCCCAAGGTAGATGACCTCAACTCACACGGCTTCATGCCCGAGGCTGACCGCAAGGCCCTCGAAGAGAAGTACCAGCACCCCATCCTGAAGAAGTATGGTGAGATGGCCAAGGAAGTAGGTGGCCACGGCGGTATGGACTTCATCATGGATGCCCGCA